>JAZSPB010000181.1:0-8695 GCA_045537235.1 Eubacteriales bacterium
TGGCACTAAATGGCACTGTTTGGCACCCTTTTATATCGTAAAATAGCCCTACCGAGGAGGTGATAGCCATGGAATAGAAACCCGACCGTCGATCTGGGACACCCCGGAAACCCTGATCAAGCAAGCAAAAGAATACATCGCAAGCTGCGCCGACCAGCCGATCGGAAGCAAAAGCCGCGGACGGTTTGCCAATCTGGCAGGCTTCTGCCGACTCCTCGGCGTGGGCATCGACACCTTCGAACGCGGAAAAACCCGTTTCCCCGAAGAATACAGCATCATCTGTACCATGTTCGAAGACGAGGCTCTCAATTCCGGAGTCTCCGCCTCACTGGTCGCTCCCTACTTAAAAAAACGACTGGGGTACGGTGATCCCCCCACACCAAACCATACCTGCGAGTCCGGGGAGATCCAACTGGTTTTTGAACACGATATTTTCGAGGACGGAGGATAACGCTCCTGCGAGCATAGGAAACTCGCTTTTTGAAAACACCTTCCACAAAAAAGTACACGCCCCACACGGAAGCTTGTGCCAACATAACGATTCCCCCACGGAATGCACCATGTTCGCACAAACATCCGCAAAAGCGCAAAACAAAAGTTTTTTGCGGAGCTTTTTTTCAAAAAAGCGACCTCCCCCCGCCCGCAGGCGAAAGAAACTTTATGATCATCAAAGGAAGACCCAACAAAAAGCAAGCCGAGTTCTTCGCTTCCAGAGCACGATTTACAGCATACGGCGGAGCGCGAGGAGGCGGTAAGTCGTGGGCACTGCGTCGGAAGCTGGTCGGGCTGTGCTTGCGGTACGCAGGAATTCGATGCTTGCTGGTCAGACGGACAATGGTGGAGCTGAAGGGCAATCACCTGTCGCAATTTTTAACAGAGTACGGCGGATTTTTGCAGTACAACGAGGGGGAAAAGTGCTTTTCGTTGCCCAATGGGAGCAAGATCTTCTTCGGATACTGCGCGTCGGACAGGGATCTGCTGCGGTACCAAGGTCAGGAATATGACGTGATCGCGCTGGATGAAGCGACGCAACTGACCGAGAGACAGTTTTCTGCCTTGAGTGCGTGCCTTCGTGGTGCCAACGGATACCCAAAACGAATGTATTTGACCTGTAATCCGGGCGGAGTGGGGCATGGGTGGGTAAAAAGGTTGTTTATTGACCGCGATTACCGCGAGGGGGAACGGTCGGAGGACTACCGTTTTATCCGCGCACTGGTCACCGACAACGAGGTGCTGATGGCGCAGGATCCCGACTACGCGGAGCGGTTGCGCCTGTTGCCTCCCAAACTGCGCGACGCATGGCTTTACGGACGGTGGGACATCTTTGAGGGACAGTTCTTTCCCGAGTTCGATGTGTCGCGTCATGTGGTCGGGGAGGCGGAGATCCCCACAGGTCTTCGTTACTTTGTGGCTCTCGATTACGGCTTTGATATGCTGGCAGCACTGCTTTTGGGGGTAAGTGGGGAATCGGTGTGTGTTTTAAAGGAGATTTGCCTTCCGAATTTAACGATTGGGGAGGCGGCGAGCAGGATAGTGGGGGAATTTGGAAAATTTCAACCCGAATATGCTGTGGCTTCCCCCGATCTTTGGACCCGACGGCAGGACAGCGGACGGAGCGGTGTGGAGATCATGCAGGCGGTGTCGGGGATGCCGCCCATGGTGGCCGCGGACGACCGTCGGGTGGCGGGGTGGCGCGTGGTGCGAGAGTATCTTTCGCCGCCTGCGGGGGGCATGGGGCTTCGCATTTGTCGGGGGTGCGGTGAGTTGATCCACTCCATGAGCTCTTTGCTGTTCGATTCGGTTCGCGCGGAGGATGCGTCCGATCAGCCTCACGCCATCACCCATGCGCCCGAGGCCTTGCGGTATGCGTTGATGAGTCGGATCCGAAGACCCGAGCCGGAAGAGGAGGATTTTCTCTTCCCACGCGTCCGTCGGACGATATGGGATTGATTTGTTGAATGTTCAGAAAGGAAAGAAAAATGGCAACCAATAAACATAAAAATGCGGCTTATGTCGCGGAGATCTCCCAATTTTTGGGGCTTGACACCACCACACCTCTCGGGGACGGCGGGGCGGCGCTCAAGATGAAAAATTTCAAGGTCCTGTCCGATGGCTCGCTCTGCACGCGTAACGGTTACAAGATCTTGACCGACCTTGGCGACACGGTGCGAGGTGTTCATGCGGTACACGGAGCAGAAGGAGACTTCTTGCTGGCAGTGGCGGGAACGATGTTGTATCTCATTTCGCCCGAAAACGGTGTGGTACAGAGCGCCGAGATGTTGGGGACGTCCGAGGGGGAGATCTGCTTTTTCGAGTACGATGGCAGCTTGTACCTGACGGACGGCGCGGAGATCTATCGCTACGGCGGCGGTGTCTCGCTTGCGGAGGTACAGGGCTATGTGCCTTTGTACGGCGACGGCTGGGCGGTGGATGCGGCGGCGGGAGAGATCTGCGAGCCCATCAATCTGCTGTCGTGTCATGTGCGCATTCGCTATCGGTGCGAGGAGGGCTTCCGTCGGCTTTATCTGGGGGTCAAGGCGGCATCGGTGGACAGGATCTGCAACGGGGATTATCTCTTTGTCTCCTCGGAATATAAGCTGTCGGAAGATGGCACGGTGATCGATTTCGGCTCGGCGGGCTGTGTCCCCTTGGATGACACGGTGACGGTCTGTCTGACACTGGACTACAGCTATTGGCACGATGCGCTTCTGCGTTCCTGCAAGCGGGCGGCAAAGTACGACAGCTTTGACCGCGGACGAATCTTTCTGTACGGCGGTGACGATCCGTCCTTGCTTTACATATCCGAGCCCGTGGGGGAGGCATCCTTGGCGGTGGCGCAGAAGGACTACCCCGATTCCGGTTCGTTGTATTTTCCGCGCGGCTCGTCTACCTTCTTTCAGGATCGACAGGCCATTACTGCGGTGATGCGTGTGAGAGACGGTATGATGATCTGCACCGCAGGCGGTGCTTGGATGACCGAGGATCTGAATGCGGGCGATCTGTCCGGGGAAGGAATCGCCATCCGACCGCTGTCACAGACGGTGGGGTGCGGCTCCCTCGGCGGGGTGCTCTCGATCGACGGTGACGTGCCCGTGACACTTTGGTCGGGAGGCTTGGTGCGCTGGGATTTGGAGTCCGACCTTGCACGGGGGTGTCGCGTGGAGCGACTGTCCGACGGCATTGCGGCGTGTGTGTCGGAGAAATATTTCTGCGGTGCGCGGATGTGCTATCTGCCCGTTTCGGATGAGATTTGGGTGTATCGACCGGGGGATGAGAAGGGGTTGGTATTTGTTTACAACACCCGATCGTCTTGTTGGTACTGTTACACGGACATTTTTGCGGACGGGATGCTGGATGTGGGCGGACGGATCGGATTTTGGAGGGGAAGGGAGATCTTCTTGTTCCACTCGGATCTGACCTGCGACTACGGCAGCTTTGGCAAACGTGACATCGTGGGCTTTTTTGAGAGCCGCGCCATGGATCTCGGTGACAGCGAGAGGTTGAAGCGCGCGGTGCGTCTGGCTGCGGAGGCGGATCTGGACGGCGGCGAGATGTGGGTCGTGCTCAAGGACGGCGGTCTTCTCAATGAAGTGACCTTCCGCGCGGATACGGAGGGGGTGTGTTGTTATGATGCACCTGTCGGTACGGCGCGGTTTCGGAGGGTCTCTTTGAGTGTGTTTGCCGTGGGGCGAGGGCGGAAGAGGCTCTTCCGTTTGTGTGTGCACGGAAGAGGGGCGTGATCGGCGTTGGTCGGGAATGTGGAGATGATATTGTTTTTGGAACCGACAAAGAAGGAACGCAACCCGACAAAGGTTCAGCAAACAATGTCCTTTCCATATCCTTAATCCTTAATCCTTACTTCTTACTTTTTACTTTTTACTTCTTACTTCTTACTTCCCCCATCCCCCAATAAAAAATAGGCTCTGTCACATCAAATGGCTGAATTTTTGGAAAGAAATTCGGACAAATTGGGTGTCGATTGCAACGTGCAGCCTCCGCAGGGGCGACCATCGGTCGTCCAAAATGAACGGTCACCGTTGGCTCAAGGCGGATGCGCAATGCGCGCCCCTACGGGTTCCCGGGAACGGCTATATCTCCGCAAACTCACCGATAAATCAAAATTTGTAAAAATCAACCATTTATTGTGACATAGCAAAAAAATAAAAGGAGAAAAAATGAAACAATCAAATGCCACCGCCACATGGCGGCAATACGAAGCCGGAAAAAACTTCAAACGGCAACTGGGACTTTACGAAACCGTACGCCGCAACGAAAGATTTTACCGCGGGGATCAATGGAGAGGCACATCGGTAGAAAACCTACCGCGACCGATCTTTAATATGATCCGCAGAATCACCGATTATTTGGTTTGCACCGTAGCCTCGGAGCATTATGCCATCAGCTACACCGACGAAAATCTGCCATTCAACGGACGGGCGGTCAATGTCCGCACAGTCAAGCGCGCATTGGAGCTTTTGACCGGCAACGCACGCTACCGTTGGGAACGGTGCAAAATGGACAGTCTGATCTACTCTCTTCTTCTGGACGCAGCGCTTTCGGGCGACGGCGTGCTGATGTGCTATTGGGATACCGAGGCCGAGGGCGACGGCGTCTTTCGCGGCGACATTGGCGTTCAGACGGTGGACAGCGTCAATCTGTTCGTCTCGGATATGAACCGCGCGGACATTCAATCGCAGGATTACGTCATTGTGGCGGGGCGAGCGAGTGTGGCTTCTCTGCGCCGCGAGGCCGAGGAGAACGGCGCGACTTTGGCAGAGCGAATGCGTATCACGGCAGACAACGACACCGACGGGGCATCGGGCGATCTGGCGGTCTCGGAGCTGGAGGACGGAGGTGACGGAAAGGCCACCTATCTGATCAAATTCTGGCGCGAGGACGGACGTGTGGTCTTTGAAAAATCGGTGCGCGATCATGTGATCCGCACGGTCAAGACCGATATGCACCGTTATCCCATCGCCTATTTCAACTGGCTGCCCACCAAAAATTGCTTCCACGGCACGTCGCCCATCAGCGGCATGGTGCCAAATCAACAATACATCAATATGGCTTATGCCATGGTGATGAAGCACATGACAGACACGGCCTTTTCCAAGGTGATCTACGACAAGAGCCGCATTCCCGAATGGAGCAACGAGGTCGGTGAGGCCATCGCGGTCATGGGAGCGACGAATGTGTCCGATGCGGTCTCCGTTGTGGGGACAGGCAATATGCAGTCGGGGTATCTCGACCTGATCGACACGGTAGTTGCTTCCACCAAGGAGCTGGCGGGTGCCACCGAGACGGCACTGGGCAACATCGATCCGACCAACACCAGTGCGATCTTGGTGCTCAAGGAGTCTTCCCGCATGGCATTGGAGCAGGTGACGATGGCGCTTGCGACCTGCTTGGAGGATTTGGCGGGCATTTGGGTGGACATGATGTGTGCCTACTATTCCGAGTCACGTCTTATTCCGTATCTCGGAGAGGACGGCGCTCCGATGGCACGCACGGGTCTCTCGGCTCTTCGCGGCTGTCTTGTCCGCGCGAGGGTGGATGTGAAGGATACCTCTCGCTACAGTGAGTCGGCGGTGTTGTCCGTTCTTGACAAGCTGTTGTCGGGTGGGTACATCACGGCGGCACAGTATGTGTCCGGACTGCCCGATGCCTTGCTGGTGGAGAAGGACCGTCTGCGTGCGATGTGTGAGAAAGGAGGTGAGGTGTGATGGACGAGGTCGAAATGCCGACAGAGGTGTCGGAGGCGTTGGAGGAGACGGTCGGTGAGGAGCCGATCGAATCATCCGACCCCAACGAAGCCGATGCGCTGACCGAGTTGAGGCGAGAGCTTGCCGAGCTGAAAGAGCTGGTGGTGTCTCGCGGAAAGGCGGCGCGGGAGGCTATGGTGCTGACGCAGGAATTTCGCGCTTTGTATCCCGAGGTGGCGGAGGGTGACATTCCCGACGCGGTCTGGGAAGAGGTGCGCGGCGGACTGGCACTTGAGGCGGCTTACGCGCTGTGGGAGAGGAGAGAGAGGCTTCGCCGGGATGCGGCTGAAGTGGCTAACCGCAAAAATGCGGGTGGATCATGGGGGCGCGCTGACGCGGCGGGAGAGGAGTTTCTTTCCCCCGATGAGGTGAGGGGAATGTCTCCCCGTGAGGTGCGGGAAAATTACTCGAGGATCTTGGAGTCCATGAGACATTGGAGTTGAGTGGGGGGGAAGGGGGGGAAAATGATGCGCTGAAATGAAATTTGTGCGATGCGAAAGTTTTTTCCTTGCTTGCTTTAAAAAGAGGCACTAACTGAAGTTAGTGCGGAAATAAAGTTTTCGTTCTTTCTTTGCTTGCCCAAGAGAAAGAGGAGTTGCTTCGCACCTCCCCAAAGAAACGGCCCGAAAGAGGGGGGCCGCTTCGCTGGATGCCCCCCTCTCTCGACTCTCCCCTCTTGCTTTGGGCGGGATATAATAATAGACACGTTCTATGTAACTGCTCCGCGCGGATTTTATTCATCACAGCGCAATTTAGGACAGGGTGCTCTGCCCCTTTCGTAGCCTTGGGTGCGCGAGATTAACTTTTTTTGAGTTACCCTGACGGACGCCATATTGTTTATGCTGATTTTTTAATACGGCTGTGCTCGCCATATTGTTGGCGCGAATTTCTCAATTCGGTAATGCTCACCATATTATTGATGCTAATTTTTCAATTTGGCTATACTGCCATATTATTTGTGCTAATTTTTAATACGGCAGTGCTCGTCATATTGTTGGTATTAATTTTTAAATGTGGTTATGTTCGTCATAGCCATATAATTGGTATGAATTTCCGAATATGATACACATGGCAGCCCCCAACAAAAGGAAGATAGTGTCATGTATAGCTTGGTCATCCAAGGATGTCGAAAGCAACAAAATCATAAGCAAGTAAGGTAAGGCACTTGTCCAAATCTTTCGCGCGGAGGCGCGACCCAACGACAAAAGCATAGCACCCCTAACCACGATGCGTAGCAGGAACAATCCCTTTGCGAAGCAGATACGTCGTGCGTAGAATTTGTAAATCTCGCCCTCAGAGGGGGAGAGTCGTGAGAGGGGGAGATCAAGCGGCCGCACGGCGGACGCGCCTCCCCCTCTTGCGTGCCGTTTCTTCGGTTCCTTCTTTGGGCAAGCAAAGAAGGAACGAAACCTTTGATGTAGCACCAACATCAGTTAGTACCGCCCTTCTTTGGTCAAGCAAAGAAGTAACGAAACCTTCGACGTAGCAGTATTTCAGAGCAGACTCTCCCCCCACCCCCTAATCCCTCCAAAAAACAAAAAACCAAAAACATTAACAAAAAATTTTTCAAAAAAGAAAGGAAACAAAACCTATGGCAATCAAAAACTTTATTCCCACCGTATGGAGCGAAAATCTTTACACCGAGCTTGACCGCCAGTACATCGCCGTCAAGCATTGTAACCGCGAGTTTGAGGGCGACATTCGCAGTCGCGGCTCCTCGGTCAAGATCTGCGGCGTAGGCGCGATCAACATCAGCAACTACACCAAGGACACCGACCTTTCCACCCCCCAGACCCTTTCCGACGATGTGCGTGAGCTGATCATCGACCAGGCCAAGTGCTTCAACTTCCAGATCGACGACATCGACCGAGCACAGACCTCTCCCAAGCTCATGAACGCAGCCATGCGTGTAGCAGCCGGAGCACTTGCGGGCGAGGCGGATAAGTACATCTACTCCCTGTACGGAGGCGCAGCCAATTCCATCACCGACACGGCGGTAACGGAAGAGACCCTGCTCGACCACTTCATCGAAGCGCGCAAGCTGCTTTACATCAACAACGTGACCGACTCGTCCGATATCGTATTTGAGGTATCGCCCGAGATCGCGGCACTCATCATTAAGGCCAAGCTGGCCGTGGCTACCGACAACAGCGAGGTGCTGGAAAACGGCTGCCTCGGACGCATCGCAGGCTGTAAGATCTATGTGTCCAACAACATCGTCAGCGAGGACGGCAACGACAGCATTCAGTATAAGTGTATCGCCCGTACCTCTCGCGCCATCGCCTTTGCCGAGCAGCTCTCCGAGATCAATGCCTACCGCCCCGAAAAGCGTTTTGCCGATGCCGTCAAGGGTCTGCATCTCTATGGTGCCAAGGTGGTGTATCCCAAGGAAATGGTGCTCCTCGATCTGGGCATCGGGAAGTAAGGTATACCGCAGATGTTTGGGGTGAGGGGCTTCACCGCTCCTTGCCCCGAACGGGGTACCGAACAGGAGGAACAAGCATGATCAACAGAGAGATCTATCAAGGGGCGCTCCGACTTTTGGCAGAGCCGGAGGACGCTGTGCGTAACGCCGACTACGCCGAGCGTGCGCCTTACATCATTGCCAATTTTATCTCAGAAAATGCGGTGCTGGACGGTCATTACCGCAAGGCACGCGGCGAGGAGCCTGCCGACATCCAATGCGGTGTCTACGCGGCACTGGACACACCCTTTCCGCTTTCAGACCGATTCGCGGCGGCGGCCGAATTCTACTTGGCTTCCATGCTGATCGACAGCGAGGACGGCGACAGAGCAGACACCTACTTTGACCGCTACTGCAAATCGCTGACCGCCATCTATTCCGACATCCCCGCCATTATGGAAAAAATCAAGAACGCTTACGACGCGTGACGGAGGGGCGCCTGCGGGCGCGGGAGGTCGCTTTTTGAAAA
>JAZSPB010000054.1:0-4556 GCA_045537235.1 Eubacteriales bacterium
GTGGATGACGGCAACGGCGGCAAGACCAAGAGCCTGCGGATCACCGCCACGCACAACTATGACCGCATCAAATTCTTCAACACCCTTTCCTACGACGCGCTGACCGAAGCCGACATCAACCGCCGCATCCGCGTGACCTTCCGCGTCATGACCGACCATGACGGAGAGCTGTCCTACGGTCTTATGAGCGCCAACGGCGGTTCCGGTACAGACGGTTACACAGGTCCTGCGTCCACCTACAACCGCGCCTTTTATCAAGGTCAGTCGGTCGAGACTCGCGCCAACGAGTGGGTGGAGGTCGAGGCATACTATACGGTAGATGAGACGATGGTGAAGACCCAGACCGCCATGTTTACCGTCCAGACCAACAGCGCCACGGCACAGCACACGAAGTTTTACATCGACGACATTCAGATCACCGATGTGACGGTCTCTTCCGCCTTCGCATCCCGTGAGCAAAGCAACACAGCGCAGATCACCCTGCTGACGGGCAGTGCCGCAACCTTTGAGGCATCCCAAGAGTCGGATATCTCCGACAAGCCTTTGCCGGAGCTGCCCGAGGTGGACATTCCCGGCACGGAGGATCCCACTCCCTCACCGAAGGATGTGATGTTACCGGCCTCGGTCTTTGCCGTAGCGGGACTGATCGCCAACTCTATGGCATCTATGTTTATTTGGTAATTTTTGGTATATTTGACGCACGAGGCTTTCGGGTCTCGTGCGTTTTTCTTGCCATTTCCACAAATTTATACAAGATTCAACATCTTACCGTTGACAAAGTCAAGGGGAATATGGTATAATAAAAGAGTATGACTTGTTGAAGCAAGCGGTTGAGGCTTTACATTTTGCTTTTCCGTTGAGACTTTAAGCCGTGATTTCAAGAACCTTTTTGACCGCCAGACAGGATGACACCCAACCGTCACCCTCGCGAGGAAAGAGAACACGGATCGCCGCTCGTGCTTTGACCGCAAAGCTTTTCTCATACCAAGATCACAATTTTCGAAGCGAATTTCAAATCGTCAACCGTTTCCCGCCATATGCCGCCGACAACACATCCCAAACGGCATAAATCCCCCCCCGAAAAAGCCCCAAAACAATAAAAAAAAGGAGCCCCCATTATGAAAAAGCTCGGCCCCATTCTCATAGTTGTCATAACGATCCTCACCGCGATTCTGTTGATCTCTTGTTCCAAAGAAAGCGAGCTCAACCGTTTGCCCGAGGACGAGCGAGCCATCGAACTCATAAAGCTCGCCAACGAGACCATCGACAAGCACCGATCCTACACTATGGTGACTCAACTGTCCATGGAGCTTCTCCGATCCGATTCGAGCATATTGATCGAAAAAAGCAGTGAAGATCAATGGATCCGTCTCGGACAAGAGTCCATGCAACATCTGTCCCACGCCTCCATCTATACCTCCTGTTCCGACAACGGTCAGGACATCGGCAAGACCGAGACCGCCGTCTTCGGATACCGCGACGGCTATCTTTATACGGTTGCGTCCTTCGACGGCAAGGAGCAGACCCTCAAGTCCGCTTTGAGTTACTCGGATTATATGGAATATCTGAAAAAGACCTCGCTGGCATCGGTCAAGACCCCCATGCTCCATGAGGTGTTGGACACCAGCGAGACCATCCGCTGCGGTCGCAGTCAGGACGGCACTTGGATGCTCTCCTTCTCCGGCTTCACCGATGAGAATATTGAAAAAATAAAAGGTCTGATGGGCATCGACACATCGGCGCTCGGCAAGCTTCCCGAGGTCACGGACATTTCCCTGTCCATTGAGATCACAACAGGCTATCTTCCCCGTCGAATGAGCATTGATTTTATGGTTCCCGAAGAGGAGATGACGGAGATCTCCTTCGTCGCAACCATCAAGGATTTTGAAAATCCCGAGATCAACGATGTGCCCGATATCACCGACTACAAAGAGGTAGCCGATGTGCGTGTGCTTTTTGCGATCGAAAAACAGCTCGCACAGTACAAATCCGCCGCGACGGGAAGCTTTTCTACCCTTTACGAGCAAACGGTCAATTACAACACCACCTCCGATACATTCCACCGAACCGATGAGGTGACCTTTGCTTATCAAAACGGCAGCTACACCTTCCAAACCGACACGGTTGCGGACGGTCAACAGCACAAAATCTCCTATGTCGACGGAAAGCAGAACATCTCCTACACCGACGAAAACGGCGATCTCATCGAGCAGATCTCCAATATGAGCGATGCCGAAGCCAAAGCCTTTATTGACGGTTTGATCGACCCCATCGGCTTTTCCAAGGCAAATATTGCTGACATTCGTCAGGTGAGTGAGGGATGTTACGTTCTCGATATTCTCTCGCCCGATACCGAATCTTACGGGGAGGTAGAGGTTGAGGTCGCCACCGTTACGGTGGTGTTTGAGGAAGAGAAGCTTTTGAGTTATGAGTATCAGTTGAAGTTCTCGCAAGGCTCTGATCCCGGATTTGTCCTTCTTGTGGAGGTTCGAACAAAAACAGAATTTTGAGATGCCGCCTTGGGGCGGTGTGGGTGCTTTGTGGAAAAGCTCCGTAAATCTTTCTTGGTTTCTCGGTATAGTTTGTGCAAACATAGTGCAATAAATGGTGCTACGGATGCAGGCTGTCGGGAATGGGGAGGGTTGGCGGGGCTTTTTCAGATTTTGGGGCGAGCATGGGAATGACATTGTGTGATAAGCCTTCCCATATTCCCCTCTCCTCCTCAATCGTATTATCTACAATATTTTTCATAACACCTTGACAAACCTCTCAAAATATGCGATAATATCATCGGAGAAAAATTCACTCTTAAAAAACTCCAAAATCACTCCAAAGGAGGACACTACTTTGTCTACCAAGAAATTATTTACATCTTTCCTCGCCCTTCTCATCGTGAGCCTCATGGTGCTCGGTCTTTGTGCTTGCGGCGGTGGCAAAGCCCCCGAAGAACAGTTCAAGGACATTGAAGAGGAAGCCTTTGAAAACGCAATGGATAACCTCTCCGGCTACTTGGAAAACTCCAAGACCAACCAGAGCCTTGGCGTCAAGGTCACCGGAAATGTTGAGTTGAGCAGCACTCTTCTTTCTCTGCTCAGCGCTTCGGCAGGCGGCATGGACTTCTCTTTCATCAACGATGCCGAGATCGCGCTTCAGGTTGAAACCAAGGACTCCTTGATGAGCGCCAATATGGGTCTGCTCTTCAAGAACGCTTCCGTTATCTCCATGGATGCCATCGCCAATCTGGAGAACGGCGATATGTACCTTGCCATCCCCGAACTGATCGATAAGTACCTTTTCGTTAGTGCCGGCGAATTGTCGGGCACAAGCCTTCCCACCGTCTCCGCTCCTACCGTTAACATGGAGAGCATCGACGTGGAAAAGCTCATCCCTCTGATTGAGAAATACTACGGAATTTACCTTGACGGTCTCACCAACGTCGAAAAAAGCAACGGCAACTTTGCGGCAAACGGCGTTTCCCAGAAGTGCACCGTCTTCAAGACCACCCTCACCGAAAAGGATTGCGCTACCATCGTCAAGAACCTCCTGACAGAGATCAAGATCGATACCGAGCTCAAGCTGATTTTGCTCGACCTCTTTGAGGCCGTTGGCACTACCGCTTCCGGTATGGATTCGCCCGAAAGCATCTATGCCGATATGATCGAAGAGATCGACTCGACCCTCCGCATGATCGACGAGCAGGTATTCTCCGCCGGCGCGGATGCATCCGTCAACGATACCCTGGTCACCATGACCAGCTATGTTAACAAGGACGAGGTCATTGGTCGCACCATCGAATTCAAGGCCGATGACAATGAGCGCGTCGGAATCATGTTGGGTTCCGCTACCTCCGGCAAGTCCACAGGCTTTGAGTTGTCCGTTTCCTCGACCTCTCAGCCCAATATGTTTGCCGTACGCGGCACCTTGAACGAGGATAAGGGTCTTATCAACGGCTCCTTTGATGTTCTGACCGGTGCTATGGATCCCTCCGGCGCAAGCAAGTCTGTTCTCGTTGTTAAGGTCAGCAACGTGGACAAAAAGCAGCTCGACAAGGGCTACTTCAACGGCAGCATTACCCTTTCCATGGGTGAAGGTCTGCTGAACTCCATAATGGGTAGCGGTTCCGGTATGGCAGGTGTCATGGGCGGTCTCTCGATTGCCAGCTACGCATTGAGAATGGACATCGCATCCGGTGAAAAGACCAACGAGGTAACTTTGGCTCTGCTGAACGGCGAAGTGGAATATGCGTCCATCAGCCTCAAGGCGGAAGAGGTGGAAGTCGATACCATCACCACGCCCAATGCTTCGGATACCATTGTCAATGAGAATCAGTGGTTAGGCTCCCTCGACTTGAACGGATTCCTCAACTACCTCGATACTCAAACCGAACTTCCCGACAGTGTCATTCAAATGATCTTCGCTATCATTTACGGCAGCCAATATTAATCAATTTTACAATTCCCTGCCACCGATCTTACCCATCGGTGGCAGTATTTTAAAGTTGCGCCTGCGGGCGCGGGAGGTCGCTTTTTTGAAAAAAAGCTCCGCAAAAAACTTTT
>JAZSPB010000076.1:0-65262 GCA_045537235.1 Eubacteriales bacterium
AAAGGCTCCCTTGTGTAAAGGGAGCTGTCGCAAAGCGACTGAGGGATTGTTTTGAGTAAAAATTTAACCTTTTACAATCCCTCCGTCACGGCAAGCCGTGCCACCTCCCTTTACACAAGGGAGGCTGTTTTTTACCTCCCGGAAGGTAGTCACATAGGCTTTTGATATGCTAATGTCAAAAGTGACTTTACGTTTCTTTTGGCAAAATCTTGTTGTCTTTAATTAAGTCAGCGCTTGCGAGGAAAAGAGGACGGAGAACATTTACATTCTCCGTCCTCTCACCATTGGTGGGTAAACCTTATTTCGTTAAACTGTTCTTCAGAGTACAGCCCATTGCCGTCCCTCTCTTTTTAATCATAATGATTCATTCCATGTCAACGCATCACAAAAATAGGCATTGGTATTGGCGCGGAGACCCTTTTCGTTTTCAACAGAAAGGCGGAAGAAGATGTCGGTCTCGGGGTGAAGCTCAAATGTTGCTTCGGTCAAATATTTGCCATCTTCGGCATGAATCTGCCGTGAATGCCGCGCGCCGCAGTGGAGTCGGATATGCTTGGCGGGAGAACAGGTGATATGTACCTTGTTATCTTCAATGTACAGTTCATGGATCTCAGGTCCCATGGAGGCATAGAAATTGCCTTGCTCAAGGGCGCGAGTAACGGTTCGGTAGTCCAGCCGATCGGCGCGGATGACGGTGAAGCCACCAAAAGAATCGTGTGACCAAGGGTTTCCCGCTGCGGTGCGGTTGTGATTGTCATCGGCAGCTATACAGAAAATACGATTGCCTGTGCGGAGTATATCATCGTAAACCTTGGGATTATAATCTTCATAGCCCATTTCGTAGCAACCGTAGTTGCAGATCTCCATGGCGTGCATTCCGCGGTAATTGGCATACTGCTCATAATTTTCCAGCGACCATCCGGGGTGGTTGTAGGTCACAAAAAATCCGTTGTCACGTCCCATCTGCATCATTTCGCTGATGCCTTCGACCGAATATTCGCGAACATAGTCAGGGAGGGATTCATCAAATTGCACTAATTCCTTATACTCGGGAGCGTTGCCGAATAGATAGCGTTCCCTGTGCCAGCAGACCTGCTTGAAATTGTCCGGTTCGATAGCAATGAGGCACATATGGCAAGTTTTTCTGGGGTGCGGTCTCGACTTTTCCTCATTGATTTCCATTTCATAACCGCGGAGCGGCAAAAAATTCTCGTCGGCAAGGTCAGAGTGGTCGATCATAATGTCGTGGTCTGTATAAGCCACGATGGCGTAGCCTTGCTCTTTATAGGCGTCTTTGATCTGTTCAGGGGTAAGACTGCCGTCCGACAGAGTGGAGTGGCAGTGCAGGTTGGCTTTATAATCATTGCCATTTTGGGGCAAAAGGTATTGTTTCATAGTGTCCTCCTTTTTTCGGCTTTCGCCTTTTTTCAAAAATATTATATCAATATTATATCACGGAAGTTGGTCATTTTCAATACTTGTTGGGATTTTTTTTGGATGCCCTTGTACTCGATTCAAATTTGTGATATAATATAATGAAATGATTTATGCGGGGAGGGAAGCGCATGGCACACCGGATGAGAGTGAAGCCGACAGTCGGAGATCTTTTGGTCATCGCCGCTGTCTGTCTTTTGGCACTTTTAATGTTTCTGATTCCCGTTTTTGCCAACCGCTCCGCATCGTATGTCAGAGTTACGACTGAGTTTGGGGAAACTAGCTTTTTGATTTCTCTTGATGGCGATTTTTCTCGCACGATAGAATCGGCGGGGTATGCATTGACGGTCACGGTTTCGAATGGAACGGTTTGCGTTTCCGACTCTACTTGCTCCGATCGTGTTTGTGTCAACAGCGGAACGATTTCTCGCGGCGGCGAGGTTATTATCTGCGCGCCTGCGGGCGTGACGGTGGAGATTCTTTCGGCTGGGGAGGAGGCGGACTATGTCATCGGTTGATCGCAAAGTAACTCGCCGTGTAGCGGTAGATGCCTTGTTTTTGGTGCTTGCTTTGGCGCTTTCCTACATAGAGGTGCTGATCCCGATTGGCAACCTTGTTCCGCTTCCCGGCTTCAAATTGGGATTGGCGAATATTCTTATTATGATACTGTTGTGGCGCGTGGGCATATCGGACGGTGCAGTTGTCTCGTCTTTGCGTGTTTTGATCATGGGTTTGCTGTTCGGCACGCCTGTCAGTATATTCTTTTCCTTTGGCGGCGCACTTTTTTCTTTCCTTGTACTCGTACTTCTGAAGCGGCTTTCGGGGCGGTTTGTCAGTTTTATCGGGGTTTCGGTCTTGTCCGCCTCGGCTCATAATATCGGTCAGTTGATATGCGCGGGGATATTGTTTGATTTTCGTGTGGTTTTTAGTTATTTGCCTCTGTTGCTGATCGCCTCGGTGGTTTTTGGGGCGGTTTCGGGCGTGATCGTCAACCGTATTTACCCGTCCTTGGAAAAAATAAAGCTTGAGGGATATGATTTATGAAAAAGGTTGCAACATTTTTTTGCTTATTGCTGTGCCTGTCCTTTTTGTTCTCTTGCGACACAGTGCCCGAATACCAAAAGCAAAGTTTTTTTGCTATGGACACCCTGGCGGAAATTCGCATTTACTCGGATCACGAAAAGGTTACCGAGGTCTTTGCGGAATGCAAGGCTTTGACGGCGGAGCTTGAGAAAGCAATCTCTGTGACATATGAGGGCGGCGACCTTGTTAGATTTAATGCCTCGGAGTCGGGCATTGAAGACGCATCCGAGCATCTTTTAGCACTGATTGCCATTTCCTCGGAAATATCCCGTTTGACGGGAGGAAGTTTTGATATTCGCGCCGGCGCTTTGATTGCACTTTGGAAACAGTGCGAAGAGGAAGGGCGTCTTCCCACCGATGCTGAAATTGCCGCCGCAGTCGCCCTTGTTGATGGCGATATCTCGACCGTTGGTACCGAGGTTTCCAAGTCCGATGCGGCGCTCAAGCTGGATTTTGGCGCGGTTGGTAAAGGCTATGCAGCCGATCTGTTGAAAGCAGAGCTTTTAAAAAAGGGTGTTTCTTGCGGTATGATCTCTTTTGTCAGTTCTATTACCGTTTTTGGTGAGCGGGAGACAGGCGATTTCCGCATCGCTATTCGCCGTCCCGATGCCTCGGGAGAAATTGCGGGTTATATTACGCTTCGCGATATGTCGCTGTCGGTTTCCGGTAACTATGAACGGTATTACGAAATCGGCGGTCAAAAGTACGATCACATTCTGGATCCTGCCACGGGGTATCCTGCCGATAATCGTATCGACAGTGTTGTAGTCACCACACCGAACGGTGCCTATGCCGATGCACTTTCTACTGCAATCACCGTTATGGGGGCAGAGGAGACATTGGCGCTTTATCAAAACGGAAGCATCCCCTTTGAGGCCGCCATTTTTTGTGGCAATGAGATTCTCGTGACCGATGGCTTTTCCGAGAACTTTTCGCCGGTGGACGGGCGCTATACCGTGGTTCGTCTATCCGATCGCATTTGAAAAGAGGAGATTATGCAAAATTCATTTTCTTATACAACCAAATCCGAGTTGGCAGGGATTTCCGTGAAAAACCCTTGTTGCCGCCGTGCGCTTACCTTTGGCTTAATGTACGCGGCTGTTGAGGAGAACGGTGAGATCGTGGTGAGTTTTTCCCACGAGGCGGTTTCCGGGCTGTTTGGTGCATTGGTAAAAGAGTCCTTTGGTCGAGAAACCACTTTGACTAAACGAACGATAGTTGGTCGAGAGACATGGTCTCACCGTTTTTTCGCCAAGCGCGCCGCCAATTTCATTTTGGCAATGGATGTCGATGCTCCGAGCAATTTTATGGAGCTTGTTGGTTTTAAATGCGCCGGCTGCCGTCAGGCTTTTTTACGAGGTGTCTTTTTGGCGGTCGGAACGGTTACCGATCCTGCCAAGGGATATCATGCGGAATTGTTGTTGAATAGTGGGCATCGCGCCGATAAGATGGACGATTTTTTGGCACTTTGCGGCATTCCCGCAAGACGCATCGAGCGACGGGGAAAGATCGGGCTCTATTATAAAAACAGCACGGCGATCGAGGAGTTCTTTGCGGAAATGGCGGCCAACAATGCGGTCTTTGAGCTGATGAATACCAAGATTGAAAAAGAGATCCGCAACCAAGAGAACCGCGCCACCAATTGTGTGGCAAAAAATATATCGCGGTCGGTGGATGCCATTCGCAAGCAAGTGAATGCCATTGAACATTTGCGCGACCGAGAGATGCTGGAAGGACTTCCCGACGATCTGCGTGTTACAGCTGAATTGCGCTTGAAGTTCGATGAAGCCTCGCTGGCAGAGCTTGCTATGGCGCACACTCCACCCATATCCAAATCCGGACTTAATCATCGTTTGACGCGGTTGGTAGAGCTTTCGGAAAAATTGAAATGAACAAGAAAGGGCAGCCTATGTCGGACTTTGTACATCTGCATTTGCATAGTGAATACAGCCTGCTTGACGGAGCTTGTCGCATCTCGGATATCCCGAAACGTGCGGCAGAATGCGGTCATCGTGCGGTAGCCATTACCGATCACGGCGTTATGTACGGTGCGGTCGCCTTTTATCGCGCTTGCCGTGAGCAGGGGATCAAGCCGATCATCGGCTGTGAGGTGTATGTGGCTTCCCGTTCGCGCCTTACCAAATCGGCGGACGGTGACAATCGAACCGACCACTTGGTGCTTCTTTGCGAAAATGAGACGGGATACCGCAACTTGATCGCCTTGGTCTCTGCGGGCTTTACCGAAGGTTTTTATTCCAAGCCGCGTGTTGATTTGGAGCTTTTGCGCCGTCATTCTGAAGGGCTGATTGCTCTTTCCGCGTGTCTTGCCGGTCATATTCCGCGGCTTTTGACGGGGGGAGATTACGAGGGCGCAGTCAGCTATGCTCGCGAGATGTCCGCGATCTTTGGAAGTGAAAATTTTTATATTGAGCTTCAGGATCACGGCATGGAAGAACAACGGCAGATATTGCCGCTTCTTTCACGTTTGGCCGAGGAATGCGGACTGCCAATGGTGGCAACCAATGACTGCCACTACTTGCGTCGAGAGGATGCCTATGCCCAAGCGGTCTTGATGTGTGTTCAGACCAACAGTGTCATAACCAATGGTCGTCCTATCGGTTTTGAAACAGATGAATTTTATTATAAAACGACTGAGGAAATGGAAGCCCTGTTTGGGCGCTACCAAGGTGCAATTGAGAACACGGTGAAGATCGCGGATCGGTGCAATTTTGATTTTTCCTTTGACCAAATATATCTTCCCAAATTTAGATGCCCCGGCGGAGAGAGTGCCACCGAGCACCTCACGGACTTGGCACATAAAGGCTTAAAGCGTCTCGTGAAAGAGGGAAAGATCCGTTTTGGTGACCGTGATGAGAAAACCTATATAGACCGCATGGAATATGAGCTTTCGGTAATCGACAAGATGGGATATTCCGACTATTTCCTCATCGTGCAAGATTATGTTAATTTTGCCAAAGCCAATGGCATCCCCGTGGGACCCGGCAGAGGATCGGGGGCGGGAAGTCTTGTAGCTTTTGCGGTGGGAATTACCGATATTGACCCCATCCGCTTTGATTTGCTGTTTGAGAGATTTCTCAATCCCGAACGCGTCAGTATGCCCGATATCGATATCGACTTTTGCTATAACCGCCGTGATGAAGTCATTCGATATGTCGGTGAGCGGTACGGAAGCGACCATGTGTCACAGATCGCTACCTTCGGTACTCTTGCGGCGAAAGCGGTCATTCGAGATGTGGGGCGTGCAATGGGCATGGCCTATTCCGAGGTTGACCCCATCGCACGCATGATTCCTCACGAGCTGGATATTACCATCGATGCGGCGCTGAAGCTGCCCGAGCTTCGGGAGGAGTATGATTCCTCTCCCAAGATCAAACAGTTGATCGATACGGCACGAGCCTTGGAGGGGATGCCTCGCAATGTGTCCATCCATGCGGCAGGGGTGGTCATTACCGACAAGCCTCTGACCGATCATGTTCCGCTTTCGCAAAGTAACGGAATAGTGATCACCCAATATGACATGAACACCATAGCATCTTTGGGATTGCTCAAATTCGATTTCTTGGCACTTCGAAACCTGACAGTCATCCGCGATGCCGAGATTCAGGTCAGGGAACAGCTCCCCGATTTCGATATAGAGAAGATTCCGCTTGACGATGCGGCTACCTATGAGATGATCGCTTCCGGCAACACTTCGGGCGTTTTTCAGCTGGAGTCGGGCGGAATGAGACAGATGCTTGTCAACCTGCGCCCCGATTGTTTTGAGGACATTGTGGCGGCTATCTCGCTTTACCGCCCCGGTCCTATGGACTCAATACCCAAATATATTGAAAACAAAAAAGACAGAAGCAAGATTCGGTACGTTACCCCCATCCTCGCCCCCATTTTGGATTCCACATACGGCTGTATCGTGTATCAAGAGCAGGTCATGGAGGTCTTTCGACGCGTGGCGGGCTATACCTTCGGACACGCTGATCTTGTGCGCCGCGCCATGGCCAAAAAGCACGCAGACGAATTGGAAGCCGAGCGCGACACCTTTGTGGCAGGAGCAGAGAAAAACGGTGTTTCTCACAAGGATGCCGTAGCACTTTTTGAGAGCATGGCGGATTTTGCCAGCTATGCTTTTAACAAGAGCCACGCGGCGGCTTATGCGGTGGTATCCTACCGAATTGCCTATCTAAAGCTTCACCATCCCAGAGAATATATGGCAGCGCTTTTGACCTCTGTGCTGGGAAATATGACCAAGGTGGCCGAGTATATTGCAGAATGCGGCAAAATGTCGATCCGCGTACTGCCGCCCGATATCAACCACAGTAATATTTATTTTCATGTCGATGGCGAAAACATCCGTTTTGGACTTTTGGCGCTTAAAAATGTGGGCAAGAGCTTTTCCGAGCATATTCTGCGCGAGCGTCAAGGCAAGCCTTTTACGTCCTTTGAGGATTTTGTGGAACGAATGTCGGGACACGATCTCAATAAGCGACAGGTGGAGACACTTATCAAAGCCGGTGCATTTGACAGCCTCGGTGTTTATCGAAGCCGTCTGGTTTCGTCTTATGAAAAAATTCTCGAAGCCAACAGTGATGCCGGACGGGGGAATCTGGAAGGACAGTTGGATATGTTTTCCGATCCCTCCATTGTTGTGAGCAAGCCGGCTTATGAATATCCTCAGATTCCCGAATATACGCCTCGCGAGCTTTTGTTGCTGGAGAAGGAGTGCTCGGGAATGTACTTCACAGGACACCTGTTGGACGGTTATTCCAATCATATTGCCGCCGTTGGCGGTACCCCTATTACTAAACTGACCGACCCCGAGCAGAGCATCGTATTTTCCGAGCGGGATCGTGTGACTGTAACGGGAATGATCAGCGAGGTATCGGTGAAAAATACCAAAAATGATGACCGAATGGCATTCTTTACACTGGAGGACAAGTACGCGGGGGTCGAATGCATCCTGTTTCCCAATGCCTATGAAAAATATTCCTACCTTGTACGCATTGATTCTGCCGTTATCGTGATGGGTACTGTTTCCAAACGCGACGAGGATGGCATCAAAATTCTTGTTAACAGTATGATTGAGCTGGAGGACAATGCTACCTATACTTCCCATTTTTCCCAAACGCCGAAAGCCGCCTCCGAAACCGCTCAAACCGAAACACCTCGACCGCGCCCCACCACACCTCCTACAAAAACACGCCCCACCAAAATCTATCTTCGAGTCCCGTCCATGACCGACGAAAAGGCAAAAAAAGCGGTCAACCTGGTCGATATCTTCGAGGCAGAAGGAATCATGCCGTCTCTCGCCGTTCAATTTTATGATAGCGAGAAAAAGTCCTATGTCCCTTATGAGAAACGTCTTTCTTCCACCGCCTTTGTTATAGGAGAGCTTCAAGCCCTTTTAGGCACTGAAAATGTAGTCATACATTAGACCGCCGCCTGCGGGCGGGGAGGTCGCTTTTTTGAAAAAAAGCTCCGCAAAAAACTTTTGATCCGCGCCCTTTTTGTAGTTTGCGCGAACATAGCGAAACACCAAGGGGTGCAGTATGTTCGCTCAAACTTTGGCAAGGGCGCGGAACAAAAGTTTTTGCGGAGCTTTTTTCAAAAAGCGACCTCCCTCGCCCGTCCAAGTTTTGCCGCCCATAATGTAAAAGGTTATGAGGCATAATAAGGTCGAAAAAACATGGCAAAAGGAGTAGTGATATGGCAAGAGAACGCATTCGTAAGAAGCATAGATGGTGGAGGGCGATCGGTGTTCTTTTGACCGGTGTTTTTGTTGCTGTGACGGGGCTGTATTTTTATGTTTCGACCAATTTTGAAACCGAGGCCGATGCATCGCTTTTCGGTATGACGATAGCCGATTCTACCACTCGCTTTTATTATTGCGATACGGGGACGGATCATACTTATGATGCATCAAAGATTGTGGAATTGGATGAGACACTGAAGGGGACGCGTCATATGTTGTACTGCGATTATGAGGATATGCCGAAAAAGCTGATTGAGGCATTTGTCGCAATTGAAGATAAGCGCTTTTTTGAGCATGAGGGAGTGGATCTTTATCGGAGCGCCGCCGCTGCTGCCAATTATCTTTTGGGATTTGATGACCGTTTCGGTGCCTCAACCATTACGCAACAGTTGGTTAAGAATGTGACGGGAAATAACGAGGTTACCGTTAAACGAAAAATTCAAGAGATGCTTTATGCGTATGATTTGGAAAAAAAGTTGACCAAGGAGGAAATCCTCACCTGCTATTTGAATGTTATCAACCTGGCAGAAGGATGCTACGGCGTAGGGGCAGCATCCGATATTTACTTTTCCAAAGCGGTATCCGATCTCAACATTCTTGAATGTGCATGCATTGCGGCCATAACCAACAGCCCCACCTATTATGATCCCATCCGCAATCCCGAACACAACAGGGAGCGGCGAGATGTGATCCTTACCGCCATGCATGAACAAGGCTATCTGACCGATCGGGAGTATCAAGAAAATTATGGGGCGGAATTGATATTAAATGTTAATGAGGCAGTGCTTCGAGAGCGCGTCAATTCGTGGTATGTGGACATGGTGGTGGAGGATGTGATAAACGATCTTGTCCTACAATACGGCTATTCCCGGGAGACGGCGGCACGGATGGTCTATAACGGAGGTCTTCGCATTGTTACCGCCATGGATGCTCGGGTGCAGCAAACAGTGGAGCAATACTATGAAAAGGCCGTGCGTTTCAGCGGTTGTAAGGCGCAGTCATCTATGATCGTGATTCATCCCACAAGCGGTGATATCCTCGGTGTAGCGGGTGCGGTAGGTACCAAAACAGGCAACCGCATTCAAAGCTATGCCACGGATGCCAAGCGTCCCTCCGGTTCCACCGTTAAGCCGCTTTCGGTCTATGCTCCGGCACTGGAGGACGGAAAGATCACCTATGCTACGGTATATGATGATGTCCCCGTGGAGTTTATCCGAACCGCGAGCGGATATCAACCGTGGCCGCACAATGCCAATATGGTTTATCGGGGGCTGACCAATGTCAATTTCGCTTTGTCTCACTCTTTGAACACCGTGGCTTTGAGAGTGCTTGACGATGTTGGCATCGAGCGTTCCTTTCGCTTTTTGCATGATACTCTTGGTGTTGAAAGTGTGATCGAGAAAGAGGCACTTGACGGTGGCGGTTACTTGACCGATAAGGCGCCCGCCGCGCTGGCGCTGGGGCAGATGAACCGAGGGGTGACCTTGCGAGAAATGACCGCCGCCTACAGCATATTTTCGAATAAGGGACAGTATAACGCTCCCCGTTCTTACTATAAAGTATACGATTCCATGGGCAGGGAATTGCTGTCAAACGAGACGGAAAGCCGATATGCGATCAGCTCGGGCAATGCCACGGTAATGACCGAAATGCTCAAGCACGTCATTTCCACGGGAACAGCCAAGAGCATTACGTTGGACAATTTCATTGACGTAGCGGGAAAAACGGGAACGACGCAGAACAACTGCGATAAGTGGTTTATTGCGTATACTCCTTACTGCCTTTGCGGTGTGTGGTATGGGTATGAATATCCGGAGCCGATCGTGGGGGTGGAGAAAAACCGATACCTTGAGATTTGGAATGATGTGATGTCCGATCTCCATCTCCATTATTATATTCCCGAGGGAGGCAGGAGGCATTTTGAACGCGATGCCAATGTTGTTACCGCCACTTTTTGTCGCGATTCGGGAAAGTGCATGAATACCGACTGCTATCTTGATCCGAGAAATAATCGGGCAGAGGTGGGATATTTCGTCAAAGGAACACAACCTATCGGGTATTGCACCTGTCATACCGCCGTCAACTACGATGCCGAAGAAGGCGGTGTAGTTTGCGAAGGGTGTGAATGTGAAAAGATAACGCGCGTGGGGCTGTTGCGCGTCAATCGACTCTTTCCCATTCCCGTTCGAATTACCGATGCACAATACACCTGTCGCGATCTGCCTCCGGGATTTGAGCCGTTGGCGGAGGAGGGAAAGCCCTACTTTGCCGACTCGGTCTCCGACTACCGATATTTGGGATATTCGGCGGCAGAACAACCGTACAATCGCGCTTGTACCAAGCATTTAAACTATGCAGAACGTATTTTGGAAAAACAGTTGGCCGATAACGACACGGAATCGGAGCAATCGACAAACGATCCAGATAGGGAATAAAACCCAAAATCACCTCATATAGTGGTAAGGAACTGTGAGGTGATTTTTTATGTCATCGTGTGGATCGCAAATGCGCTCGTTTTTCAGAAAGATCCATGTGGGAGCCGCCGTCGGAACGGCAATCTTTCTTGTGGCGGTCTGGTGGATCGTTTTTTGTATGATTGGTACGCCGAGGCGGTTGCTGTATTTTTTGTCCGGGTGTCCTTTTGTGCTGCCATCTTGGATGCTTATTCTGCTTTTGTTTGTTTTCTTTGCACTCAGCGGATTTTGC
This sequence comes from Eubacteriales bacterium, assembly GCA_045537235.1. GTDB lineage: Bacteria > Bacillota > Clostridia > Oscillospirales > CAG-272 > RGIG8775. The sequence goes on from JAZSPB010000076.1 coordinate 10,988, forward strand.
GTAGGCGCGGTGTTGTTTGCTGAACGGTGCACCGACGAGATCTCTAAATACCGTGGGGCGTTTTTCTTCAGCATCGCCATTACCGCCGGCTATCTTTGGTATGCTATGACTTTCGGTGCCGCCCTTTTTTTACCGGCAATTTTGTTGGCTGCCGTAATGGTTGCGGGGCTTGTGATCACGGCTGTTAATTTTAGTCGATGCTCCTGCGTGGTGTCCAAAGGAATGTGGATCGCCGCAGGGTGGGGCGTTTATTTGTTGCTTTTTAGTGTGGTTTGTTTTTTCTTTTTGTAAAAATTTTGTAATCTGTTGACAAACGAGAGAGAATGTAGTATAATTTAGTTACTATTATTCAAACATTTTTGGAGGTAAAATTATGAAATTCGTTAAGATTCTTTCTTTGATTCTTGCGCTTCTCATGATCGGTGGCGCGATGGTTGCTTGCGGCGGCGGTACCGAGACCGATGCACAGACGGAGAGCGATACCGAGGCAGAGGGCGGCGATGATACTTCGAAAGATATCGAAACCACTGATGAGCCCCTTACCGTAAACATCGTTGTAAAGAAGACTCAGGACGGTGAAGTTGTATACAGAAGCGAGCCCAACGGCTATAAGTACGAGGGTGAAATCCTTACCGTTCAGGAGATTTTTGTCGAGTTCATGAGCTCCGAGTATGATATCGAGCCCGAGTTTAACGATGAAGGCGAGCTGGTAAAGGTTGGTGACCTTGTGAAGGCTGACAACACCTACTTCTGGCTGTTCAGCATTGCGAAGCATCCTCAGGGTGAGGCGCAGGCAGAGCCCGTTGACGGAAACATCGACGAGTACGATGATATTGAAGAAAACGATACCATCGTTATCTACTTGAACAAGTAATTTTGAATGAATAACCGCTGAGGGAGACTTCAGCGGTTTTTTTGAGCCTTTTCAGGCTCTTTTTTTATGCCAACGGAAAGTGACAAATTTTTCATTTGTTGTATGATACAATGGAAATCGAGCAACACGGAAGAAAGGAAATAAGTCAATGATAAAAAACACAGGAACCTTTGACGTAAGTATGGAAGGCAAAACCATGGTGGTATCGCTATTGGGGGAGATCGACCATCATAACGCATCGGTGCTTCGAACAGGGATCGACAAGTTGATCTACGAAAAACGACCGGACAAGCTGGTACTGGATCTCAAATGTATTGATTTTATGGACAGTTCGGGGTTGGGATTGATCATGGGGCGGTATTCGCTGGTTCGGGAACTGGGTGGAGAGATGTCCTTGCGTGATCCCTGTAAGAATGTTTTGAAGATTTGTAAGCTTGCGGGGATGGAGCGATTGATACGAATCGAAAGATCGGTATCAGACAAAATAAAGAATGAAAAGAAAGGATAAGGATCCATGAGACAAAATAAATTTTCGGGGACGGTTATCAATGAAATGAAGTTGGTATTGCCGTCTCTTTCGGTGAATGAAGGAACGGCGAGGTCGGTGATTGCCGCTTTTTGCTCTCAATTGAATCCCACAGCAACCGAAATTGCCGATATCAAATGTGCGGTATCAGAGGCGGTGACCAACTGTATTGTTCATGCTTACCGAGGGGGAATCGGACGAATTTACATAGGTGTCAGATTGTATGAGGAAAGGATCGTACGCGTATCGGTCAAAGATCTTGGATGTGGCATTGTTGATATCAAGAAGGCGAGACAGCCATTGTATACCACCGATTCCGAGAACGAGCGAAGCGGCATGGGATTTACCGTGATGGAGAATTTTATGGATAAGCTCACCGTAAGCTCGCGTCCGGGCAAGGGAACGACGATCGTTATGTATAAGTGTATCAATCCTCCGTCGCTTTCTGACCTATGAACGGAACAGAAGGGAACGAAGAAAACATAATGCAATCCGACGAAAAATATGCCAAGAACCGCGAACTGATTCAAGCGGCACAAAGTGAGGACGAGCAGGTCGCGACATCCGCAACAGAAGCTCTTTTAGATATCAATATGGGCTTGGTGCGAAGTCTTGCCTTCCGTTTTCGGGATCGGGGAACCGAACTGGAGGATCTGATCCAGATCGGAATCATAGGTATGATCAAGGCCATACGCAGCTTTGATCTTTCGCGGGAAACTACGTTTTCCACCTATGCGGTCCCCCTTATCATAGGAGAGATCCGTCGGCATTTGCGAGATGACGGTCTTATTAAGGTCAGCCGATACCATCGAAAGTTGGGACTGGAGCTGATGAATGCCAGAAATCGAATCGTCTCCCAGCGAGGTTATGAGCCGGGAATCGAAGAATTGGCGGCATTGTGCGAAGTCTCACCGGAGGATGCGGCGATCGCCATAGATGCCATTTCCCCCGTAGCTTCTCTTTCGGAGGTGGTTGGCGGCGATGACAGCAATCTAACTTTGGAAAGCCGTATTGCCGATGACGACAATGAGATCGAACGGATTTCAGACAGCATCGCGCTCCGACAAGCCATTTCCCATATGCCGGAGATGTGGAAAAAAATATTGCTTCTTCGCTATTATCGAAATCTGACACAGCAGGAGACCGCCGAGCGCTTGGGGTTATCTCAAGTGAAGGTGTCGCGTGAGGAAAAAAAGATCATGGCTTTTCTGCGAGGAGAACTTGTAGGATAATGCCAAATAAGAAAAGCTCCGCAAGAAACTTTTCTACCCCCCGTGATGTGCTATGGCACTTCGCCATGTTCGCACCCAATGAAGGGGGATTGATAGAAAGTTTTTTGCGGAGCTTTTTTCAAAAACAAGCTTTCGCCCTGTACTCGCAGCGGCGTTTTCTTACTTAAGGGAAGAGGATTGCCCTAACGTGATCGAGAGCCAAAGAATTTCATTGTTTCTCCAAACTTCCAGCTTGAGTTTGTCTCCCACACGACTGTTGGAAATAATTTCCGTCAATGTTTCTTTATATTCGCAAGTGATATCATTGACCTTGAGGATAATATCATCGGGTTGCAGATGGATTGCCGCATCAAATCCGGGTGAAATACTTATTACCCGACAACCGCTTTCGGGAGCCGTGTAGAGGGAATAATCAGCGATCCCATACTCTTCAAGCATTTCCACATCCCAAATCGGAATGTAGATGCGCTCTCCGTATATGGTTTCATAAACCACCTGTTCTTCGCCCGACTCGGTGGTTCTTACCAGAAAAATGGAGTCTCCCGAATGGAAGTAGGTGGTACCTTTTACTACAGTTTGTGCCGTGATGCCGAGTGCGGCTCCCTCGTAGGCACTACCGCCGTTGGAAATGGTCAATTCACCGTTATTGATAATATCCCAAAGCATATCGATCACGCCATCGATGGGGATGGCAAAGCCCATACCCTCATACTCGCTTCCTGCGATCTTCATGGAAACAATACCGATCACCTCTCCATCCATATTGAAGAGAGGTCCACCCGAGTTTCCGGGATTGACACTGGTGTCTGTCTGGAGAAGCGTGATAACCTTGTTGACCGTTCCGTTTTCATTTTTTGCGGCGTACTTTCGATCCAAAGCCGAAATATAACCAGAAGTCATGGTTCCTCGATATTGGATGCTGTAAGGTGTTCCGATGGCCATGACCTGCTCACCTACTTGTGCTTTGGAGGATTTGCCGATCGTTGCCGGTCTTAAACCGCGTTGGTTGACCTTGATGATGGCGATGTCATTGAGCTCGTCGCCGTCAATATATTCGGCTTCTACTGTGTTGCCCGTGTGTAGGATCACATTGATCTTTGTGGCACCTTCCACCACATGGTAGTTGGTGGCGATATAGCCGTCTGAGGTCATAATGATACCCGAGCCCGTGCCGCCGCCTGTGTCGGAGATAGCACTGATGGCAACATAGGAGGGGTAACATTCATCGTAGAGTGCTTCCAAGGAGGCTCCTCCTGCACCGCCGGAGAGACCTGAAGGAATCTTTATCAAGAGAACCGCAAACAGAGAGAGAATGGCAAGAAGAAATGCCGTGCTCATGATGATGGCAAAATTGCGAACCCCACGAATGTCCGAACCATCCTTTTTGTTGCTGTCATAAAGGTTTTGTTCGGTATAGTCCCAACGGAATGCATAGGCTTCTGTTTGTTGGGGAGCAATGGGGGGCGTGGGGAGGTCAGGAGATTGCTCCACTGTCTTTTCCGCATCTGTTTCTCCCTGCAAAGACGATGCTTCCGCAGGGGGATTTTCCGACGAAGCCGTTACAGTCTCGTCGGGAGTCGATTCGGATTCTGTTTTTTCTATATTGTCTTGGATGTTGTTTTTCTTATCCTCCATGTTGATCCTTTCTGCCGCGCGGTGCGCATTTTATTTTTACGGCGAGTGTGTTGTCAAATTGTTCTTTGTGTTACTCTGTATGTCGCGAGGAAGAGTGAAGAAAAATTCACAGAACCGATGGTGTTCGCTGTTTACCCAGAGCTTTTCTTGATGAGCATCTATAATGGTTTTGGAAATGAACATCCCCAAGCCGACCCCGCTTTTGTCAAGACCGCGGCTTTTATCGGCTTTGTAGAATCGTTCAAAAACGAAGGGAAGATCCTCGGGGGCGATACCTTCACCTTGGTTGTATACGCTGACGGTGATCTTTCTTTGTTTGCCATCGTGCTTGGTGTCGTTTCCTGACTCATCGGTATAGCGAATGCGAATTCGATAATCGCCGCCTTCCGATGCGAATTTGATACCGTTGTCGCAGATATTGTATAGGATTTGATGAATGGCATCGCGGTCAGCGACCACAAACATCCGTTCCTCATCGCAAAGGAATTCCACATTGAGCTTTTTTTCATCAATTTTCTGCTCAAAGGAAATGAGGATCAATCGCGCCAATTCACAGATGTCAAAGCCGGTCATGTTGAACTTTCTGTCGCCCGCCTGTAGACGGGAGATGTCCAAAAGGGAAGAAACCAATCGAGAAAGACGACGGACTTCGTCTTTGATTATGCCCAGATAATGGCTTTGTTCCTCCTTGGGAATGGCGCCGATGAGAATGTTGTCAATAAAGCCGGAAATGGTCGTCATGGGAGTTCGAAGGTCATGAGAAACATTTGCCATAAAGGTATTTCTCATATTCTCCAGATTCTCCAATGAATGCGCCATGTTGTTGAAGGCCATGGCCAGTTCTGCAACCTCATCTTTGCCTCTTACAGGAACTCGGACATCAAACTGTCCCACTGCAAAACGCTTGGCGGCCTTGCTCATTTCGCGCAAGGGTCCCGTGATCATTTCCGTGATGAAATAAACGGCGATCAGTGTAGCCACCATCACCCAAAGTGATGAGGCCAAAATAGTTTCGATCATGTCGCGCAGAAGAACGAGCAAAGAGTTACTGGAGTAGCTCGCGATGACGACACCTCGGACAACTTGCATTTCGTCGGTGACGGGGATGGCATAGGACAAGTGAGATTTCTCAAAAAGCCCGGATATCGTCCCGGTAACGTGAGCGGATTCTCCCGCGAGAACCTTAGTTCGCGTTGGCTCGGGAAGCCAATAGTCCTTTTCAAAATTTCCGGTATCCTCTTCGTTGGCGTAAAGCAACAGACGGCCTTCGTCATCGGCAAGCATGATGGTAATGCCTTCACTGTTGGCGGAAACGGAGGTAAAGACCTCGAACACTTCGTTTTTGTCAATTGAAACAAAATCTTCAAGCGAGGAATAGTCCGAACGCTCATAGTTCAATGCCAAATAGGCTTCCGCCGTTCTTGCGGCATTTTTTGCGGTTTCAGTTCTGACCGAGGTGGAGTATTCTGTAACCAACGACAGAATGATCGACAAGATCATGCTAAAGCTGATGACGATAATGAGTATGAAAGTGGTGATATATTTGGCAAATACGCTTTTGAACATACGTCCCCCTTCATAAATGTGGGCAGTGCGCCGAGGTTAGCTCAAGATCTCAAACTTGTAGCCAACACCCCAAACGGTTTTGAGCAACCACTTATCCGAAACGCCCTCCAGCTTTTCGCGAAGGCGCTTCACATGTACATCGACCGTTCTCGAGTCGCCCAAATAGTCAAAACCCCAAACCTTGTCCAAGAGCTGGTCGCGGGTGAATACACGGTTGTAATTGGAGGCGAGGAAGTAGAGAAGTTCCAGCTCCTTGGGGGGGATATCAATGGATTTGCCGCGAAGCTTAAGCTCGTATTTTTGCAGACTGATCTCGATGTTGTCAAATTTGATGACCTCATCGTCGTTACGAGTGGAGTGAGTCTGATAGCGGCGAAGCACGGCCTTGACGCGAGCAGAAAGCTCTTTCATGTCGAAGGGCTTGACCACGAAATCATCGGCACCCAGCTCCAGACCCAGTACCTTATCAAACACCTCACCCTTGGCGGTGATCATAATGACGGGCTTGGACGAGATCTCACGAATTTCGCGGCAGACCTGCCAACCGTCTTTCTTGGGGAGCATAATATCCAGAAGTACAAGGTCAGGCTCGTACATCTTGAAAAAATTAACGCCGTCCACGCCGTTGTTGGCGATGCGAATTTCATAGCCCTCGTTTTCAAAATAGATTTTGAGCACATCGCAAATGGCAGCATCGTCGTCTACGATCAGTATTTTGGTATCCATCATAAAAGGGAACCTTCCTTTCTGTAAAGTCATCCATTTAAAGTATACATTATTATATGGGAAAAGCTGTGAAGAATCCGTGAATTTTGTGGAAATTCGCGAAAAATATGCATACATATAAATTATACCATTAAATTACAGATTTGAAAATAGATTTTTGTAAATTTTATAAAATATTTTTTCAAAGCAAAACCCAAGGCAATAAGACTTGACATTTTGTGAAATAAGGTGTATAATAATTCGGTATATGATCTTCGAAAGAAAGGCATGGAAAAATCAATGAAGTTAGGTATCGTAGGTCTTCCCAATGTGGGAAAGAGTACCCTTTTTAATGCACTGACCAGTGCCGGAGCCGAGTCGGCAAACTATCCCTTCTGCACCATTGAGCCAAACGTAGGCGTGGTAGCAGTGCCGGACAAGCGTCTGGATGTTTTGGCAGAAATGTACAATCCCGAAAAATACACCCCCGCTGTCATCGAGTTCGTGGACATAGCAGGTCTTGTTCGCGGCGCTTCGAAGGGGGAAGGTTTGGGAAATAAATTTCTCTCTCACATCCGTGAGGTGGATGCGATCATTCACGTCATCCGTTGCTTTGAGGACGATAATATTATCCATGTAGATGGTAAGGTCGACCCGCTTCGTGACCTTGAGACCATCAACTTGGAGCTGATCTTCTCGGACATTGAGATTCTTGACCGCCGTATCGACCGTGTGAAGAAGGCTATGAAGGGCGATAAGAGCTTGGCCGCCGAGGTCGAGCTTTTGGAGCGCATCAAGTCTGTTCTGGAAGAAGGAAAGTGCGCAAGAACCATTGAGTTTACCGAGGATGAGTTGGAGCTGCTTGGTAACGATACGCCTCTGCTCACACTCAAGCCCATTATTTATGTTGCCAATGTCAGCGAGGATGAAGCAGGTGAGGAACCTGTGGGAAATCCTCTTTATATGGCACTCAAGGAATATGCCGCATCCGAGCATTCCGAGATTATTGCCGTTTGTGCCGGTATCGAGGCGGAGATTGCGGAATTGGAGCCCGAAGAGAAAAAAGCTTTCTTGGAAGATATGGGAATCGTCGAGAGCGGTCTTGATCGCTTGATCCGCGCAAGCTACGCACTTCTGGGGCTGATCAGTTACCTTACCGCAGGTCCCAAGGAGGTTCGTGCGTGGACGATCACCAAGGGAACCCGAGCCCCCCAAGCGGCAGGAAAGATCCACAGTGATTTTGAACGCGGCTTTATCCGCGCCGAGGTGGTATCTTTTGATGACCTGGTAAGACTTGGCAACATGAACGCTGTCAAAGAGGCGGGCTTGATGCGAAGCGAGGGCAAGGAATACGTCATTGCTGATGGCGATATCGTTCTGTTCCGATTCAATGTTTGATCGTTTTGATCAACCGATATGATCGGGAGGTTCTTCTAAAACACTCCGCAAAATCTTGTTCCATGCCTCCCGTGAAGTTTGCACAATCACAACTCTTCCAAAAGAGTTTGGTTTGTTTGCACTTCCTTTATTCGGCAAAAGGATCCAAAGTTTTTGCGGAGCTTTTTTCAAAAAAGTAATCTCCGCGTCGCCACCCGAAAATCATTAAAAAGAAGGGAAGTCTATCAACATGAGAATGAGAAAAAAGAAAAACGGAGCCGCCAGAATCGAGGCTTGCAGCGACTTGCTGATCCGCGATACGACCGCGCTCTTTGAAAATCCCGAATTTGCATTTTCCGAGTCGCGTCCTCTATACATCGAGATCGGATGCGGAAAGGGAAATTTTGCTTGCGGTATGGCGACCAAGTACCCCGACCGTAATTTTATTGCTATGGAACGAGTGGCAGACGTGGCTTGTTTGGCATTGGAAAAAGCGAAAGCTTGTGCCGAGGAACGTCCCGATAATCTTCGTTTTCTCATCGGAGATGCCAAAAATTTGACCGAATGGCTTCCCGCTCACTCGGTAGACGGATTGTACCTCAATTTTAGTGACCCATGGCCCAAATCGGGTCATGCCAAGCGCCGTTTGACCTATCGCGGATTCCTCGAGCTTTACCGTCATGTGCTCAAGCCCGACGGAAAGCTGTATCTCAAAACCGACAACCAAGGGCTTTTTGATTTCAGTCTTGAGGAATTTGCCGCCGCAGGACTGGTGACCGAATGGTTGACGAGAGATCTGCACAATTCCGACCGAGCCGAGGGCAATGTGATGACCGAATATGAGACCAATTTCTCCTCGCAAGGAATGCCCATCTATTCCGCAGTCGTTCGCTTTGCTGAAACGGATAAAAAGAAAAAACACTCGTTGGAGATGTCCGATCTTATGCTCCGTCAGCGTAGCTACCGCAGCTTTGACGAGAGCGTTCGTATCCCTCGTGAACAGTTGGTAGACTTTGTGAATAACGCACGGCTGATCCCGTCCTCCATGAATATCCAACCTCTTAAGTATAAGATCGTTACCGATCCTGTCGAATGCGATATTATGCTGGCTCAAACTAAGTGGGCAGCGGCATTGCCTCATTTGCATATCCCCCCCGAAGGTCATGCCCCCACGGCATATGTGGTCATTTGCGTTGACACTGCAATATCGGATAAGGACATTTTTGCCCGTGACGTGGGGATCGCCGCCGAGGTTATTATGCTGTCCGCAGTGGAAAAGGGATACGGCGGTTGCATGATCGGCAATTATTTGCCTAATAAGCTGGCGGAAGCCATGAATCTTCCCGAAGGCGTTTTGCCCAAGCTGGTGCTGGGTCTTGGTAAGCCCGACGAAACAGTGGTGCTTGTTGACATGACCGAGAAGGGAACAGCCTATTACCGAGATGAGAACGGCATTCACTACGTTCCCAAGCGGAGCCTGGAAGACATCATTCTGTAAAGGACGAATACATGGATAGTAAGCAGGAAAAAATAGGAATTGAGCCATGCGGCGTTTTGATCGTAAACAAGCATAAGGGTGTCACATCTCACGATATCGTTAACCGCATACGCCGACTTTTTAAAACGCGCCGCGTAGGGCATACGGGAACGTTGGATCCGCTGGCCACGGGTGTTCTTGTGGTGCTTGTGGGACGAGCGGCCAAGGCAGCGGAGTATCTTGTCAGCGACAGCAAACGGTATACGGCGCTTTTGCGGTTGGGTCTTACCACAGACAGTGAGGATATTACGGGAACGGTTCTGAGCGAGACCGCGAGTCTTCCCGATGCTGACCAAGTGATTCGCGTATGTCGGACGTTTCAAGGCGATATTTTGCAGATCCCTCCCATGTACAGCGCCCTTAAAGTGGGTGGAAAAAAGCTGGTCGATCTTGCCAGACGGGGAGAGACCGTGGAGAGAACCGCTCGCCCCGTAACCATTCATGAGATTGCCTGTACTCCCACCGAGGTTTCGTCAGATTTTGTTCTCTCGGTCAAATGCTCGTCGGGAACCTACATTCGTACACTTTGTGCCGATATCGGGCAAGCGCTCGGTTGCGGTGCTGTCATGGCGGCGTTGGAGAGAACCGAAACGGGTGGCTTTGACATCGCCGTAAGCCATACGGTGGAAGAGCTTGAAAGCATGACCGATGAGGAACGCCAATCGCTTTTGGTGCCGGTGGAGAGCTTGTTTGTGACGCTTCCATCTGTGACACTTGAGCCTTTTTATGAGCGGCTGAGTCGAAGCGGATGCGAGATCTATCAGAAAAAGATCAAGACCGATCTTGCGGTCGGAACCCGAGTCAGAATGCACGATCACCAAGGCAATTTCTACGCTTTGGGAGAGGTTCGCGATTATGAGGACGGAAGCGCTGTCAAGGCAATCAAGTTGTTTGAACTTTGAGAAAGGGGAAATGCTATGGAAACCGTTATGACTGTTGTGAAAATTCTGTGGGGACCTTTGGTTGGTTCGGTGATCGGATATATCACCAACTATATTGCGGTCAAAATGCTGTTCCATCCCCATAAGCCGTGGATGATCGGAAAATTCCGTGTTCCCTTTACCCCCGGTATTGTTCCGCGTCGACAAAAGGAATTGGCCAAGGCCATCGGTGATGCCGTGGGTAACCATCTTTTTACGGGTGGGGATCTTAAGGAACTGTTTTTAACCGAACAAACCAAGGAGCGGATCGTGGATATCGCCATGGATGCGTTGGATCTGTCCTTGGCATTTAAGGAGACTGATAAGCCCTTGCCGACCACCAATCAATTGGTTCATACCTATCTCAAGGATGAACAGATCGCCGGGGTTAAGGAAGGAGTGACGAATTTCCTTACCGACCGTATCATGGATGCGTTGGAGCACATGAATGTCGGTGCTATAATTGCCGAGCAAGGCGCAGCCTCACTCTTGGATAAAAAGAGTGGAAACAGCGAGAAAAAAAGTGCGCTGAATGTGCTTTCTATGTTTATCAACGAACACACGATCCACGCCTTTCTGCCCCAGTTTGCCGAAAAGATCAACACCTATATTGCCGAAAACGGAAGAGATATGGTGCACGGCGCGGTCTTAGGACAGATTGAGCAGTATTCCAACCGTCCCCTTCACGATATTTTGGCATACACCAGCGAGGAACAGATCCGCACAGTCATTGGAGTGATCTATGAAAAGCTGATCTCGGGTGTCGGTGACCGATTCTCCGAGGTGCTGGATATCTCTGCCGCAGTAGAGAGTAAGGTGGCAGCCATGAGTGTCAAGGAAACCGAGGCGCTTTGTATGCAAGTTATGAAAAAAGAACTTAATACCATTGTCAATCTCGGTGCCCTTATAGGTTTTGTTCTCGGTATCTTCAATCTTTTGACATAATAAAATTTGATATAAAAAACCTTCTGCCCTTTCGGTGAAGCCCGAGACAGAAGGTTTTTTTATTGAATCATCTCTTTTTGCGTCGGATGATACAGAACATACCAAAACCGATGCAAATGAGAGGAAGAACGATGGTAAGGATGACCGATAAAAGACCGGAGGAGGTCTCGCTGACCGTTAGAGGATTTGTGTTCAAGGGGATCAGCTCTGTTGTGGGGAGATTGCTCTCACCGCAGATCCAATGGACGGCATTGAGGAAGGCTGTGTGGTTTCCTCCGCCGACCACCTGATTGGCAGAAGAGGACATAAAGGCTTCTCCGTCGATAGCGAACCAAATGAGTTTGGCGCCGTTGGTCTTTTGCGCGACGGCTCCCACACAGAAGGCACGGCTTTCGGCGCCTTCCGGCTTTTGAAGCTTTTCCGCATCGGCGGGGAGCAGATAGGATCCCGCAGAAGATGTGAAAAGTTGAGTTACACTGACGCCGTCAGGGAGCGATTCGGAAATGCCGATGCCGTGAGAAACGGGAACGATCACTCTTGAAACTCCGTCAAAAATATCGTGAGAGGTCAAGGAGGGGATAAAGGAATACGGAGCCGAGGCGCTGTAGTATCGGGTACTGTCGGTCTCGATGACAAGTCCTTGCTCGGCGGAAAGTCCCATAGCGGTGCTTATTTTCTCAAGGTTAGGAAGTGTGCCCACTGTGGGAGAGGTGAACAGCATGATCGTCCCGCCGTTGTTCATGTAATGAAGAAGAGCGGTTGCCTCGCTATTGCTGACGTCACTTTTGGGCGTGTTGATGATCAACATGTCGCAATCCTCGGGGACAGATGAAAGTTTGGCAAGATTTATGGAATTTACGGTGATGTTTCCCACGTCCAATTGCTCGGACAACTCGGTACTCAACGCGGCTTCGGAGTGCCCGGTAAGCAGATAGACCGTGGGCAGATCGGTTCCCGTCACATAGTTGATAGCGTTGAGCATAAGAGCTTCCCCGTCAAAAACATAATAGGGGGACATGCCGTAGTAGTAATAGTAATACATCGCGGTCGTTTGATCTACTTTTCCCACCTCGTCAATATAGAGTTGGAAAAAGTCGGAGCCGTTGATGATACGAGTGCGCAGGGGGCTTTTTACAATAACACTCAAATCGGCTACGCTTTCCGTGTTAAGGTTGAGTTCGGTAATGTAGTCGGTTCGGATGGACGTGTCGATGATGGAATAGGATACCTTGCCGCTGACTGCTGCCAGCTTGTCAAGAAAGGCATCCAACTGCACACCGTCACTCGAAAGAGCCGATTCGCCGCCTGCGGCAGTCAAATAAATATCAACGGGGATCGCGGTCTTGGAGACGATGCGCTTGGTGTTGTCCGAAACCGAATAGAGGTGATTTTCGGTCATGTCCATTTCCCGAATGTCGGCGGGAAGCACAGAGCAGGCAAAGTTGATCAGTATCAAGGCAAGCAACAGGACAACGGCAACGGTCAGTGTGATCAGCCCGTTTTTGGTCATACGATTGCGGTATTCTTTTTGGGATTTATTCATACTTGTTCCTTCCTTTCTTAATATAGGGCATATGGTCAGCTCCAACGCTTTTTCTCGGCTGACAGAACGGTCAGAGTGAAGAAAAACAGCGAGAAGGACAAGTAAAGCACAACGGTGGGAATGTCGAAAATGCCGTAGGCAAAGATGTTAAACCGATTGAAAAGAGCCAGCTTGGATAGGAGCGCGGGAAAAAGCCCCTCGAAGAGCGATCGGTTGATGGCATAGACAATGACAGTCGGTATAATGCAAAGTGTTCCCACACCGCAAGCTACGGGGATGTTCCTGGAGAGGTAATAACCTATCAGAGAAACAAGAATCCAAGCTACGATCAAACAGACCAAGGATGCTTGCGAAGAAGAGGGGATCATAGCACCGACAGTGCGAAACAGATAGATCAAAAAGGTTGCACCAAAACTGAGGATCGCCGCCATGACTTGACTTTCGGCAAGCGCGGAAAGGAACATTCCCAGCGCGATAAGTGCCGCGCCCAAAAGGAAAAAGGCAACCATACAGGAATAGGCAGACCCCAAATTGACAGATCCGAAAGCGCTCAAGACCAAAGGGTAAACCGAGATGATCAAAGTGGGGATCGCCAAGACAGCAAGCATGGCCAAATACTTCCCGAGAATGATCCGAGACATCTTTATGGGAAGGGAATACAAGAGGCGGTCGGTCTTGGCTTTTCTGTCCTCGGTCATGGAACGCATGGTGAGAATGGGGATGACAAGAAGAAGTACATTGCAAGTGCTTTGCACGGTGTATTCAAACGCAGCCTGTCCGTTCCGAAGGTGAAAATTTGTGGCGAAAATACCGGCAAAGAACAGCAGGATTGCGGTAAACAGAAAGCCGGTCATGCTGATGAAATAGGATTTGAATTCTCGTTTGAAAATGGCGGTCATATTTCGTCATCCTCCTTGCTTTGTGTTGTCTTTGGGGCAGAGAATTGGGGAACATAATCGTTGTCCTCGTCCTCATCCTCAACCTCCTCCTCGTCTTCGGGTTCGATATCGGGTGTCGTCAGCTTGAGGAAGATGTCTTCCAAAGTCATACGTTCGGTCGCCATATGCAGGAGCGATACGCGCGCATCGGCAAAGGCCGAGAAAACAGTCTCGCGGATGTCCCTTCCTTCTTCGGCTGTGAGCGTGATGTGGGTACATCCCTCGTTGGGGAAAAATTCGGCGGTGTATTCGGCAATGTCGGACACCGTTTTTAGAATTTCTTCGCATCTGTCCATAGTGCCTTTGGCTACCAGCTTGAGTCGATCGCCGGTGTTCATGGTCAATTCCAACTGTTCAGGTGTATCGTTGGCAACAAGGCGACCTTGGGAAAGGATCATAATTTGATCGCAGACTGCACTGATCTCACCGAGAATATGGCTGGAAAGAATGACCGTTTTGGTCTTTCCGAGTTCACGGATCAGGTCACGGATCTCGATGATCTGCTTGGGATCAAGTCCTACCGTCGGCTCATCTAAAATGATCACCTCCGGATCACCCAAAAGCGCTTGCGCAATGCCGACGCGTTGACAGTATCCCTTGGAAAAATTCCCCATCAACTTGTCTGCCACATCGGTGATGGAGGTCTGCTCCATAACGCGGTTGACCTGCAAATAGGTTTTTTCCGCGCCGACACCCTTTGCTTCCGCCACGAAGGTGAGGTACTCACGAGGAGTCATGTCGAGGTAGAGCGGGGGATTTTCAGGCAGATAGCCAATGTGCTTTTTGGCGGCATTGGGGTCTTTGAAAATATCATGTCCACCGACCGTGACGCTGCCCGAGGTGGCGGCAATGCAGCCGGTGATTATATTCATTGTAGAGGATTTTCCGGCGCCGTTGGGACCGAGAAACCCATAGATCTTTCCGGCTTCGATGTCAAAGCTGACATTCTCTACCGCCGACTTGTTTCCGTACCGTTTGGTTAAATTTCTGACTTGTATCAAAAGTTTACGCCTCCGTTTTTCGATTTTTTTGTCAAAATACATATAATATTATAATTATAAATTGATAATGTGTCAACTATTTGTCTTGAATTTGAAAAAAATATGATGCTTTTTTATAAAAACGTAACAAAATTAGGTAAAAATGCAAAAAAGGACTTGCAATTTCGTTCGATTTGTTGTATAATATGATGTGTATAAGATGTGTTTATGTTGTATATATATAATTTGAGATGGGAAAGGGGTTTTGGGTATTGTCAACAAAAAAACAGAACCTTTTTTTCAGCAACGAAGGAAACGGAGATTCTTCTCTTTGTGCGTGGCGAGATGACGGTTGGCTGAACTACCGTCGCGCACAGGAAAGATCGACTTCGGATTTTCCGCTTAACATTTATCAAGTGTCCTTGAAGGATTGGAAATGTCGGGAAAACGGGGAGCTGTGTACAAGCGAGGAGATTGCCCCCGAGCTTGCATGCTATTCCAAGCAAATGGGATATACACATATCGAACTTTTGCCCGCAGACCTTTCTCCTCAAGAGATGGCAGCATTTGTTGGTACCTTGCACGAGGCGGGTATCGGCGTGATATTGGATCTTATCTCTCGGGTGTCCGACTTCGATTGGGAGGCGGAGGTTGCCCGTTGTGTGTTTGAATATCATGCGGACGGACTTTGTCTCTCTTGTGATGCGATCATGCTTGGTCATATTCACAATCTTATGAAGGCAACGTGCCCCGATGTTTTGCTTTTGGCGGATTCCGCTTTGGCAGATGTACGGCATCTGTCCTCGCTGTTTATTCCGCAGTATCGGCAGTGGACGGAAAACGTTTTGTGTTGCTTTGCCTGCGAAGCGGATTTGCGTCGTGGGCGTTTGGATGATCTTTTTGATAAAGATGGCTTGGAATCGTTTTCGCACCAATTGCTTTCGCTTTCTTGCAAGGATCTTTCGTGCGGCGGAAGCTCGCTTCTTGACCGAATGTCTGGAGATTATTGGCAGAAATTTGCGAGCATCCGTGCGCTTTTGGGATATATGCTGACCGTGCCCGGCAAAAAAAGGATCTTTATGGGATGCGAGATCGGTGAGTTTCGCGCATGGAATGAGGGCGAGAGGATGGAATGGTTCCTCTTGGATCATGATGCCCATGCACGGCTTCAGCTTTTCTTTGCTCAAATGAACTGGTTTTATCTGACACAACCGGCGCTTTGGAATGACGGTGCGGAAAGCTTTCAAAATCTATCCGAGAATC
The DNA here is from genome assembly GCA_045537235.1 of Eubacteriales bacterium. Taxonomy (GTDB): domain Bacteria; phylum Bacillota; class Clostridia; order Oscillospirales; family CAG-272; genus RGIG8775. The sequence goes on from JAZSPB010000076.1 coordinate 27,029, forward strand.
GAGGAAAAAGCGTTTTGTGCTACCGTCGAGTATCGCGGGACGGAGAGACGCTGTTGACCGTTGTCAATCTTACGCCTGCCGTACATCATGAATATGAGATCGGTGTTCCCGAGGGAGGCGAGTACGAGGAATTGATCAATTCCGACCACCTTTCCTTTGGCGGGAGCGGTGTTATAAATGCTAGCCCCATTTTTACCGAATCAAACCGTTTCGGTCGATTCGATCACACTTTGAGGATTACCGTGCCTCCGCTTGCTGTCTGTGTTTTCCGTTGTCGGAAACGCAACGCGCCCGAAGACACAATATCATAAATTATCGACAATAAAAAATTTTTCGGAGGTGCTTTATGTTCAAGAAAAAAGAAAGCGTAGCGATGCTTCTTGCCGGCGGGCAGGGAAGCCGATTGTACGCGCTGACTTACAAAACCGCAAAGCCCGCAGTTTCCTTTGGAGGAAAGTATCGTATCATCGATTTTCCTCTTTCCAACTGCACTAACTCCGGCATTGATACCGTGGGTGTTTTGACCCAGTATCAGCCCCTTGTGCTCAATGAGTACATCGGAAACGGTCTACCCTGGGATCTTGACCGTGCCTTTGGTGGTGTTTCCATTCTTCCGCCCTATCAGGCCAAGGATTCTGCCGATTGGTATAAGGGTACGGCGAATGCGATCTATCAAAATATTGAATTTATTGAGCGTTATGATCCCGAGTATGTTCTGGTGCTTTCGGGAGACCATATTTATAAGATGGATTATTCCAAAATGCTGGATTACCACAAACAGATGGGGGCCGACTGTACCATTGCGGTTATTGATGTTCCGTTGGAGGAAGCCAGCCGCTTCGGTATTATGAGCACCAATCCCGATAACTCGATCTACAAATTCTCCGAAAAACCAAAGAATCCCGACAGTACCAAGGCTTCTATGGGTATCTATGTATTTACCAAGGAAAAATTGGTCAAGTATTTGAAGGAAGATGCGGCCGATCCCGAGTCCTCCAATGACTTTGGAAAGAATATCATTCCCAATATGTTGGCCGCCGGCGAAAAGATGTATGCCTACTCCTTCGAGGGCTATTGGAAGGATGTGGGAACCATCGCATCGCTTTGGGAAGCCAATATGGATATGCTGGGTGATAATCCCGTTCTTAACCTCAACGATGAGAGCTGGCGTATTTTCTCCCGCTATCAAAACGAAAGTCCTCAGTATGTCGGTCCCGATGCCAGTATTGAAAACTGCACCATCACCGAAGGTTGCGAGATCCACGGAACGGTTATCAACTCGGTTCTCGGTGAGGGTGTTAAGATCATGGAAGGCGCTTGTGTGCGTGACTCGGTCATCATGAGCCGCGTTACGATCGGCAAGGATTCTGTTGTTGAGTATTCTATCCTTGACGAAGGTGTAACGGTGGGCGAGGGGGTCAAGATCGGTAAACCCCGTACGGAGGCATCGGGCATTACCGTGATCGGATCGGGTGTATGTGTACCCGCAAATCGAACCATAGGCGACAACGAAATGATCGCTGAAATGAAGGAGGGACAGTAAAATGACTGCAGCAGGCTTGATTTTTTCCAATATACATGACCAGTCCATTGCGGAGCTTACCAACCGCAGAACCATTGCCAGCGTTCCCTTCGGTTGCCGTTACCGTCTGATCGATTTTGCGCTGTCCAACATGGTGAATTCCAACATTACCAAGGTTGGTATCATTACACATAATAACTATCAGTCGCTCCTTGACCACATCGGTACGGGTAAGGACTGGGATCTCTCCCGTCGTTCGGGCGGTATCAAGATCCTTCCTCCGTTTATCACCTCCTTTACCGGTCCTGCAGCCAATAAGCTGTATACCACCCGCTTGGAAGCATTGATGGGAGTTACCAACTTTATCACGCGTTGCAACGAGGAGCATATTGTGCTTTCCGACTGCGATGCCGTTTGCAATATCAATATTGCCGACGTGCTGGAGCAGCATGAGAAAAACGATGCCGATATCACTATCGTGAGCACCAAGAAGTCCTTTGATGAGCACGCTTACAATTCGTCTATCATTTGCGTAGAGGCTTCTGGCGACGGTCGTCTTACCGGTGTTTCCAAATTCAAACCCACAAGCGGCGTGGAGGAGATCAGTACCAACCTGATGGTCGTGAAGCGTAAGTATCTTTTGAATGTGTTGAGCGAGGCGGCTGCGCGCGATTATGACAGCTTCTACTTGGATATCATCGCAAAGAGATTGGAGCGCGATCGGTATTTTGTTTACCATTATGAGGGATACTATAATATCATTGGGTCTCTTGAAGGCTATTTTGCCTGCAATATGGAGCTTTTGAATCCCAAGACTCGCCGTGAGATCTTCGAGGTGCCCAATTTCCCCGTATATACCAAGGTCAGAAACTCAGCCCCCACCAAGTATACAAGCAGTGCCAAAGTTAAGAACTCCTACATCGCAGACGGCTGTGTGATCGACGGTACGGTAGAGAATTCTATTATCTTCCGTGGTGTCAAGGTAGGGAAGGGCGCCGTGATCCGCAATTCTATCATCCTTCAGGATACCTACATCGGTTCGGATGTTTCGCTTAACTGTGTGATCACCGACAAAAACGTGGTTATCAACGACGGTCGCGTGCTTTCCGGTCACCAGACCATGCCCTTCTTCATCGGAAAAGGCGTTCGTGTATAACCGAGGAGGAAAGTATCAATGAGTAAGATCCTTTTTGTAGGCGCCGAGGCCATGCCCTTTGCGGCAACAGGCGGTCTCGGCGATGTAATGGGCTCACTTCCCGCGGCCATGAAGGCGGCAGAGCCTGACAGTGACATTCGCGTTGTTATGCCTCTTTACGGAATGGTAAATGACAAATGGCGTTCCGAGATGAAGGATGAGGCGGTTTTTGAAGTCAAGTTGGCATGGCGCAATATTTATTGCGGCGTCAAAAGCCTTGTCAAGGACGGTGTGACTTACTACTTCATCGATAACGAATATTATTTCAAACGCGATACCTTGTACGGTCATTATGATGACGGCGAACGCTATGCCTTTTTCTGCATGGCGGTAATGGAGATGCTTGGGCAAGTTGATTTTATGCCCGATGTTCTCCATGCCCATGATTGGCAATCGGCACTCAGTGTTGTGTATTTGAACTGTCTCTATCGCCATGTGAGCGGATATGACAAAATTAAGACAGTTTTCACCATTCACAACATTGAATACCAAGGAAAATATGATTTTAGTATCCTTTATGATGTTTTTGCACTTGGTCATGAGTGCCACGGATTGATGGAGTATGACGGATGCATCAACTTGATGAAGGGTGCGATCGTGTGCGCAGATATTGTGTCTACCGTAAGCCCTCGGTATGCCCAGGAAATTCGTTCTCCTCAGTATGCTCATGGTTTGGAGCACATTATTTGCCGGAGTGAGAATAAATTGCGCGGTATTTTGAACGGTATCGACTATGTTTACTACAATCCCGAGACGGATGCCGTGATTACGGAAAACTTTTCCTCCAATTCGGTTGAAAAGAAGATTGCGAACAAGCTGGCACTCCAAAAGGCAGTGGGGCTACCCGAAAATGCCGATGTTCCTATGCTCGCCATTATCTCTCGACTGGCATCCCACAAGGGTCTTGACATCGTTTCCGAAATGGCTTACGGCTTGCTTCAGTATAATGATGTTCAGCTTGTGGTCCTCGGAAAGGGAGAGGCGCGATACGAGCAATTTTTCCGCAACCTAGAAAGAGATTTCCCGGGAAAAGCCAAGGCGCTTATCGAATACGATCGCGATCTTTCCAAACGCATCTATGCTGCGGCAGATATCTTTGTCATGCCTTCGGCCAGTGAGCCTTGCGGCTTGTCGCAGATGATCGCCTCCCGTTACGGCGCCATCCCCGTAGTCAGAGAAACGGGCGGTCTTTACGACTCGATCAAGGGCTATTGGGAAAAAGACGGAGAGTTGATGGGCAATGGCTTCACCTTTGCCGGCTACTCTGCCGCCGAGCTTTTTGACCGCATCAATGCCGCCGTTGAATTGTGGCACAACAAGGAAAAACGCGACAGATTCGTTCAGAAGATCATGAATGTGGACTTCTCTTGGAGTGTGTCCGCGAAGAGTTATTTTGATATGTACAACAGCATTCTGTAAGCTGTAGACATTATATTTTATCGATTACGGCGCGTGAGTGACCAAAGCCCGCGCGCCGTGATCAATTCCAAAAAAGAAAGGCAAAACCATCCCATGGCAAATTCACCAACAGTAAAACAGGTAAAAGAAAACCTCGAGTCCAAATTGTCCAGACAGTTCGGCTGTACCGCGGCCGAGGCGTCTCGCGATCAGATGTACAAGGCGGCGGCGCTTACTATCAAGGACATTCTCGCCGCCAAGCGCGGCGATTTTAAGAAACGGGTCAACAAGACCGGCTCCAAGCGCGTATATTATATGTGCATGGAATTCCTTCTTGGTCGTTCGCTGAAAACCAATCTTTGCAACCTCGGTTTGGATAAGGCATATAGCGAGGCGCTCAAGTCTCTCGGCTTTGAGCTTGAAGACCTTTACGAATGCGAGCCCGATGCAGGTCTTGGCAACGGCGGTCTTGGTCGTCTTGCGGCTTGCTTTATGGATTCGCTTTCTTCTCTCGATTATCCCGCAACCGGATTCTCCATCTGCTACGAATATGGTCTTTTCAAGCAAATGATCGTTGACGGTATGCAGATTGAGCTTCCCGATATTTGGCTTCCCGGCGGAGAGGTGTGGCTGGTTCCCAGAACCGACCGTATCTATCATGTCAAAATGGGCGGTCGCGTTCGTGAGGAGTGGAAGGACGGACATCTTGAGGTCATTTATGAGGACTGCGAGGAGATCGAGGCGGTTCCTTACGACATGATGATTTCCGGCTCCGACAGCGAGGCGGTCAGCCAGCTTCGTTTGTGGAAGGCACGCGATATTCATAATTTCAATATGGGTCTGTTCTCTCAAGGACAGTACACTCGCGCACTTGAGGAAAGCACCAATGCGGAGATCATCTCCAAGGTGCTCTATCCTTCGGACAACCACACCGAGGGCAAGCTGCTTCGCTTGTCTCAGCAGTATTTCTTGGTTTCCGCATCGGTGCAGAGTATTATCCGTGATCATATGGCGGTTTACGGAACCATTGAGAATCTTCCCGATAAGGTAGCCATTCATATCAACGACACCCATCCCGCACTGTGCATTCCCGAGCTGATGCGCATTTTGATCGACGAGTATTTCTTGTCTTGGGATCGCGCATGGGATATCGTTACCCGCACCGTTTCCTATACCAATCATACCGTCATGCCCGAAGCGCTTGAGAGATGGAATGAGGATCTGTTTAAGCTTAAACTGCCCCGTATTTATGCTATTGTCAAGGAGATCAATGAGCGCTTCTGCCGTGATGCATGGAAGTTCTTCCCGGGCAACTGGAACAGCATTTCCCGCATGAGCGTGGTCGGCTACGGAGAGGTCAGAATGGCCAACCTTTCGGTCATCGCTTCCCATTCGGTCAACGGTGTTTCCAAGCTTCATTCGGATATTCTTAAAAGCAACACCTTCAAGGATTTCTATAAGATGTATCCGTACAAGTTTGATAATGTGACCAACGGAATCGCGCATCGCAGATGGCTTTGCTATTCCAACCCCAAGCTTGCCGAGTTACTGGACAATTGCATCGGCACGGGCTACCGCAAGAATCCCGAGGAGCTGGCGAATTTTGCCAAGTTTGCGGATGACGAGACAGTGTTGACCGCAGTGCGCGATATTAAGCACCAAAACAAGATCGCCTTCTCCAATCTTTTGATGAAGAAAACAGGCAAGGCTATTGATACCCATTCGATCTTCGACGTTCAGATCAAGCGCCTGCATGAGTATAAGCGCCAGCTTCTGAATGCCTTGAATATCATTGGTATCTATCTTGACCTCAAGGAGAACCCCGATCTGGATATCCAGCCACAGACCTTTATTTTCGGTGCCAAGGCCGCGCCCGGCTATCAGATGGCCAAGCAGATCATCAAGCTCCTTTGCTATATCAGCAAGGATATTGATCAGAATCCCACGATCCGCGAAAAGTTGCAGGTCGTCTTCCTTGAAGATTACAACGTCAGCCTTGCTGAGTCCCTCATTCCTTCTGCGGAGATCAGTGAACAGATCTCTCTGGCAGGTAAGGAGGCAAGCGGAACCGGCTGTATGAAGTTGATGATCAACGGCGCACTTACCATCGGTACTCTTGACGGTGCCAATGTCGAGATGCTTGCCGCAGCAGGGGATGACAATATGTTTATCTTCGGTCTTACCAGTAATGAGGTGGATGAGTTGTGGCTCCGCGGCTATAATTCGGCTCTTTATTATGCGAATAATGACCGCCTGAAGAAGATCGTCAACTACTTGAATGTGGGCTTTGCGGGCGAGTCCTTCTCGGATATCGCAACCTATCTGCTTTCGGGCTACGGTATTGCAGACCCCTATATGTGTCTTGCGGACTTCGAGTCCTACCGACAGGCTCATGAGAAGGCCATCGCGGCATATCAAGATAAGAACAAGTGGAACCGTATGTCCTTGATGAATATTGCATCTGCCGGACATTTCGCCGCAGACCGCAGTATTGAGGAGTATGCACAGCGTATTTGGAAGCTTAAGAAATTACCCAAAGTCGGAGATTGATCTATGCTTGCGAGACTGCATCAATGCCTCGAGGCGGGTGCTATGCCCGTCATAATCAAAACGGTTGGCCGAGAGGATGTTTCCTCACGAGGGGCATTTGCTCTCGGCTCCGTCCTTTGTTTTTGCATCAAATGTCCTCGCCGTCTCGGTGTTCGCGCCATTGTTATGCGTATCGCACGAGACGGGGAGGAGACGCACGATATCCCCCTGTCCTTTTTTGACACCCGTGGCGGTGAGGATTGGTATCGGTGTGAGCTTTCTCTTGATGCCGAGCTTTGCGGGGGCAAGGACGGACTCTTTTATTACGAGTTTCTTTTTTTGCGTGGTTTGGACACGCTTTTTTCGCATACTTATAACAATGTAGACATCACATTAAGCGATCATTCGGAGCATAAGTTCCGACTTTTGGTTCACCGTTCGGATTTCTGTGTTCCCGATTGGTTCGCAGGCGGAACGATGTACCATGTGTTTGTTGATCGCTTTTTTCGCGGTGCAGGGAAGACTGCAATGCGCGACGATGCGATCATGAATGAGGACTGGTACGGAGGCATCAAGCAGTTTGCTCCTTATCCCGGGGCACCTGTGGCCAACAATGAGTTTTTCGGCGGAAATCTTTGGGGCGTTGCGGATAAACTGGACTATCTGTCCTCTCTTGGCGTAACGACCCTCTATCTCAGTCCCATCTTTAAGGCTTATTCCAACCACAAATACGACACGGGCGACTATATGAAGGTCGACGAAATGTTCGGCGGAGAAGAAGCCCTTGATTGGTTGATTCAAAAAGCCAAAACATACGGAATGCGCGTCATTCTCGACGGTGTGTTCAATCATACCGGTGATGATAGCCGCTATTTCAATCGTTACGGAAAATATGACTCTCTCGGAGCCTATCAAACGAAGGATTCACCGTATCACGATTGGTATTGCTTCGAAAAATTCCCCGACGATTATAAATCATGGTGGGGAATTGAGATCTTGCCCAAAATCAACCCCGATTCCGAGGCTTGTCGGCATTTTCTTGCCGGCACGGGCGGTGTAGCCGAAAAGTATATCAAAAAGGGAATCGGCGGCTGGCGGTTGGATGTGGCGGACGAGCTTTCGGATGCCTTCCTTGATCTTTTGTCCGAAACCGTCAAGAAGGTGTCTGACGGTGAAGGATTGATCATCGGTGAGGTGTGGGAAAATGCCGCCGATAAGATCGCGTACGGAAAAAGGCGCCGTTATTTCCGCGGCGGTCAGCTTGACAGCGTTATGAATTATCCTTTGCGAAATGCCATTCTTTCTTTTGTCAAGGATGGTGATGCCATGGCTTTTTATAACGGATTGACCGAGTTGTATGCCTCCTATCCCCGCGCTGTTTGTGATTCACTGATGAATCTTCTCGGAACTCATGATACCGAGCGTATCCTTTCGGTTTTGGGAGATACGGAGATCGAAGACCTGGATAATCAAACTCTCTCTTGTCACCGTATGTCAGCGGAGGCAAGAGCCAAGGGAGTGGCACTTCTTAAAATGGCTTCTGCTTTGCAATATACTGTTTTCGGTGTGCCGTCTCTGTTCTATGGAGACGAGGTCGGTGTGGAGGGCGGACACGATCCCTTCTGCCGTATGCCGTATCCATGGGGTCAAGAAGATGGTGAACTGTTGGCACACTATCGGAAATTGGGGGCGCTTCGCCGTGAGCATTCGGTCTTCGCACACGGTGCGTTCGCGTTTCTTTCGGTTGGGGACGGTTTTGTTTCTTTTGAGAGATATGACAGCTCCGAGCGTATTGTTGTGGCGGTCAATCGCAGTTCTCACTCTGTAACCCTCGATTTGGGAACTTTGTCACGGGACATTCTTTGCGGAGAGTCCTTTGAATCCACCGTCGAGATCGCCCCGGATACGGTTCGTATTCTTGAAGTGGTGAGCCTGTAAGAAAGGAGTCGTCAATGTTCAAAAAACTGTTTGAAAAAATGGCAAGAAACAGCAACCCCGACAGTAAGCGGTATAAATACGATATGGCCAAGCGCATCTGCGGTCATCATGTTCGCTATGTAACCGAAAAAAACGGTGACGTGGATGAGGTGATCGGTCGAGAAGGTGCTCTCAATATGCGCGACGGCGAATTGCTCGTTTTTGCCTCTTCGGATATACTGATGCGCTGTGATATTGAACAGATGCAAGCGTGGGAATTGCTTTCCAAGGACGGTGTTGTCATTACAGCACCCGATAAAGAGCACGGCGGAATGGAACGAACCATCATCGTTTACTATGTTTACTATCGCTGAGAAAGGAGTAGCCGTGAAATCGTTTGTCAAGCTGCTTACACTAGTGTTTTCTGCGTTTTTCATTTTCCCGAGTTGCTCCGGAGCAGCCGTCTATTTGACATATGAAGAAGGGGATTATGAGATTCTTGACGGGGATGCCGTGTCATCGGAATCCTTTGATGCGATCGAGATCCGTTGGGGACGGGGAGATGTGAATATCGTAGCCGGAGATCATGACGGTGTGCTTATTTTTGAAGATTATGAGCAACCAAATTCTCCGGCAACAGACGAGCTTGCCCGTTATTGTATTGAGGATGGAAAGTTGGTCATTCAGTTTTGTGCACCTAAAAAACTGCTTTCCGGTATTAAGAAAAACTTGACCGTTTCCATTTCAAATTCGCTTGCCGAAATGCTGTCCGATATTGCCGTAGTGTCGACGGCGGGCGCACTTTTGATCGACTCGGTCTGTTCGGACAATATCAATATTGTCACGGCAGGAGGAAGTATATCGATGCAATCGGTATCGGCAAGCGGTATTGACATTGATATGGCCTCGGCTTCTTTAAATTTTAATTATGTCAGTGTTTCGGATAAGCTTTCTCTTGTATGTGCCTCGGCTGATATTTCCATGAAGGAAACCGATGCTGATATTTTGAGTTTGAGTGGTATGTCTTGTGATCTTGATGTTGAAGGGAATTTGGAGGTCGTTGATATAGACGCCACATCTGTTAATGCCAAGCTTCTTTTGAACGGCGAAAGAATATCCCGCATGGATGGAAACTTTGTAAGTGGAAATGTCACGGTATATCTTTCCGAAGAGATGGACGGCTTTAAAGCAAAGATCGAAGGCTTGTCCACATCCTTTTCTACGGATTTTGAAACGCGGAAGCGGGGAGAAGAGTACATATACGGAAATGGACGTGCTGTGTTTTCCTTTAGCGGTGCCAGTGGTAGTCTGGAGATCCAAAAAATAACCGAATAAAAAAAGCCGAAAGGGTGAGGGATCCTTTCGGCTTTTTATTTTTTGAATGATTTAAGTAGCTGGATGCATCATACAAGAGCCTTGCCCAAGCGCGCAGCAACGTCATCGGCAATTTTTTCAGCCGCCGCGGCATCCTTGCCCAATGCTTCAAAACGGATATCTCCTTCGATCTTGGAAAAGGCCTCTCCGAGAGCGGCTGCCATAAGTCCTGCAGAAGAAAAAGCGAAATCTCCGTCGGTCATGATACGGATGCAACCGTCATCTTCAGCATACAAGACCCCTTGTTCAAAAAGTGAATAGATCTCGTCATAAGTTTCCTCTACATCCATCGAATCAAACTTGGCCAACTCGTAACGCAGAGAAGTGGGGCAGATACGGGTGAGGGGGGGCTGGATCGCGCCCATCATTTTAAATTGCAAAGTGTTTGGTTGCATGATCGTACCGCAGGTACTGTCATATGCATATTTTTTTCCTTCAAAACGAAATGTATAAAGCATATTTTTACTGTCCTTTCGTATTGGATCCTTCAAAATTTTTATTTTCTTCGGGGGGATTTTTTCTTTCTCTTTTTGTTGCTGACCATGAGTGCACCGAGGAGGGCAAAGATCGCGGAAGCGCAACGCAATGCCACCGTTGATGCAAGTCCCGTTTCGGACGCAAAGGAGGGATAGGGGATCATGGATACTGCCAGCAATAGGATCAACAGGAATCCCGCTGTGAGCGCACCGCAGAGAAGTGCCGCGCTTCGGTTTCCCAAGGCAGACACGGCACCGCCCATCAAGGCAGCAAGATACAGAACCGTAAGTGCCGCAGGAGTTACATATCGCCCGGGGTCTGCCGTATTGTAAACCATGACCGAAGCGATGAGCAAAAGGAGTGCGCCAATCAAAAGCGCCGCCAAAAATCCGCGCAAGGACGCGGGAAGTATGCCCATAGGTGTTTTGCTTTTTATGGCACCCGTGAGGCCGCGCTTAGGAGAGTGTCCCTGTTTTTTGGAAGTTTTGCTATTCATAAAACGCCTCCGCAAAATATAATTTCATTCAACTATATTCTTGCGAAGGCTACTTTATGAGAGCTTGACCGAAAAATCAGCCGTTGTTCTGTGCATCTTCCGCGTGAACATCCACGTTGCGAACTGCGCTCTTAAGAATGCGGATCTTGGTGCCGTCGCGGCTGGTCTCAAGAACAAGAGTTTCGTCCTTGATGCTGACGATCTTACCGATGATGCCGCCAATGGTGGTGATCTCATCGCCAACCACCAGATTGTTGCGCATATTGTTGACTTCCTTTTCCTGCTTCTTTTGAGGTCTGATCATGAAGAAGTAGAGAAGGACAAACATACCAACGATCATGATGATAGATCCCCACTGCGCCAAGAAGCCTCCGTTTTCTGCTCCTGTTGCAGTGTTTTCAAGCAAAGTGATCATTTGGATCCTCCTATAATTTGAATTTGATACCATTATAACCCATCTTGACGCGGAAAGCAACAGGAATTTGTAAATATTTTAGAAGTTTATGCACTTTTTCCGTGAAAATTTCATTCCGCGCAAAAAATATTCGACTATGGTTGAAATTTATGGGAAAGTATGGTATAATATCTTTGTATATATTGTAAATTTCGAAATGGAAGACACTATGGAAAAGAAACAGTATCTTGAATGCGGAAAAATCATCAATACCCACGGTGTGCGCGGTGCGGTCAAGCTGGAATCGTGGTGTAATAGTCCCGAGGAGCTTGCCGAACTTTCGCGCGTATTTATCAAGCGCGGTGACAGTATGGATATGCTGACGGTCAAGCACGCATCGGTGTTCAAGCAGTTTGTTATTGCAGAGATCGAGGAGATATGTGATATTGATACGGCGGCGGCACTCAAAAATACCGTTCTCTATGCCGCTCGCGAGGATTTTCAATTGGAGGAAGGCGACTATTTCATCGCTGATCTGATCGGTTTGCCCGTAATCGATGCGGAGAGCGGGAAAAACTACGGCACCCTTGCGGATGTTATCAATCGCGGTGCATCGGATATTTATGTTGTCAATACGCCCGACGGTGAGCGCATGATGCCTGCGGTGGAGGAGTTTGTCAAGCGTGTAGATGTGGAGAACGGCATCTATATTTCTCCCATCGAAGGAATGTTTGATTGACGAAAGGTACGGTTGTGCAATGAGATTTGACATTATGACCCTTTTTCCCGATCTTGTAGACTACGTGCTGGGAGAAAGCATAATCGGTCGCGCGCAAAAAAGCGGCGTGATCTCGGTCTTTACTCATAATATTCGAGACTATTCGGAAAATAAGCACCGACGGGTAGATGACACCCCCTATGGAGGCGGAATGGGAATGCTCATGGCGGCACCTCCAATCTATAACTGCTATTCGGCGATCTTGGAGGACTCCGAGGCTGACCGAAAAGAGCTTCGCCGCCATGTGGTATATCTTTCCCCTCGGGGCAGTATCCTGAATCATAAAAAAGCTTTGGAGCTGTCCTCTTACGATCAGTTGATCCTGCTTTGCGGACATTACGAAGGGGTAGATCATCGCATCATAGAGGAGATCGTGGACGAGGAGATATCCATCGGTGATTATGTTTTGACCGGTGGAGAGATCCCCGCGTGTATTTTGGTGGATGCTGTGGCGCGTTGTGTGGACGGTGTGCTTTCGGACAGAGAGTGTTTTGAAAAGGAAAGCATTTCTTGCGGACTTTTGGAATACCCCCAATATACGCGCCCGTATGAATTTCACGGCAAAAAGGTTCCCGATGTTTTGATTTCCGGGCACCACGAAAATATTGAAAAATGGCGATATGAGCAGTCGTTGGCACTGACAAAGGAAAGGCGCCCCGATCTGTTAGCCGGAGAGGAGAAAGAAACGCTTGAAGCATAATGGAATGCCTCGCTCGACCCAATTGGGCGAAGGAAAACAAAGTTTAAACGATAAAATATACAGCAGTGTGCTCGCCAAGCGCTTCCGCCGTTTTGTCAACTGGCTGTACAGCCTTTTGATCAACGGATTTTTCGGCAAGATCTTTACCGCTTATTCTGCCGAGGAGGAGTTGTTTTTTAATAGCCGCATATACCGCGTTTTCAGCGGTGCCAATCGGGTTCGGCGTGTTGCCTCGGACGTCAAGTCCCGTATGGCAAGGCTGTTTGAGAGCAGTAGGATTCTCAAGGGCTTGGGGAATTTGACTGCCTCGTTGATCCATCGAAGGGTCAAGACCTATGGCGCGTTTCTTTTGGCTCTGGGCGGTTACGGCTTGGTAACGCATCTTGTCCGTGTGCTGATCTTGGCTATGGCGAGCATCGATCTTTCGGTTATTTTGACTTGCCTTGGTTTTGTGCTTTTCGGAATGATCATGCTGGCATCCCAGGAGACGTTTGCCGAAGCTGCGCAAAAGAGCAGACTCATGCGTGTTATTCTGTTTGATTGGTTGGGAATTCCTCGAGATACCTTTTTGACCAAACAGACTTTTCCCAAACGATATAAAAGTGTAGTGGCATTCGGTATGCTTTTGGGGGCACTCACGTTCTTTGTACATCCCGGGTATTATATTTTAGCAGCTTTGGTTCTGCTCGCGGTGGCGCTGATCTTTGGATTCCCCGAGATCGGTGTTCTCGGAATGGTGGCTTTGGTTCCGCTGTCTTCACTTTTTTCGCACCCGTCTATCGTTCTCCTTACGGTAGTTCTTTTGACGGGAATCAGCTATTATATCAAGGTGATTCGCGGTAAGAGAGTTTTTAAATTAAATTTGATCGATGCGGCGATCTTTATGTTTGCCGTCATCCTTCTTCTGAGTGGAGTTTTCAGCGCGGGCGGCACGGCTTCGACCTTGTCGGCATTGTTGTATTTTGCTTTGCTCATGGGATATTTTCTCACGGTAAATTTGATTCGTACCAAGGATTGGGTGCGTCGGTGTGTCGGCACATTCTTGATATTTGCTGCTCTTATTTCTGTCGTTGGAGTCGCGCAATTCTTTACCGGAACGGTCAATGTGTCATGGGTAGATACCAAGATCTTTTCCGATATCGGTGTCAGAATTACGGCAACCTTTGACAATCCCAATGTCTATGCAAGCTATTTGCTTTTGGTCATTCCTTTTGTTTCCACCTTCTTGCTCCGCCGCGGCACTTCAACGCCAAAGATCCCGTCTTTGATCTGCCTGATTTTGCTGGGATGGTGTCTTGTGGAAACCTGGAGCCGAGGTGCGTGGCTTGGTGCAATTGCGGCATTTGTTTTGTTTCTCTTGATATACAGCCGTCATTCGGTGGCTTACCTTTTGCTGGGCGGGGCATTGTTGCCTACGGTCGTTTGGGTGCTTCCCAATGCCGTGGTTTCTCGTTTTGTCAGCATCGGAAGTGCGTCCGATTCCTCCTCGCTCTACCGTATTTCCGCATGGCGCGGCGTAGGGCAGATGCTAAAGGAAAATTGGCTTGGCGGAATCGGTGTGGGGGAGTCGGCTTTCTCAACGGTATATCCTGCGTTTTCCTATGCGGGGATCGAGGGGATCCACCATACCCACAATCTGTATTTGCAGATCTTCAGCGAAACGGGCATCGTAGGGCTTTTGGTGTTTGTTTTTGTTTTGATTTTGTTTGTGCAGAATTGCTTTGAATTTATTTATAAAACGCGCAATCGAGGCGAAAAGACGGTGGTCATTGCCGGTATGACGGCCATTGCCGCATCCCTTGTTATGGGATTGACCGATCACATTTGGTACAGTTATCGGGTATTTCTTATGTTTTGGGTCGTCATAGGCATTGTGAATGCCTATATCCGTATCGGTCTCGCGGAGCTCAAGCGTTTTGACCATTATGAAAACAATTCGTTCTATTCGGTCGATTTTGATCTGAATGTAGATAATTTGTGATAAAATGGGAAGGTGAGAAAAATGGAAGAAAGAACCAGTGGCTTTAAGCCGATAAAAAAGAAAAAAGGAAGATTCAACCCCGTCGATCTTTTGATAACCTTGATTGTAATCGCATTGATCGCAGCCGTGATCCTGGTATTCGATCCCTTTTCCCTTGGATTGTTTGACGGAGATGCCAAGGAGGTTCGGCTGGAATATACAATTCGAATCGATAATGTAGAGGGTGCTCTGGTAGAGAAGATTCACAATGGCGATGAGGTCGTTGATGCCGCAGTAAAGACGTCGCTGGGCTATGTAAGCTCGGTAGAGAACGATATTCCGCATACAGAGCCTTATTATAACAGCGACAATGACGAGGTCAGCATGAAGGAATATCCCGACCGCTATGACCTTGTGGTGACCGTGACAGCCAATGCGGTTTATACCGAAGGTGTGGGCTATACGGTCAACGGACGCCGCGTTGCCGTGGGGACTGCGTTTTATCTGATGTTCCCCGAATATCTCGGCAATGGAAACTGTATCAGCTTCAGAGAGATCGGATAAGGAGGAAAGTCAATGGGACGCAAAAATACAGACGGAGCGACCAAGAGTCGTTTTAATGTGATTGATGTTTTGATCGTGCTGATCGTTATTCTGTGTATCGCGGCACTGATCGTTCGCTTTGGAAACTTTGGCGGACGTACAACATCGGATAGATTGGAATCGTACGATGTTTATTTTTCTGTTACCGATATCGTCTACACCTCCGAGGATGCTTTTGGGCCGGGGGATACGGTGACCTTGGTGGACAAGGGAATCGTTCTTGGCGAATTGGTGGGATTGGAGAGTATTTTGCCGGCAGAATTCGTCGCCCGCGATAAGAGCGGCAATTTGATCGTTGTCAATTATCCCGAATCCACTCGGATCGATGTGACAGGCAAGATCATCTCGCAGGGAAATATGACGGATAACGGTTACCTTGTTGGCGGTACGACCTATGTTGCCTCGGGGACCAAGTATTCCGTGCAGACAGAGCATATGGATTTTGTTCTGACGATTACCGACATTGTCGAAAAATAAGAGATTTTTACAGCTATTTGTCAAAAATGTTAAACAACCGTAAAAAATGTATATTAAATTTCATCAAAAACCACGACGAAAGCCTATTGACTTTTACCGTCGAATTTTGATATACTTATATATACATGGGTGTAAGTCGAAGCCGATTGAGGTGTTCAACCCGTAGAATTATATTTTCGAGGAGCGAATAAAATGATATCCAGAGAAGTTACCATCACCAATAGCATCGGTTTGCACGCGAGACCCGCCACTTTCTTCATTCAGAAGGCCAATGCATATAAGGCTTCTGTTTGGGTGGAGAAGGAAGATCGCAGAGTGAACGCAAAGAGCCTTTTGGGTGTTCTTTCCCTTGGCATCGCACAGGGCATGACCGTGACCTTGCTTGCCGACGGTCAGGATGAAGAGGATGCTCTTGACGGACTGATGAATCTGATCAATACCGGATTCACCGAGTTTGCAGGCTAATTCTTTGAACGCTATCGGCGGGGTTTTTACCTCGCCTTTTTTCATTTTATAAGTGCCTGTTGCGTAGGTCGGTGAAAACTCTTTTGATCCGTGCCCTTGAGGAAGTTCGAGCGAACAAAGCGACTCTCCAATCCGTGCAGTATATATGCACCAATGAAACCAAGAGCACGGATCAAAAGTTTTTTGCGGAGCTTTTTTCAAAAAAGCAACATCTTTGCGCCCGTAGGCACCCAAAACACAACGAAAGGGGATCAGAAAATGCAAAACAGTGACCGCGTGGCGCGTCTTTTGGAAAAAGCCAATACGTTACCCCTTTGTCCGGGTGTGTACATTATGAAGAATTCTGCGGGCAAGGTGATTTATGTAGGAAAATCGCGCAAACTGAAAAATCGAGTGTCCCAGTATTTTCAAAACAGCGCCAAAAATGTTAAAACGTACAAAATGGTCTCATCTGTGGATAATTTTGACTATATTGTTTGTAATACCGAGATCGAGGCATTGACCCTTGAAAATACACTGATCAAGCAGTATAACCCTAAATATAACATCAAGCTCAAGGATGCCAAATCTTATCCGTATATCAAGATCACGCATGAGGAATATCCGAGACTGATCTATACACGAACGCGCTCGAATGACAAAGCGACCTACTACGGTCCTTATACGGGCACGGCTACGGTGTTTTCCGTTTTGACACTTTTGCATAAAAGCTTCGGCATTCCGTCCTGCAACCGCCGATTTCCGAGAGATATTGGAAAAGAAAGACCTTGTATCTATAAGCAGATGGGACAATGCTGCGGCGTATGTACGGGAGAGGTCAGCGCAGAGGAATACCGCTCGCTGATTCGGTCGGCATCCGACATCCTACGCGGAAATATTCGAGAAACGCGCAAGCGGTTGGAAGAAAAAATGTATGAGTATGCCGAGAAGGAGAACTTTGAAGCCGCCATCCGCTATCGCAATACCATGAATGCGTTGGACAAACTGTCCGAAAAGCAGAAGGTTGTGGCCTCCGCGAAAGAAAACCATGACGTGATCGGTATTTTCGACGGCGATGTTTGTACGGGACTTTCGGTTCTTAATGTTCGCGAGGGTGTGCTGGTCAACAAGTCCGATTATGTGTTCGGAAGCGACCGTATTTTGGATGAAAGCGGGATCAGTACCTTCTTGTGTGAATACTATCGCGGAAAGGGAGACGTCCCTCATGAGATCTTGATCTCCTTTGAGATGGAGGAGGAAGAGCGCTTGCTGATTGGCGAATATCTTTCTTCCATATCCGAAAAGAAGGTCGAGCTTCGCACACCCGAGCGGGGTGACAAACGTGCTCTTTGTAAAATGGCGGTAGAGAATGCCGAGCAGGCGGCTCGACAGTATGTTTCAGATGCCGAGCGCTCGGATACCGTTCTTGCGGGATTGGCGGCATTGCTCGGTCTTGAGGCATTGCCGACAAGGATTGAGGCTTATGATATCTCCAATCTCGGTGCCGAGCATAAAACCGCAGGTATGATCGTTTGCGAAGATGGCAAGCTTAAACCTGCCGATTATCGAAGCTTCAGCATCAAGGGAGTAGCAGGTACGGATGACTACGCGTGTATGTGCGAGACCATGCGGCGGCGCTTTGCGCATCTTTCGGATGACAGCGGCTCTTTCTCGCAGATTCCCGATCTGATCCTGCTTGACGGTGGGCGCGGTCATGTTTCTTGTGTGCGCGAAGTGCTTTCCGAAATGGATTTGGATATTCCCGTATTTGGTATGGTCAAGGACGATTTTCATAAAACACGCGCCCTTTGTGATGAAGAACGGGAGATCAGCATTGCCCGCGAACAGCAGATCTTTGTTTTCATATATAAACTCCAAGAAGAAGTACACCGATATACCGTGGGGCGTATGACAAACGCCAAGCTCAAAACGCTCAAGACTTCTTCGCTGGAGGTCATCAAGGGAATCGGTCCCAAAAAGGCAAGAGCCATTCTTTTGAAATTCGGTACGTTGGAAGCCGTAAAAAAAGCCGATGCGGATGCCGTTGCTCAAACGCCCGGTGTCAGTCGATCCGACGCGGAGGCTGTCGTTCGCTATTTTGAGGAGCATTCGTAAGAAAGGAAATGTCTATGAGAATCATAACCGGAAGTGCAAGAGGTACTAAGCTGTTGACGCTTGACGGACTCAATACTCGTCCTACAGCCGAGCGCGCCAAAGAGGCGATTTTTTCCAAGCTTCAATTTGACTTGGAGGGAAGAAGTGTTCTTGATCTGTTTGCAGGCTCGGGGCAAATGGGGCTGGAGGCTCTCAGTCGCGGTGCTTCTCATGCCGTATTTTGCGACAAAGCTCGCGAGTCGGTAGAGATCATTACCAAGAATGCCGAAAAGACACGGCTCAAGGAAAAATGTACCATTCTTTGCACCGACCATGCTGACTGTGTCCGACGTATGGCGATGATGAATAAACAATTTGATATTGTTTTTCTTGATCCCCCCTATGCCTCGACACTGATAGCCGACTCGTTGACAAGACTTTGCCAAGAAGGACTTTTGAAAAAAGGTGCTCTTATTGTATGCGAAAGCGGTAGCCCCGATATTGTCCCCCCGGACGCATTGGAGCTTGTAAAACAAACCAAATACGGTGTGGCATATGTGACCATTCTTACACCAAAGCAGGAGGTGCTGTCATGAGTATCGCGGTTATTCCCGGCAGCTTTGACCCCATGACTGTGGGGCACGTTAATGTGATAGAGAGAGCAGCGACCATGTTTGACGAGGTGGTCGTAGCGGTTATGATCAATCCCAATAAAGTTTACCGTTTTTCCGTGACCGAAAAGACCGAGTTGGCAGTGCTTTCCTGTGCCCACATTCCCAATGTCCGAGTTATTGCCGATGAGGGGATGCTGGTTGATCTTGTGGAGAGACTTGGGGCGTGTGCTATTGTAAAAGGAATCCGTACGATTAAGGATTTTCGGTATGAGCAAACCATGGCCTATTGGAATCGTGCCCACAATCCTCATGCCGAAACTCTGTATCTTCCTTGTGATAAGCGTTTTTCACGGGTCAGCTCAACTCTTGTGCGCCAACGAATCGAGCAAGGAAAATCGCTTGACGGACTCATGATGCCAAAAGCCATTGAAAAAATTGTCGAATGGTGTGGGACTTGTCCTTCAAAAAAATGAACAAGCAAGTTCTAAATATTAAGCCTCCTCCATATAGTTTACTGAATTGAAAAATTGTCAATCAGTAAACATATGGAGGATATTTTTATGGCGGAATACAGTATCTATCGGGACATCGCAACACGTACCGGCGGCGACATTTACGTTGGCGTTGTCGGTCCTGTCAGAAGCGGAAAATCTACATTTATAAAACGCTTCATGGAGGCGATGGTGCTTCCCAATATCAGCGACCCGCACGCCAAGGATCGGGCACGCGATGAGATGCCTCAAAGCGCGGCAGGCAAGACGGTAATGACCACCGAACCCAAATTCATTCCCGATGAGGCAGTGGAGATCAATCTTGACGGCGGCGTAAGTATGCGCGTCAAAATGGTGGATTGTGTGGGATATATCATTCCCGAGGCGCTGGGCGCCATTGAGAACGGTCAACCTCGTATGGTGCGCACACCGTGGCGAGAGGAGCCTATGCCCTTTGTGGAGGCAGCCGAGATGGGAACCGAAAAGGTCATTAACGAGCATGCCACCATCGGAATGTTGGTCAGTACCGATGGCAGTATCGGAGATATTTCCCGTGAAAGCTATGTGGAAGCCGAGGAACGCATCGTAAATGAACTGAAAGCCATTGGTAAGCCGTTTGCCATGATCCTCAATTCTGCCAATCCCACAGCCGAAGCCTCGGTAAAGCTGGCATATGAGTTGGAAGCCAAATACTGTGTTCCCGTAGCTTTGGTGAGCTGTCTGGAGCTGGATGCCGAGGATATTCGGCAGATTCTTGAGTTGGTTCTCCATGAATTTCCCGTCAGCGAGATGCGTGTAAAATTTCCGACATGGGTTTCCGCTCTGGAGACTACCCACCCCATCCGTGCGTCACTTTCGGAGGCGGTAAGAAGATGCGTTGCCAATATTCGAAAGATCGGGGATGTAAACGGTGCATTTGACGAGCTGAAAAACAATGAAAATGTGGAAGAGGTTTCCATTGATCGCATAGACCTGGGAAACGGCTGTGCACAGATATCGACAAAGCTTAATGACGGACTGTTTTACGAAACAGTCAGCCAGCTTACGGGTATGGAGATTGCCGATGATAAAAATCTGATATCCACTCTCCGTGAATTGGCGGCGATGAAGTCCAAATACGATCGCGTGGCAGAGGCATTGGAAGATGCTACCGATAAGGGCTACGGCATCGTCATGCCGGATATTGAGGAGCTGCATCTGGAGGAGCCTGAAATCGTCAAGCAGGCGGGAGGATATGGAGTTAAACTTCGTGCCGCAGCCCAGTCCATTCACATGATCCGCGCCAATATCGAAACAGAGATCAATCCCATCGTAGGAAGCGAGCAGCAGTCCGAGGAGTTGATCAAATATATGCTTCGCGAATTTGAGGAAGACCCTCGCCGCATTTGGGAGTCCAATATGTTTGGTAAGAGTCTGTATGAACTGATGAACGAGGGGTTGCATACGAAGCTTTCCAACATTCCCGAGGAGTCCCGCACTCGACTTTCGGAGACCTTGGAACGTATAATCAACGAGGGAAGTGGCGGCCTGATTTGTATTATTCTTTGACTTTTTCTTGTTTGGGGAGTCGTTTCGGCGGCTCCTTCTTTTGTAAAATAGGGGAGGACAAGTCTTACTGCCTTTTTCTTTCTTCCGAACATTCCAAGGTGTGTGGGGGAGACCAACAGCGGTTTTCTGCGATTCTTGAATAAATGAACCGATTTTTCATAAAAGCATATGCTATATTGAAATACCAACACAGAAAGGAATCGTCATGGTCATTTATACAGTGAAAAACGGAGATTCGCTATACAACATCGCAAGAGCTTATGGAACCACGCCCGATCGAGTCGTTGCAGATAACGATCTGAAGGATCCCTCAAAACTTGTCGTCGGTCAGACATTGGTTATCCAACAGCCGCTGGTATCCTACCGCGTACGGAGCGGAGACACGGTATATTCGATCTCCCAACAGTTTGGCGTCAGCCTGAATCAGCTTTATCGCAACAATCCCGTCCTTATGGGAGGAAATAATCTTGTTGTAGGGCAGTCGCTCAACATTGTTCTCCCTCAAGTACAAAACGACCGCGAGATCGAGGTCAACGGTTATGTATATCCTTCTGTCAGCCGCGAAACACTCATGCGCACCTTGCCGTATCTTACTTATATTACGGTTTTTACTTATCGAATTGGAGAAGACGGAACTTTAGAGGACGTTGATGACGAGGAGATCATAGAAATGGCGCGGCAATACGGGGTAGCGCCCATTATGCAGATTTCATCGGTTACCGAACGGGGAACCTTTTCCTCCGAAATTGCGGCGCGAATCTTGTCGGACGAAGCATTGCAAGACACGATCATTGAAAATGTTTTGGCGGTTTTGAGTGAAAAACGGTATGTGGGCGTTGATGTGGATTTTGAATATGTGGAAGGGCAATATGCGGATGCCTATGTGACCTTTCTCGAAAAATTACACGCGCGATTGAGTTCCGAGGGATATCAACTGTTTGTCGCTCTTGCCCCAAAATACAATGCCGACCAAGAAGGGCTGCTATACGAAGGGCACGATTACGCAGGTGCTGGTGCAGCCGCGGACGGTGTGACACTGATGACGTATGAATGTGTCATTTTTTCTTGCAAGATTCAAAAATATAATGCCGAATCTTATAAATGCGTATGAGAATTCAGTTACAGACGGGGGAAAAGATCAATGGTTACGGCACGGGTTTGGCTGTCTTTGCGATAGGTGAGCTTGGCGAGAATTTCTTTGTACATATGGTGCTTTTCTTCAGCGGACAGCGTATCATAGGTGTCGAACAGATGTTGGATCTTGGGCTTGAAAACAGTATTCGGTGTGAGATTCTTTTCGCTCGCTTGAAGTTGCTTTTCCATCGCGTCTCTTTGGACACGATACTCTTCCAACCGAGTCTCAATGACAGCGCGGCGAGATATAAATGTGGGAATGTCATAGACACCTTGTTCAAGAAAGTCAAGTGCTTTTTGGAGTTGGAGTCGAAGTTTTTGGGTTTTGCTGTCGATATGGAAAAGCGCCTTCCGGACGAGAGTTGTTTCGGTCGCGCAGGGTGAATTTTGAAGATTGGCATAACAACGCATTCGGGAGAGCAGGGAATCCTTGACAGCCTTTTCCATGATGAAAAAGAGGGATGACATCACATGACAATTTCGGTCAGAGCACATAATACGGCGCTCCTTTCCCGAGGAAGCACCTGTCATTTTGGCACCGCATTCCGCGCAATAGGCAATGCCGGAGAATACATTGTAGAATTGATGACCGCGAGCGGTCTGGTTGGTGCGGTTGACCGATCGAACATAACAGGCTTTTTCAAAAGTGTCATCATCGATGATGGCGGGGTGCCGACCTTCATAAACGGGGCAGTCGAAGTCATAATGACGGGATTTCACAACGGAGCCGTCTACCAGTTTTTTATTGGTTTTTTTATAGGAACAGCGGATCTTTCCTGTGTAGACAATATTGCGAAGAATAGTCGAAACAACGACCGGACTCCACGGAACACCGGTTCGCGAGGGAATGTGAAGCTCATTGAGGTGCTCCGCAAGACGGGTGAAGCCGAGACCTTGTTCAATATAGATATGAAACATATATTTGACCGTTTCCGCTTCTTCGGGATCGATTTCAAGGGTGTTTCCTTTATCGCCTTTGATTTTGGCGATCCGATATCCAAAAGGGGCTACACTTCCCATAAACCGTCCCTCGGCGGCGGAGCGTTTTCTTCCTCGCTCAAGGCGGCGATTGATGAGCATATATTCTTTGCGCGACATGAAGAGATTAAATTCAAAAAATTCTTCATCATATTCATTGGCGGGATCGTAGGTCTTGTAGGGGGTGATGATTTTTGTGTTGGTGTATTTGAAGGTTTGCGTGATGATCCCCTGATCGATGGAGTTGCCGCGGGAGAGGCGGTCAGGATCCACACAAAGAACACCTTCGACCTCGCCCATCTCAACGAGGCGAAGGAGCTTTTGCATTTCGGGACGTTCGATCAAAGATTCGCCGGAGACGACTTCTTCAAAAGAACGGGCGATGGTGATACCTTGAGAGCTTGCGAAGGATTCCAGGAGAATACGGTGCCGTTTCAGTGTTTCTTCCACGGACAGTTCGTTATAGTCGCGGTCATAGCGGGATTTTCGAATGTAAGATATGTACATAAAGACTCCTTTCGTGGTTAACGACGGGAAGGGAATTCTTTTTGATTTTATGTGGGCAAAATAAGAGATATGTTTGGCGGATTGATCTTTCATGATTGGAACAGATCGCGACAAAGACCGCGTTGAAGCATTTGAATGGATAAGTCCCGAAAGGAAAGAAATTCTTTTTCAGAACATAGGATTTAGAGAAAGGAGTGATGATATGGCAGTGGTAACGATCTACCGTTATGAGGAGTTGAATGTGACGGTTTTGATTCACGATGATGAAATGCTGTCCGAAAAGGAACGTCGAGAGGTGGTGGAGCGGCTGTTTCGTTATGAGGAGGAGGCTTGTGCTCGGACGCATTGTCGAGATGGGCAGAAAGAGGGTGAAGGACGATCATAGAGGGATGGCTTACAGATAAGTTTCTTATTATACAAACAACAGTTGAATTCGAAACAACCGAGTGATAAAAAATATGTAGGTGAATTTCTCTTGAAAACGGCAAGGAAAAGTTGTGTGGAAAGGATGCGACATAAAATTTTAGCCCCGCTTTTGGCGGGGCTTTTTACTAAAAAAAGAATAGGGAACCTACATCATAAAGTCCCTCATCCGAGAGGGAGATGACATCAAACCCGTGAGCGGAACAAAACGATAAAATGTTTTTTCCGTCGGGATGTGTCAAAATGTCGCCACAGAAAAACACAGTATGATTGCAAACACCCGAGGCACCGCCGATAAAGCCGTGGTCGAAGCCGTCAAGCGCAACGTGTCCTTCGGAGATGCGCAACACATTGATCGAAAGTGCACGGCACGTCTTTTCCATCGCGGGATCGGCGGTAATGACGGCTTTGTCCCCGAGCGTTACGGTGGAGCATTTTGCATATCCTTGGTTGGTGTTGAATATTGAGATCCCATGTTCCTCTGCATAAAGCTGTACTGCTTTAGCCATGTTGGTGCGCCGTCCTATGACATGGTTGCCAAGGATCGCGAGATTGAGGGAGACATCGCATGGATATTCAGCGCCTACCGCATCGTCGGTCAGCGTCAGCGAAAGGGAAGTCGCGTTAATTATTCGGTCGATTGTTTCTTTGGCCTCGGTATAATATTTTTTGTGAACAAACATTCGGTCACCAAGAGGAAGGATCAGCATATCGGGATGGGATGCCACTCTTGGATCAAATGTCGAAAACGGGGGCAGAGAAATAATAGAAAAGCCTCGCGTTAAAAGCGTCGTGCGACATTTTTCCGAAATTCGGATATCGGTTACAGCAAGCATAATACCTCCAAAAGTGTGCGCCTGTGGGCGAGGGAGGTCGCTTTTTTGAAAAAAAGCTCCGCAAAAAACTTTTGATCTACGCTCTTTTTTGGGGTTGCGCGAACATAGTGAGACACCGGTTGCTCAAACATCAGCAGGGGCGAGGAGCAAAAGTTTTTGTGCGCTTTTGAAGAAAGTGTGCTTTTTTCAAAAAGTGACCTATCCCGTCCACAGGCGAACAAAAATAAAGCCGGCAGACATGAACGACTGCCGGAAACTTTATGACCGCACAATTAAGCGCGGGTGATCTTGCCCGAACGCAGGCAACGGGAACAAACGGCAACGGTCGTAGGGGTACCGTCAACGATTGCCTTTACCTTACGAATGTTGGGCTTCCAACATCTGTTGGTCTTGCGGTGGGAGTGGGAAACGTTCTGTCCGAAGACAACGCCCTTTCCACAAATGCTGCACTTTGCCATTTTGACACCTCCTGTATGCGGCTTCACGCATTGATGCGAGTTGAACTCATTACATAACGAGATATATTATACCATAACCGAGGGGAAAATGCAATAGTTTTTTGAAAATTTTTTCTCACAAAATGGATTTTTCTTTCTTTTTTTCAATGCAGGGGACGGATTTTTGACCGTAGACCGCTCCCGAGCCTTGTGCTGACTCAATGCGGAGCAGACGATTGTACTTGGCTACGCGCTCGCTTCTGCAAGGTGCTCCCGATTTGATATAGGGGGCATTTACCGCGACGGCGATATCCGCCAGTGTTGTGTCTTCCGTCTCGCCGGAGCGATGGGAGAGAATAAAGCCGTAATGGGCATCCTTCGCCGAGTGGATGACATTCAAGGTCTCGCTGAGTGTGCCGATCTGATTGGGTTTGATGAGAATAGCATTTCCCATGGCTTCTCGAATTCCCTTGGCAAGACGGGAAACATTGGTCACAAACAGGTCATCTCCCACCAGCATGATTCGCTTTCCGAGACGCTCGGTCATCTTTTTCCACGCATCAAAATCTTCTTCGCCAAGACCGTCTTCGATGGATATGATGGGGTAACGGTCGACATATCGTTCGTAGGTGGCGATCAGTTCATCGGCGCTTTTTACTTCGTCTCGTTTGAACATATGATATTTTCCGTCCTCGCGATACCAACCGCTGGCTGCCACATCCAACGCGATCTTGACTTCGTCGGTGGTGTAACCGGATTTCTCAATGGCGCGACAGATCAGCTCAATGGCTTCTTCGTCCGATTCCAAGTCAGGGGCATAGCCGCCTTCATCTCCCACAGTGGCGGTTCTTCTCATTCCTTTTAGGATATTTCCAAGTGTGTGATAGATCTCGCTTCCCATACGAAGACCTTCCGAAAAGCTTTCCGCGCCAACGGGCAAGATCATGAACTCCTGAATTTCCACATTGTTAGCCGCATGAGCGCCACCGTTGAGAATGTTCATCATGGGAACGGGAATGCGGTATGCGTCAATGCCTCCGAGGTAGCGATAAAGGGGAATGCCGTAATGATTGGCAGCAGCGCGTGCATTTGCCATGGAAACCGCCAGAATGGCATTGGCACCTAAACGGGACTTATTTTCGGTGCCGTCCAGTTCACAAAGGATACGGTCAAGTTCATGCTGTTCACAAGCATTGATGCCCGAAATGGCGGGAGAAATAACTTTACAGACGTTGTAAACCGCCTTCATAACACTTTTTCCGTGATAATAGGCGGCGTCTGCATCCCGTTTTTCGTGGGCTTCAAATTTGCCGGTCGAGGCGCCCGATGGAACGCTGGCCACTCCCACAGTTCCGTCATTTAGAAAAACCGTGGCCTCCACCGTGGGATTGCCTCGCGAGTCAAGGATCTCCCGCGCGCAACATTTAACAATTTGAGGTTTGCTCATTTTATTTGCTTCCTTTCTTTTTCTCTACCGTTATTATTGGCAATTGAGGGGATTTTATTCTGCTTGCTGAAATATGAATGTTGGGCTTTTAAAGGGCAGAGCGAAAAGGACCTGGGGATATCCTCAACGGATTCTTTGCTTGCATTGAATTCGTCTTTGGGGGTTGACAATGATAATAAAGTGGGCTATACTGAATATGCCAAAAAGAAAAGGAAAAAAGTATATCGAGGCGGTGTAATCATTCGTCGCGGCAAGGTGGTAAGTAACGGCAAGCGAACACAGACGGACTCCTTGATCGATAATGTTTTTCCTCCATATGACCCCTTTGTTAAGCACGGAAGTGAAGCGCATCGTTTGGCATTGGATTGGGCCTATAAGGCAGATACCAAGGCAGGGGACATGACTTTGATCTCGTATCATGACAGGTGGTATTTGGTTCAGAAATTCGATGATGCAGATTCAAAGTATTTAATTCGTCGCCGTGTTTTGAAGGCGGAATTTGAGAAAGTAAGCAAGGAGATTGAAGAAAATGGAAAGAGCGGAGATATCAGCTCCATACAAAGAAGACTTACTCGGAATGATAAACGCAATAAATCGGGTTATTCCTTTAAGGAAAGAGAATCAAGTGTTGATCGTGATGTTATTGAACACAGACGAGAAGGTCAATCAGTGGTTCGAATGGTTACGACCGAGAGTGACGGGCGAGAACGATCTGGACGCGACGGAGGCGGAGATCGTGAGGGCAGCGGTCAGGATAGACAATGGGAAGGATCCGAACGAGAGCTAACCCAAGAAGATCGTGAGGCATATGCGGCGTTTACAAGTGAACTTGGGGCGCATATGTCGGAGGCTATTCTTGGCAATGAGGATTTTATTGACCGTGTGGTGCGCTCCGATGCTTCACTGACCGAGAAGGTGATCGGGAAGATCAGAAGCTTGAAGGAAGCCTTTGCTCGCATTGGAGATGCTGAGGCGCAGGCACAGCATAAGAGGTTGGTCGAGGCTGAAAAGCGGTATCTTAAGGCCATCAAGGCGGCGGGGTATCAGTATCGAGGCGGTAAGGTTTTGGTGTCGGAGGAGGAAAAAGAAAACACCGCGGAGGGCGGTGTCATTCAAGAGGCGGATCGTGTAAAATATTCTTTGAAAATCAAGCATACAGACGGCTCGATAGAAGAGTTGGCAGATGCAAGAAGTCTGACTGAGGAACAAGCTAAAAATTATCTCAAGCAAGCCAAGACCGGTGCTTTGCAAGGCCATACGTATATACCTGTTAGAAAAGACACACCACAAGTAATTATTGACACACTCAAACAAGTCAATGAGAATGTGGATGACTATTCTTTGGTGATGCAAGTAGGAAAGGCCAGACAGGCAATGTCTACAGAGAAATCAGGCAGTCGCAGACAAAAGCGAGGAAACAATGTCAGAAAACATGGATTGGGTCCCAAGGAGATAGTGACTATTATGAGTTGCCTTGACGATCCTACTGCGATAATATATCAAACCAATCGTGTAGACAAAAGTGGCAAAGATCTTCCCAATAATGTTGCAGTGGTTGTGGAGTATTCTGTAAGCGGTAACGAAAGCATTGCCGTGATAGAATTCGATAGTTCTATTCCGGCAGAAACAATCGGATTAGAGCAGGGGGATACAAGATATCATACGGTTGTTACGGTATTTGAGCCGGACACAATGCGAGATGATGTGGCGTTTGATTATGTGTCTGAATTGTTGTCTAACCCCAACAACATTCTTTTGACAATAGAAAGAGGACAACCCGCAAGAAGTGCCACCCGGGAGAAACATCCCAACACTTCAAGCAAACTGCCCTCTAATCCTATTATATCCAAAAATTCAGAAATGTCAACCCCAAAACCGAAATTTTCTTTGAAGGAAAAAGGAGAGCGGGGCGAAAACAAAAAGTCCAATTCTTATACCAAAGAAGAAGCACGCGCCATGGTAGATAAGATCATGGAGGTGTTTGTGGGAGAGGGATATCATGGCAAACTTCCGGGCAAGAGAACCGAGGCGATTGATCGGGCACATATGATATTGAATAGCGCAGAGCCCGGAAAACGCGGAAGTGCGGCGTTGGATTTTGCGGATTATATTCTTCGTCATGCGGTGCTGGAGGATACGGTTGACGTGGATGAGGTTGCCCCCTATATGGAGAAGGTCGATCAGCTCAAGCCCTATTTGCGGCGATTGAATCTTGAGGAGCTTCGGGATGAAATTCGGCATCATTATGATACTGACAGAAGTCTGCAATGGTGCTTGCCGGTGTTGAGGCGGTGAAAATGTATTATGAGTCGTTTAAGCAAAAAAACACGGGTCGTCAAGCCGCCGCGTCTGATTTAACAGAGGTCAACAAGCTCCATCGCCGTGTCGTTTATAATGTATCAGAATTTCTTTCATTTGTCAAGAGCAAACTAAGGTACTTGTCATACGATATGCTTTTATTGGAACAAAAAAGTAAAAGAGAGACATTTTTCGAAACAATTCAATATATCGAATAGAAAAACGGCAAAAAATATATTGTAAATAATTGTATTCAAAAAGAGAATATTAACATGAAATGAGAAGCAATGGAGATGAGCGAAAAGCCGAGAAGAAACTTAAATTCTTTTGGGAAATTCGTTTGGGACCGTCAGAGGTGTAGAAGAATCGAGAGGGTATTCTCATAATTCCCGGGCAGTTGTTCCCGACCTTTTGAGAAAAAATGACCTATGAATGGGGATATTCAAGAGGTGAACCGCAAGCGGTATCCCCGGTGGATAAAGTGCGTCGCGTAGTCGAGTACGGCGTGACGGAGATCCCTCCCGAAAAAATATTTTTGGGAATGCCAAACTACGGTTATGATTGGCGGTTGCCCTTCGTAATGGGTGAAACGGTGGCGCGGTCACTTTCCAATGTGGAGGCGGTAGATCTTGCCAAGACCAATCGCGCGGCAATTTTGTTTGACGAAGTAGCGCAGTCGCCGTATTTTAACTACTTTATAAGAGAGAACGGACGAAATACGGAGCACATCGTTTGGTTTGAAGATGCAAAAAGCGTAGCGGCAATGCTGGGGCTGGTCGAGGAGTTCGGTTTGCGCGGTTTCACCGTGTGGAATTTGATGCGTTACTTTCCTCAGTTGTGGCTTGTTCTCAATAACACCTTCCGCATCCGAAAAACACTTTCTTGATCTGTAAATTTGGGAATTCCTGCAAAAGCGGTAAAAAAGGATATTCAATGCCTATAATAAAAGCCGAAGGTCTTTTTTGGATATGACCTTCGGCAAAATTTTTAATTATTTATCTGCTCTTTTTTTCAAAATGGTGTTCATATATACCAGCCAGTCGCGTCGGCTGAAATAATGGGAGCCGTCACGGAGATGATAACAAACATTTCCCTCATGAAAATCAGCCCCGGGGACGGGAAGCCTGTCGGGGGCGACAAATCCCGAAAGTCCCAAATTTTCCCACGCGCGGGAGGCTGCTACGCAGGAAAGATACTCGGAGTCGGGATCGGCCCAGGTATCCTCCTCCGCCGAGCCGATCAGAACAACGCGAGGGGCAATGGTGGCAAGGAGCATATGTTGGTCGAATGTCAATGCTTTGTGATCTACATATTTTTTATAATTTTCACAGAACCAGTAGGGGAATGTCTTGGTAATGTTGGAGATCTGCTCGCCCACCTTGCCGCGCGTAATGGCAGTGCCGCTGCATCCGGAATCATTGGAGATGACATAGCGGAAGCGTTCGTCCAACATACCGGTTACCAGTGCGGTCTTTCCCAATCGAGAGTGACCGGCTACCGCACCGTGCTCATGATCCAATTGATCCAATGTCATTGCATAGTCCATCACGCGCATATTAGCCCATGCCCACATGAGAATCTTGCCGGTATCGTTTCCGTTTTTCCGAATGCCGTCGGGGAACAGAATGCCTGCAAGACCGTTGGTCATATCGTTATTGTCGGAGGTTATATTTTGATAGCAAAGTTCAAAAACGGCAAAACCGTTGTTGATAATTTCTTCGACGGGAAGATATTTGCTTGGTACTAAATATTCAAAGTCGTTGTGAACTATGAACGGATATTTACCTTTTTTATTAGGAATGACCGCCGTGAAGGGGAAGGAAAAATCTTTTCCGCAGACCTCGACATGAGCAACGATCTCATATTTGGTGGCCGCACCTGCGCAGAATCTACGCTGTGCTCCATTGGGTGGAATGACTTCGAATTCCACTTTGGTCGGCTCGGGAACGGGCAGTCCGTATTCCTCATTGAAAAGCGTTGTTTTATATTTTTCACGGATGGTACTCCATGTGTTGAAATCAAAAGCATCAAGCTCACAGATACCTCTTTCTTTCAGCATTTTTTTTAACATTCTTTTGCCCTCCTGTTCAAAATTTCACACTTGATTATAGCAAAATTATTTTTCTGTGTCAATAAAATGCGTGTTTTTTTCAAAAAAATGCAAACATTTCCAAAAAAGTAAAGAAAAGAGTTGAAATATTCAAAAATATGGTGTAAAATAAATATGTATTGCTTATAAAAAGGAATGTTTTGATGATACCACAAAAAAGAGTTATTTCACCGTCACTGACTTTGGATGCGGTGCAAACCGACCGATTTAAGACCGAGACACTTTCGGTCAGTATAGCGGTTCCCATGTCAAGGGACTTGACGCCTGTTCAGGTGTTGGTTCTGTCCATTCTAAAACGGGGAACCGAGAAATTTCCGACCCAGCGAGATATTAATCGCCGTTTGGATGAGTTGTATGCGGCAGGGATCGGTATTCGCACCGACCGATACGGAAATACCAATCTTCTTGGCTTTTATGCCGAGCTTTTGAGCGAGGAATATGCCGACCGAAAGACTGATATTTTTGACGGTGCCTTGGATGTGATTCTCCAAATGCTTTTTTGTCCCTTGACCGATTCGAACGGGCATTTTCTTGCCCATTACATTGAGAGTGAAAAGGACAATTTATGCGATGCCATTGAAGCGCAGATCAATAACCCCCGTTCTTATGCCGCGGCGCGTTGTCGCGAGATCATGTTTGAAGGGGATGATTACGGAGCTCCCATTTTGGGAACCGTGGAGCAGATTCGTTCTGTGACACCCGAAGAACTGACCGAGGCGTATCAGAGCTTGATTCGTGACCACGCTTTCCGTGTTTTTTATCTTGGCTCCAAGAGCGCAGATGAAGTGAGTTCTCGGATTGAGAAGAAACTATTGTCATATATTTCGGGAAACGACTCCCAATGCAAAACAGTTGGCTCTTGCGTGAAGACGATTAGAAAAGTAAAGAGAGTAGAGCAGGAAATGCCGCTTTCGCAAGGCAAGCTGGTTATGGGCTTCCGTACGGGTATCCATGTTTTTGATGGTGAATTTTATCCTATGCTCGTATTCCTTGATATATACGGCGCATCTCCCATCTCCAAACTTTTTATGAATGTGCGAGAGCGTTTGGGACTTTGCTATTATTGCAGTGCTACTTACGATATTTACAAGGGCGTGATGTTTGTTTCTTCGGGTGTCGCCCCTCAAACGCGAGAGAAAGCGGAGTCGGAGATCTTGGCACAGTTGGAAGAGATCTGTCGGGGCAATATTTCCAAAAGCGAATTTGAAGCTGCCAAAAAATCCATCCTCGGAAGCTACCGTTCCATTTCCGATATGCCATCAACCTTGGAGTCCTATTATACGGGACGCGATCTTTTTGGTGTTCGCTGTACGGTTGAAGAATTCATGAAAAATATCGAACGTGTGACCGTTGATCAGGTGATCGAGGTGGCGCGGAAGGTGTCCTTGGATACCGTTTATTTCTTGAGTGGCGGCAATTCAACGGGGAAGGAGAACGAAGATGAGTACAATGACTTTGTTTGAAAATCCGAATCTCGGTGAAAAATATTTCCGTTTTACTCATAAAAGCGGATTGGATATCTATGTGTTCCCCAAAAAGCTATCATCCTGCTATGCCGTGTTCGGAACCAAGTACGGCTCTATTGACAACTGTTTCCAAATCAAGGGAAGGAAGGATTTTATTCAGGTTCCCGACGGGATCGCTCACTACTTGGAGCACCGTATGTTTACCCAATCGGACGGAAGTGATATTACTGAGCGGTTTTCCGATTGCGGTGCGGATTCCAATGCGTATACGACCTATACAAAGACGGTCTATCTTTTCAGCACCACCGAGCAGGTAGAGGAGGCTTTATCGGCGCTCTTGGATTTTGTTACCGATCCGCACTTTACCCCGGAGTTGGTGGAGCGCGAGCGCGGCATTATCGTTCAAGAGATCCGAATGGGCGAAGATAATCCCTATAACCGTTGCTTTGACCAAATGATGGAGGCGCTTTATCACTGTCACAGTGTCAGGAGTAATGTGGCCGGCACTGCTGAATCGGTAGGAGAGATTACGGCCGATATGTTGAATCAGTGCTATCAAACCTTCTATAATCCGAAAAATATGGCTCTTGTGGTGTGCGGTGATATTGCACCGGAAACCGTTGCCGCGATTGCGGACAAAACTCTCCCCGCGAATTTTGTGTCTAAAGAGATAGAGCGACATTATGCCGATGAGCCGGAAACGGTAAGGTCGGCAGTGATCGAATGTGAGATGGCGGTTTCCAAACCCATGTTTTCCATTGGCATTAAGGATTCTTGCATTCCCGAAGATGACTGTGAGAGGATGCACCGTTACGCCGCCATGTCGATCCTTTGCGATGCTGTCTTTTCCCGCTCGGGAGAGCTTTACAACTCTATGTTTGAGGACGGCATGATCTCTCCCGATTTTTCTGCATCGTATTCGATCGCGCAGACCTTTGCTTTTACCGCGATTTCGGGCGATGCGGATGATCCCATGACTGTGCTTGCCCGAATCAAAAAGCACTTGACCGAGCTTGCACAAAAGGGAATTGCTCCCGAGGATGTGGAGCGAAGCCGACGTGTGCTGTATTCGGAATACGTCAAGGATTTCGACTCCACCGAGGAGATCGCCAACAATATGATCGACTTCATCATGGACGGTGCCGATCTTTTGGATTTTGGCGAGCAGTTGAAAAGCGTCACCGTAGAAGAACTGAACCAATTGCTTCACACCGCTTTTCGTGATGAATATTTTGCAATTTCGGTCGTTCGACCGCAGAGAAAGGAGAAAATATGAAAGACATCGTAACCATTTCTTTTCCCGGCCTCGGCATTGAGGAATTTGAAGTCAATAAGGTGCTCTTTTCCATCGGTTCGCTAAGTGTTCGGTGGTACGGCATCTTTGTGACTCTTGGCATTTTAGCAGCGTTTGTTTATGTTTTTTACCGCGTTAAACAGTCTGAGTTCAATCCGGATGATATCTTGGATATTGGGCTTTTCACCGTGATCTCAGGTGTGATCGGTGCAAGACTTTACTGGGTGATCTTTTTTGGCAATATCAAGTCCTTCTGGGATATTTTTGCCGTATGGAATGGCGGACTTGCCATTTACGGCGGTATCATCGGCGGTGTGCTGGCTATCTTCCTTACGGCTCGCTACAAAAAAATGAAATTCCTTCCGTTGGCCGATATGGCAGGCCCCGGCGTGATGATCGCTCAAGCCATTGGTCGCTGGGGAAATTTCTTCAACGGTGAGGCACACGGCGGCGTTGTGGCAGAGGGAAGCCCCTTGTACTTCCTTCGGATGGGACTTTATCCCAACGATATTGACGGTGTATTTGGCATGGCATATGTTCATCCCACCTTCCTTTATGAGTGTCTGTGGAATGTTTTGGGCTTTGTGCTTATCAACATTTTTTATAAAAAGAGACGCTTTGACGGTGAAGTGGCGCTTTGGTACTTGGCTTGGTACGGATTCGGCAGAATGTTCATTGAGGGACTTCGTACCGACAGCCTGATGATCGGTCCCTTCCGCGTGTCGCAATTGCTGGGCGGTGCCTGCTTTGTTGTATTTACTGCTATTTGGATCGTGGGAAGCGTTCGTTATCACAAACGGAAAATGGCCGAGGGAACTGTTCCCGCAGTGGCTGATGAACAGGAATAAACAAAACTCAAAAAGGAGATAAAAAATGGCAAAAATCATTGACGGAAAAGCAATCTCTGCACAGATCAGACAGGAGATCGCACAGCAGACCAAGCAGTTTGCGGAAGAAAGCGGATTTCTTCCCGGACTCGCTGTTGTTATCGTAGGACAAGATCCTGCCTCTCAAGTATACGTACGCAATAAACGCCGCGCCTGTGAGGAGGTCGGTTTCTATTCCGAAGCCTACGAGCTTCCCGAAAGCACCACCCAGGAAGAGCTGGAAACACTTGTGGACAAGCTGAACAACGATCCCAAGATCCACGGTATCCTTGTTCAACTGCCTCTCCCCAAGCATCTTGACGAGACGGCAGTGCTTCTCAAGATTCGCCCCGACAAGGACGTGGATGCATTCCATCCTTATAATGTGGGCAAGATCATGATCGGAGATTACAGCTTTTTGCCTTGTACTCCTGCCGGAGTTATGGCGCTTTTAGAGCGAACCGGCGTAGAGATCGCAGGAAAAAATTGTGTGGTGATCGGTCGTTCCAATATTGTGGGGAAGCCGATGGCAATGCTGTTGCTTCATGCTAATGGTACCGTAACTATCTGTCACAGCAAGACGAAAAATCTTGCCGAAGTGTGCCGCGAGGCGGATATTCTCGTGGTGGCGATCGGACGTGCCGATTTTGTGGGTGCCGATATGGTCAAGCCCGGTGCCGTAGTTATCGATGTGGGTATGAATCGTAAGGCTGACGGAAAATTGACGGGAGATGTGAATTTTGCCGAAGTGGAGCCGATCGCAGAAGCCATTACACCGGTTCCCGGCGGCGTTGGTCCCATGACCATCACCATGTTGATGCAGAACACGCTGACCGCCGCACGCGATACTTTGAAGAAATGATAGGAATTCGAGTTGCCGATATCAATATCCTTTTGCAAAATCGGTACGCGTATACCGAGGCGCTTTGCCGAGAGTATGTGACAGAGTTTGCGCATCCCGATTTTTCAGTGGTCGCAACCGATAAGGATATTGCCGAGGAAATAAAGATTGCCGACATTCCCATTGATGCCGATTACGCCGAGTCGGTCTGCCTCCATCGAGAGATTGCGGAGCGGTTATGGGCGCACGATGCCTTCCTGCTTCATTCTGCACTGATCGAGTGCGATGGAGAGGGATATGCTTTTGCTGCAAGAAGCGGTGTAGGAAAATCAACTCACATAGGGCTTTGGAAAAAGAATTTCGGTGACCGTGTGCGCATTATCAACGGAGATAAACCCATTATAAGGTTGACCGAGGAGGGAATTATGGCCTACGGAACGCCGTGGAACGGAAAAGAGCGGTACGGAGAAAACCGTCGGTGTCCGCTTCGTGCGCTTTGTTTCCTTGAACGCGGTATTGAGAATGCCATTGTTCCCATTTCCACCGACGAAGCCGTTTCCCGAATTTTCCCCCAGATATATCTTCCCAAAAGTGCCGAAGGTGCCACGGCAACACTGGATCTTTTAGATTCGTTTGTTGATCGCGTTTCCTTCTTCCGCCTTGCTTGCAACATGGAGGACGAAGCGGCTCTTGTGGCACATCAAGCCATGTCTGCGTTTTAAGAAAGGATGAGCAATATGAAGATCAAAAACGGATTTATCGCAAGAAAAGTAGGAGGCAATCGCGTAGTTGTAGCTACGGGTGAGGCAAGCCGTCAATTCAGCGGCGTGATTCATCTCAATGGTTGCGGCGGTCTTCTTTGGGATGTGTTGACCAAGGGAGCCGACAGAACGACCTTGGTAGCGGCGGTCTTGGATACTTATGATATTGATCGAACAACCGCCGAAAAAGATGTGGATTCCTTTGTATCAACACTTCGTGAGGCGGGCGTGTTGGATGATTGACTTTTCTCTTGACGAATACATTCCCCTCATACGCGAGGTTATAGGCAGCGGCGGTGAGTTTCGGCTGTATCCCCACGGCACCAGTATGTTACCGCTTTTGCGTCAAGGTGTCGATTCTGTAGCCTTGGTTGCGTGCCAAGAAATGAGCCGTGGCGATATTCTCTTATATCAACGGGCAAACGGTCAATATGTCCTCCACCGTCTAATGCGCATTCACCGCGACGGAAGCTTGCTGTTCAGCGGGGATAACCATATGACCGTTGAGAAGGGAATTGCCCCAAACGATATTATCGCGACCGTTACTGCTGTCTACCGCGGTGAAAAGCGAAAAGAACGCAATTCTTTTTGGATGCGATTGTATTTCAAAATGATGACGGTTACCGTTATCAAAGCGATGGTGCTTGGCATACGTCGGATGATTCGAAAGTTCAAAAAGGCTTAAAGCGATTTCCCCGGAGATTTGTACCTATCAAAAAAGCAAAGGCACTTGTGACATCTATCCAAGTGCTTTTTTGTTGTTTCGACGGAGTAAGCGCGTATGTACGAAGCGATAAAACTTCGGTCTTTTTTCGATGCCCATACCAAAAAACAAAAGACCTTTAGTGACGTCCCCCAAAGGACAGTTTTGCAGGAATACGGTGTATCTCGAAAGAGGTATGCCGGATTTTTGACCAAAAATACAGTGCTTTTCAAGAAATAATGACAAGGATAGGCACGCATAAAAAAGCTCCCTTTACATAAGAGAGACTTGGATTTAACAGATTATTTATCGTGTTATTTTGATAATATACAATTTAATTCATATAGAGCGGTCTTGTTGGAATCCCACTGCAATTTTTCTCTTGCTTCTTTGTATGGGAGCCAAACAAGTTCCGTATGTTCATGAGATAAAACAAGATCGTTGTTACATTCAAATCCAAATGAATATTCGGGAACGACATACATGTCATCAGACCAACCGTAAAGGTGTCTGCGAGGGAATATTTCAACGGGAATGTAGCACATTGACTTTAATGAAATAATATTGTTTGCATTTATACCGCCTTCTTCCATTATTTCTCTTTTTGCTGCGTCATTTGGAGATTCTTTATCTTCGCCACCTCCGGCGATAAATTGCCACTGGTCATAATCTGAACGATGTAAAACACAATATATAGGCATTCCGTTTTCATATTTATATGGGATTGCAAGTATTTGAAATGGTGCTCTCATAACAATCTCCTTTATCACAAACTACAAATTAACATCAAACAATTTCCATGCTCCTATTATATCACAAAAACCGCAGA
Organism: Eubacteriales bacterium; assembly: GCA_045537235.1. Classification (GTDB taxonomy): domain Bacteria; phylum Bacillota; class Clostridia; order Oscillospirales; family CAG-272; genus RGIG8775. The sequence continues at coordinate 64,970 of JAZSPB010000076.1, forward strand.
AAATCAATCTGCGGTTTCTGCTTTTTCTGTCGGTAGGTAAAACTGTCCTTTAGGGTGCAACCCTATGTTTCGAGCTCTTTTTTTATCGGGCAATTACGGGATTATCCGTTCGACACAAAATATAATCAATGCTGACGTCATAAAAATCAGCAAGCCGTATCAATGTTTCGGTAGGAGGGATACGTTCGCCGTTCTCGAATTTTGAAAGAAGGGACTGTTCGATTCCCGTTTTCATCTGTAATGCAATTTGCGTATAACCTCTACTTTTTCGCAGGGTTCTCAGATTGTTTTTC
>JAZSPB010000047.1:0-5647 GCA_045537235.1 Eubacteriales bacterium
TGACGCTTCCCACCCCCTGGAATCGCACCCACCGTCACGCCGCCCGTTTCAACATCGCCGATATGGAGGATTGCGTGTAATGTTTCATAAATTTTCCAAGCACCTGTTCCTGTTTGAGGAATTGGTGAAACGTGATTTCAAACAAAAATATAAGGGCACCGTTATCGGTATGGCGTGGAGCGTCCTCTCCCCTCTGCTCAACCTGCTGGTGCTGCGCCTGGTGTTTACCCAGTTCTTTGGCCGCGGTATGGACCACTACACCACCTATCTGTTTGCCGGTACGGTGTTCTTCTCCTTCTTTAAAGAGGCCACCAAGGGCGGCATGAGCGCCCTGACCAGCAACGCCTCCATCTTTACCAAGATTAACGTCCCCAAATACCTGTTCCTACTCAGTAAGAACGTATCTGCCGTTATCAACTTTGGCTTGACGCTGGTGGTATTCTTCCTCTTTGCCGCACTGGACGGTGTGCCCTTCACCTGGAAGTTTATTATGCTGATCTACCCCATCCTCTACCTGATTATCTTCAATGTGGGTGTAGGTCTGATTCTGTCGGCGATGTACATCTTCTTCCGCGATACCAAGTATCTCTACGACGTGTTCACCCTGCTGCTGCACTACTGCTCCGCCATCTTCTACCGCGTGGAGTCCTACCCCGAGGCCATCCAGCGCATCTTCCTGGTCAACCCCGTGTATCTGGCCATCAAGTACGTGCGTGTCATCACCATCGACGGCAACATCCCCTCCTTCCAGTATCACCTGCTGATGCTGGCGTGGGCGGTACTGATGGTGGGCATCGGTGCCTGGATCTATAAGAAGAACAACCACAAGTTCCTGTATTACGTCTAAAAGGAGGAAGCGCAAATGAAGATTATTGATGCAAAGGGCGTTTCCATCCGCTACATCACCGGCGACTTCAAGAACATCGGTCTGAAGGAGTACGTGCTGCGCCGTCTGCAGGGCAAGTACACCGTCAACGAGTTCTGGGCGGACCGGGACGTCACCTTCTCGCTGGAGAAGGGGGATATGATGGGCATCATCGGCACCAACGGCGCCGGTAAGTCCACCCTGCTGAAGGCCATCAGCGGCATTATGATCCCCACCGAGGGCAAGGTACGCACCCGCGGCACCATCGCCGCCCTGCTGGAGCTGACCAGCGGCTTTGACGGCGACCTGACGGTGCGGGAGAACACCTATCTGCGGGGCGCTCTCTTAGGCTACACCCGCAAGTTTATGGACGATATGTACGATCAGATCATCGAGTTCGCAGAGCTGCAGGATTTCCAGGACAGACCCTTTAAGCAGCTGTCCAGCGGTATGAAATCCCGTCTGGCCTTCTCCATCGCCTGTCTGGTCAATCCCGACATCATCATTTTGGACGAGGTGCTGTCGGTGGGCGACGGCGCCTTCCGTAAAAAGAGCTACGACAAGATGCAGGAGATCCTGCAGAGCGGTGTCACCGGCATTCTGGTATCCCACTCGGTGGGTCAGGTGCGGGATATGTGCAACAAGATCCTGTGGCTGGACCACGGCAAGCAGATTGCCTTCGGCTCGGACGTGAAGATGCTGTGCGACGCCTACGAGCACTTTATGGCCACCAAGATCCTGCCCCAGAACGAGGAGGAGATCCGTGCCGCCGCCGAGGCCTGGTGCAATCGGGACGTGGTGCCGCTGGTGCTCCCCGAGGAGAATAAACTGTAAGAAAAGAGAAAGAGCCTGTGCGAAAAGCACAGGCTCTTTTTTGTTGTTTATTCTTCATTCTGTCGGCGATGGGGCAGGGTGACAACACCCTCCAAATGGAAATCACCGTCGGTGAGCACCCATACGCCCTCGTCGGGCTCCAATCCCTTGGGCAAATACTCCTTGACCACGCGGATGGTGATCTCTCGCTGATCGCCCTGCTTCTCCGCCTTTTCGATCATACCGATGACGTAGGGGGCATCCAAATGCAACCCTTTCTTAGGGAAGCGGCAGAGATAGATCTCGCCCACCCGCATGCGGGGCCACATCCGCACCGCGGCGGGAACGGTGATGCGAAAGGTGGGGTTGCCCACGCGTTCGGCGTGGGTCGGCTTATCTAAGTGGCAGAACAGCCACTTGAAGCCGTACAGCAGCACCGCGGCGACCAGCACGCCGATTAACAACCAATAGACGGGCGCCCTACCCGTGGGCAGAGTGGCCAAAAAGAAGACCAGAAACGGCACCACCACGATGATGGCGCTTTGAATCACCGCATGTCCGATACGACCGCCCCAGCGGGAATGGTACACCGCCCGTTCACGGCAGATGCTGCAACGGGCGCCCTGAAAATACTCGGGCAACCAGCGGGGCAAAAAGTCGATCTTCTCCACAAACATAAACCCTTTCTCGCCACAGTACGGACAACGGTATTTCATACAATCACCTCTCTAAACGTATGGTAACGTAGGTAACACAAGAGAACCGTCCGCTTGTGTTTTCACCCTTGTGTTCCGTGTGATAAATCCCCCGGTGCTACTGATTTCAAGAAACCAAGCAACTCGCCTTTATCAGCAACAAAACCCATGTAAACAAATTTTCCAGCAGTTCTTTTCAATTCGTCCAAAGGGGATGCAAAACGAATAAACACGCTTACACAAGGATGTGTGAACCGACAATAGGTCATTGCGCCGATGCGTGCCGGTTTAGAAATCGGTTTAGCAGAAAGGATGACACCCTCATTGAGAATTTCGGAATCACCAAAAAGATACGACGAGTTCTTTGTGTATTGAATATTGATCTCTTCCCAAGTGAATTTTTTCGTTGCCCTAGACGAAACAAAGGTGCAACCTTGTGCATCCAAAACGATTTTTCTCTTAAGATATAGCCGATCTATAACCTCAGTCGTTACCAATACAACATCAAAAATACAACACACGATGATAATGACGACATTCCAGGACGTCACAAACAGAAGAAATACCTGCGCGATCACCCCGAGAATATCATAAACCAGCAATTCGCGTAAATCGTCTAAACTTCCGTATATTTCCATCGTGTACTCCTTTCATCGCAATCGTTGGTCGCAATAGAGTTTTTTGCAATTTGAGTTGTTAGTAATCTCTACATCCACTGACTCCCGTGTATTGTTTGATGTCGATGTATCAACACTAGCGCGACTAATCGCAGCGGGAACACAGGGGGACGGTTCTCTTGTGTTTTTATCTTAACACAGATTTTACCAATGCGAAAGAACGATTTCAGCAAAATAAAGAGGCTTATTTATACGGATTTAGCAAAATAACGTAGGTAACACAAGAGCATTGTCCATTTGCGTTTCTGCTCTTATGTTCCCGGGCCGGCATATTCGTGGTCTGCCAACATGGCGTATGCCTGCGGATCAATCTCAAATCTGTCAAAGAAGAAACCCAGCTCCTCCACAGTCGCGCCACCGCCGTCGAACATTCCCAATGCTACAAAAACGAATCGCTGTTCTTTTTCCGAAAACAACACCAAACCCACCTTTGCATTGTCTATATGAAGCGGGTTTTCTTTGGGATCAACCAACTTATCTTCATAGAGGCGACTAAGCGTCAAATAATTGGCGACATAGTACGCTTGATAGTCCGAATCAAAACGGAAAGGTTCGCAGACCGCATCACCGATCACGTCGGAAAGAAAAGCGGTATATTTGTCGGTATCCTTTATTACAAACTCCAACTGCATCTCATACGCGTAGGTATCGCCTTTTATCGCTTTGTAGTGATAGGTTACATCCGAAAAGTACGATTCGATCTCCTCGGGAAAGAACGAAGAGATAAATCTCTTTGGTGCATTATTATTGTAGTTTCCTTTGACCACGCCGTAATCGGCGATATCGTTGGTCTCATACACCGGCGCCGGTCCAAAAAGCAGGTATAGGGGCACGGCGATGACGATAGCAATAACCACGCAGGCCACAATAACACAGATGCGTACCGTTCTTGAATTCTTTCTCATACACATAAACCTCCTTACCATTCACCAATTTACACAAGAGCATTGTCCCCTTGTGTTATTCCCCTTGCGTTTTTATGATACATCAGGAATGATGTATCCATGCTCGGCTCGCCGGGCATATTCCTTCGGATCGATCCCAAATCTGTCAAAGAAGAAACCTAACTCTTCCACATTGGCACCGCCACCATCGTACATTCCCAAAGCGACGAAAACGAATCGCTGTTCTTCTTCAGAGAACAAAACCAACCCGATCTTTGCTCCTGAAATGTAAAATCGATAATCCTCACGACATTCGCCAAGTTCTAACTCATCGGAAATGTAATGTGCTTGGAAGTCCGGGGCGAAATAAAACGGTTCGCAGACCGCATCACCGATCACGTCGGAAAGGAAAGCGGTATATTTGTCGGTGTCCTTTATTACAAACTCCAACTGCATCTCATACGCATAGGTGTCGCCTTCTTTGGCTTTGTAATGATAGGTTACGTCCGAAAAGTACGATTCAATCTTTTTCGGGAAGAACGAGGAGATGAACTCTTTGGGGGTATCGTTGTCGTAGTTACCTTTGACCACGCCGTAATCGGCGATATCGTTGGTCTCATACACCGGCGCCGGACGGAAAAGAAAATAACACAACACAGACACAACAAGGGCAATCACGACCAAAGCGACGCTCAAACATCCGATCTTCCATTTTCTATCTTCGGTCATACACATAAACCTCCTTACCATTCATCCATTCATGCAAGCGCATCGTCCCCTTGTGTTATTCCAATGCTTTCATCGCATGGATATAGGTTTCTGCCTCTCCGTTGGGGTTTGCTTTTTGGGTTGCCTCCATATCATACCAAGCACATTCAAGTCCGTGAATGATAATGGGGATTGGTTTTTTGAATTGTTGTATTACAAAGCCCTCTTCTTGCAATTTCTTGGCAATATTGGCGGCAATTCCAATTAATTCATAATGACCAACAGGTCCCTTGCCGATATAGTTGCATTCTTCATCGTACATATTTTCCACATCTTCGAAACCTATGTTTTCGATACCTTGTTCTGCATACCATTGATACAAGGCTTCTGTACATTCGTTAGGTTCGTCAATGTCAATAATCCCTATTTCGTTCTGTCTCCAAAAAGCATAGTTCCATCTTTCCTCATCAAGGGGACCTGCTCCCGCGCAATCCGACTCGGTGTTGTAACCGATGGACCACGTGGATACATTGGAGAAGTTTTTAAACTCGTATGACTCATTGGAATACACGAAAAACGAGATAGCATAAATGCCTTCTTCATCCCACTTTGACATTTCAGATTTGACCTTGTTATACAGTATTTTCTCAACATCGATCATACCTCATAGTCCCCCTTTCTCTATTCCAATAATTCCTACTTATAATAACGATTAAAAAGGCGCTTTTGTGACACGATTTTCAAAAAAATCTATGTTTCCTTATTTTCATCATCACATAAGGGCGTTCATTTGTCAACACGCGGCGGAAAACTTTGGACAAATGCACCATTTCCGCCCCGCCTTTTTTGCGAGGTGCACAAAAAAGAAAGCCTGTGCGTAGTAGGGGCGAACTGCGTTCGCCCGCGGGCGGTCACAGACCGCCCCTACCATCTCACAACAAAGTTGGATAGAAATCGTAGGGGACGATGCCCACATCGTCCCGTTTTTGATTGACTACCCCACCA
>JAZSPB010000123.1:0-39027 GCA_045537235.1 Eubacteriales bacterium
CATTCAACTTCATTGAAGCGGTGCTGCCACCTTCTCCCACCGGAGAAGGCTTGGTTGACCCGTTTCTTCTGCTTATAAAATAAAAATTCCCACAAACCGTTTGATTGGTCTGTGGGAATTTTACGTTATGGTGATTTCTCCCATAAGGACAACACCCTTTTTGTTTGTGCTCTTTTTTTATGCCTTGAATTGAAAGGGGGAATGTGTTACACCTTTGGATGTACTGTCGGGCAGCCGCCGGACTTCCTTCGGGAGAAAGATGGCACGCGGAGTGTGGCGGAAGGAGTCTGCACGATTTTAGGTTTGCGCTAATTTTATTGTGACGCGCTCTCCCTCACCCGCCTTCGTCGGGAGCTCCCTCCCGGAGGGAGCCTCTTTATGCTCTCCGAAGTCCGGTTGCTTTTCTTGAAAAAGCACTCTTTTGAGGACACAAAAGCGAATCTTGAGCGAGGAGAAATCCTGTAACGATATTATTGTAAGGCATTTTTATCGAGTCCTTTGGTCTGTTCCCCGAAGCACACGACGCATTTACTTCCAATTCTCCAAAAAAATGTAACAACTTTTTAAAGGACTTATGAATTTCACCGACAGCATCTTGAAAATTATCAAAAAATATGCTAAAATAATTATGATTTTGATCATGAAAGAGGTGGCCGCAGATGAAACATTACTATCTCGGAATCGATGTTGGCTCCACAACCTCCAAGGTTGTTCTTTGCGAGAACGGAGAAATGCTGTATTCTGCCTATGAACGGCACAATGCCGATCCCCGACGAAAAATATATGAAATGTTGGGCGCGATTCGGGATATGGTCGGTAGCGGATGTGTCAGCGTGGCGATCTCCGGCTCGGCGGGTATGGGTATCGCAGAGGAACTGGGACTTCTGTTTGTCCAAGAGGTGCACGCAACGTCGGTTCTGGTTCGACGGAAGTTACCCGAAGCAAAAACGGTGATCGAGCTGGGCGGCGAGGATGCCAAGATCATTTTCCTGTCCCACGGAGTAGATGCGCGTATGAACGGCACCTGCGCAGGCGGTACCGGCGCCTTTATCGACCAGATGTCTTCGCTTTTGCACGTCACTAACGACGAATTTGATAGCATGAGCCTTGCGGCAACGCAGATCTATCCCATCGCATCCCGTTGCGGTGTGTTTGCCAAATCGGACATTCAATCGCTGATCAACCAGGGCGTGTCCCGTGAAAATATTGCCGCCAGCGTCTATCGCGCGGTGGTCAATCAGACCATAGGCGGTCTTGCGGGCGGCACTCCCATCGAGGCACCTGTTGTTTTCCTTGGCGGACCGCTACATTTCTGCTTGGGGCTTCGCAAGAGCTTTATTGATATGCTGGAGCTGAAAGGCGATGAGGCCCTTTCTCCCGAGTTCGATAGCATTTCCGTGGCTTTGGGCGCAGCACTGTATGCCGAGGATGCCTTTGCACAGGGGCGCGAAGTCCGTGAGTTTGGCTTTGCAGAGTTGGAGTCTGCCTTTTCCGATGCAATTCGGGCGGCAGAAGAGGGTGGCGACAAGTTCGTTCATTCTGCGGCTTTGTTTGAGACCGAGGAAGATTACCGTGCCTTTTCCGAGCGTCATGCCAAGGCGACGGCAGGATACGGTGATATTGCCACCTACAGCGGACGAGCATATCTGGGTATCGACTGCGGAAGTACCACCACGAAAATGGTGCTGATCGACGAGGATGCACGTATTCTTTACAACTATTACGGCGCCAACAACGGAAATCCGGTGGATGTGGTTTTGGAGCATTTGCGTGAGCTTCGCGGGCTTTGCGGTGACCGTGTGACCATTGCGGGCTGCGCTTCCACGGGATACGGAGAAGAGCTGGTCAAGAATGCATTTCACTTGGATTGCGGTCTTGTAGAGACGATGGCGCACTTGCGCGCGGCTCAGTTTTTCAATCCCGATGTGGATTTCATTATTGATATCGGCGGTCAGGATATTAAGTGTTTCAAGATTCGCGGCGGCGTGATCGATTCGGTCATGCTCAACGAGGCTTGTTCGTCGGGCTGTGGCTCGTTCCTTGAGACCTTCGCCGGGGCACTCGGTCTTTCCGCAGAGGAATTTGCCAAGAAGGGACTGTATGCCCGTGCGCCCGCTGAATTGGGAAGCCGATGTACGGTATTTATGAACTCGGCGGTCAAGCAGGCGCAGAAGGACGGCGCGTCAGTAGAGGATATTTCTGCCGGTCTTTGTGCCAGTGTGGTCAAGAATGCGCTTTATAAGGTGATCCGCGTCAGCTCGGCCGAAGAGCTGGGGCGTTGCATCGTGGTGCAAGGGGGAACCTTCTATAATGACTGTGTCCTTCGTTGCTTTGAACGCGAGGTGGGGTGCGAGGTCATTCGTCCTGCCATTGCGGGACTGATGGGAGCATTTGGCGCGGCATTGTATGCCAAGTCCAGAGGGCTTTGTGAGTCTACATTATTGAATGGCGAGGAGTTGGCAGGCTTTACTCACAAGTCGGTGTCTACGACCTGTCGCGGCTGTGAAAACGCTTGCTCGATCACCCTGAATACCTTTTCGGACGGCAGTCGCTTTATTTCCGGTAATCGCTGTGAGCGTATGACGGGCAAGGGCGATGGGGTCAAGAGAGGCAATTTGTATGAGTTCAAGCGGCAGTATTTGGGCAATCTTCCGTTGGGAGAGGGGGAGACGATCGCCATTCCCATGGGACTTGAAATGTTTGATGCGGCACCTTTCTGGAGTGCGGCATTGCGGTCGCTCGGATATGCGGTGCGGTTTTCCCGATTCTCTAACCGTCAGACCTTCTATGACGGACAGTTTACCATCCCCTCGGATACGGTCTGCTATCCGGCAAAGCTGATGCACGGTCATATAGAGCAGTTGGTGGCTTCGGGTGAGACACGGATCTTCTATCCTTGCTGCACCTACAATTTCGCGGAGGAGGGGACCGATAACAGTTACCACTGTCCCGTGGTAGCCTATTATTCCGAGTTGCTCCACTCCAGTATGCGCAGTCTTTCGGAAGTGGATTTTATGTTCCCCTACTTGGACATGAGCGACGACAAACGGCTGGCATTCAGCTTGGATAAATATTTCCGTGAAAGCGGCAAGACGGCAAAAGAGCCTGCACGGTTCTCTATGAAGAATATCAAACGTGCCATTGCAGTCGGTAAGGCGGCTTACGGTGAGTATCGCGCGGCGGTGAGAGCCGAGTGTGAACGTATCATTGCCGAGGCGCGGTCGCGTGGGGAGCGTATTATCGTCCTTATGGGGCGTCCTTATCACGTTGACCCCGAGATCAACCACGGAATCGATTCTTTGATCACGTCGCTGGGCTGTTCGGTGATCAGCGAGGACGGTCTGGAGCATTTGGGCGGTATGCCCCGTGTCAATGTGCTTAACCAGTGGACTTACCATTCGCGTATGTACAAATCAGCGGTGGCACTCTCTCAAAATGCCGATATGGAGGCGGTACAGTTGGTCTCCTTCGGTTGCGGTATTGACGCGGTAACGACCGACGAGCTTCGCGATATTCTCGAATCGCGCGGAAAGCACTATACCCAGCTCAAGATCGACGAGATCACCAACCTTGGCGCGGTCAAGATCCGACTTCGCAGTTTGTTGGCCGCGGTGGATGAGGAGAAAAGCAAGAAAGAGGAGGGAAGAGTATGAGTAAGATCAAAGATTTTGGCGAGCGTGTTCTGTTCACCGAGGAGATGCGCCGCACCCATACCATTCTCATTCCCGATATGCTTCCTCACCATTTTCGAATGCTGTCAGCCATCATGAATGAGTACGGCTATCATGTGGAGATGCTGGAAAATAAAGGCGCAGGTGTTACGGAAAATGGGTTGAAATATGTTCATAACGATTCTTGCTATCCGGCACAGTTGGTGATCGGTCAGTTTATCGATGCCCTTAACAGCGGCAAATATGACACCGATCGGGTGGCACTCATGTTCTCCCAGACGGGCGGCGGTTGCCGTGCCTCCAACTACATATCGCTATTGCGAAAGGCACTGAAGCGCGCCGGATACGGGCATATTCCTGTCATCTCTCTCAATTTCCAGGGGCTGGAGAGCAATCCCGGCTTTAAGCTGACACTGCCGATGCTCATTCGCATGATGTATGCCATCTTGTTTGGCGATCTTTTGATGCTTTTGGTCAACCGTTGCCGTCCTTATGAATTGGAAGAAGGTCATGCGGCACGGCTGGCGGGAGAGTGGACGGAAAGTCTTACGCGGTTTCTTGTGGAGACCAAGCATCTCAATTACAAAAAAGTCAAGGTCAAGTTTTTCGAAATGGTCAAGGCTTTTTCCGACATTCCCTGCGACCGTTCTCGGGAGAAGATCCGCGTAGGCATCGTGGGCGAGATCTATGTCAAATATTCGCCTTTGGGAAACAATTCGCTGGAGGACTTTTTGGTGTCCGAGGGCTGTGAGCCTGTCATGGCGGGATTCCTCGATTTCGCAATGTTTTTTGTGTACAACTGCATTGCTGACTACAAGCTGTATCGACGCGGTCGAAAAATGTATCCCGTTTGGAAGTTCGCGTATAAGGTTCTTCAGAAAAAGCAGAAGGATATCAACGAGGCTCTGGAGTCCACAGGGCTGTTCCATGCCTCCTGCGACTTCGAAAAGACGCGGAGTCTTGTGGACGGTTATCTCGGCATTGGCATGAAGATGGGAGAAGGCTGGCTTCTTACCGCAGAAATGCTGGAGCACATTGAGAACGGAGTGAACAACATCGTTTGCGTTCAGCCGTTTGGCTGTTTGCCCAATCATATTGCGGGGCGCGGCGTGATGAACCGCATCAAAGAGACGCATCCTCATGTGAACATTGCCGCCATCGACTATGATCCCAGTACATCCCCCGTCAATCAGCACAATCGGATCAAGTTGATGCTTTCGGGCAACGAGCAGCCGCAGGCACAGAAAAAAGACACGGTTCAAGCACCGCAAGAGGTTTTGGTCTAATCAAAAACATTTTTTTTCGCGGAATCGGTTGCATTTCTTGATCAACTGTGATATAATTAAAACGTATCCTTTTTGGTTACAAATTCTAATTGGAGGTATTATCATGGATTTTTTGAAGACTCTTTGGCCTACACCCTTTAAGATTCAGAAGGGAAATCTGGCATCCTTCCTTATTCAGCTTATCATTTTCATCGTAGTTTGTGCCGTTGTAGGTGTTTTGATCGGTGTTCTCGCAGGAATTCCGATCGTAGGAATCGTCTTCGGTATTATCGGTTCTCTTATGGGGCTGTATTCCCTTATCGGAGTGGTTCTTTGCATTCTCATCTTTGCGGGTGTGCTGTAAGTTTCCTACTACATCAGAACTGTATTCTAAAGAATAGTTTTACAAAAGCAGGTCATGTCCTAAAAAGGAAAATGACCTGCTTTTGTTATTTGAAAAATGTTTTTTTGCAAATTGCGGCATTGGGGAGGTTTCATATCGGTTCCCGACCGAAGAAAGAGGGAAGGTACCCATGCCGACCGGATAGGCGATATTGGTTAGTGACAGATTTTGCAGTTGGCTTTTAAGGTTTTTGCGGAGCTTTTTCAAAAAGGGATCTTCCGCGCCTGCAAGCGCCCTCCCTCAAAAAAATCCACCGACTCAATCGAATCGGTGGAAAATTTTTATTTGTCAATATTGGTATAAGGTGTAACGGCTGTGATTTTGATTCCCTTGGAAACATCGATCGCATCTTGCATCGCCTTTTTAACCGCTGAGGTCAAAACGTAAAATTCGCAGCTACCGTCCACGGTCAGAAGGGCTTTGCCGTCCTCCAGCCAGTAGTAGGAATAAGTGTGTTGGTTTCCGGCGGTGGTGGTTGCCGTCCATGTCAGATAGTGATTGGCGGGGTCGGCTATAATGGCTTCGGCTTGCTCTTCGGAGATCTTGGCTTTGCCGAACAGCTTACCGCCAAGCATATTGAGGAACAAGGTCTTGAAGTTGTTGACCGCCAACTTTTTGTTGCCGTCGGCTGTGACGAGATAGACCTCGACATCATCGGCCTTTCCGTCACCGTTGGTGTCGATCTGGACGATGTCGTACACGATCTTTTCGGCGGAGTCGGACACTTGGAACTCCATGCGGTCACAAACCAAAATACCCATCTGGAAATAGCTCTTTTCGACCCAATCCATGGTGGTCCAGTCCATGAAGGGAAGCATGGAGCGATCCACCTCTACGATGTGGTTATAGGCTGCCAGCTTTTCGTAGTTTTCCTTGTCCGAGCAGCCATAGACATCGGCGGTTACATAGTAGGTACCGTTTTCGGTCAGGTTGCTTACATAGACGTGGTTTTTGATATAGAAGGGCTTTTTGTTTTCGTCGGTGACTTCAAACTCATAGTACAGAATCTTGGCGGGCTTGTCAAGACCGTACTCTTTAAGAGCCGCATCGGTGACACCCATCTTTTTCACACCGATGAATTTCATGTTGAGAAATCCGTTCATGACAACATTTACTGCGTCGGAGGAGGGAGTATACATCATCAGATTGGGGTCTGTGATCTTGTAAGCCTGCGTTTGGAACTCGGTGTCCTCGCGATCGGCCATATCCCAGAAGGTCAAGGCGATATCGGTGTCAAGGGACGAGGTTCCGTCCTCGTTGTGCGTGACGGTGTTGACCATGAAATTGTAGACAAACATATAGTTGGTCGCGGTAACAGGGTAAACGATGAGGGGGGTTACATAGGATTCAATGGGCACCAACGCGGCATTGCCGATGTAGGTGTTGAAAATGTACACAGCCTCTCTGCCGTCCAGACGAACGTAGTAACCGTTGCCCGAAACGATCTGCTTGCCCACATAAAGCGTATGGCTTCTTCCCGTGGAGGTAGTGACCGTTATGGTGGCGGCGGGGTCATCAAGCCCGTATTCCTCATAACCGTACTTGGTCACAGCTTCGGCAGAAAGCTTTTGCATGACCGTTGTGTTGCCGCATACGCTTTGCAGGTAAGCGAACATTTCTTCGTTGTAGGCGATGCTTTCGTAATCCTTGATCACGACGTCGCCGTCATTGTTGCGGGTGAAGGAGAAAGAGCCGTGTTGGTTTTTCACGCGGATGGTATGGATGTCCGATGTTTGGATACGGGGATACATCATCAGGCGATTGTAGTCCGAAACGCCTTCTCCGTCATCGGGGTCAACTACGGCGAAGATCTTGGCTTCGCCCTTGTTGGAAAGGGCGACCAGTGTTCCGAGCTCGGTTTCATAGTAGGTTTTTCCGTTTTCGACGACGGTGTTCATCATATAGCCGTTTGCGTCAAACAGCGCATATACGCCGTCTTGGCGCTTGATGGTATACTCGGTGCCGTCGATATCGTTCCACGAATCGATATGAACGATATAATCCACAACAAAGAAAGCGACTACAAGAAGAACAATGGCGAGGGCAATGAGGAGTGCCGCCTTTTTTTGTTTGGATGCAAGGGTTGATTTACTTGATATCATCTTCATGAGTATTTTCTCCTGACGATCACAAAGATTCCAATGCCGAAGATGATAACGGGGGGGATAATGGTGAGGCTGAGGGTGTAAGCGTTGGCGCGCTTAACGGTCAGCGTGTCGATGGTGGTGTCCGCAAAGGGCATGAGCTCAAGGGAAGAGGGAACCGATTCTTTACCCATCTGTACAAAGGCATGCAGAAGCACCTCGCTGTTGCCGTAGGTGGCCGATTGGATCAGCTTTTCGGTGACATACTCGGTGGAACCGCAGGCCAGAACATAAGAGCTTTGGTCAGCCTGTGCGTAGCCGTAATTGTCCTCTTGGGTTGCGCGGAACTGACGGCTGATAGCCATAAGACCGTAGGGGTACTCGTTATCGGCGGCGGAGGCTACTTGCATTCCGTTGGCCATGAGAACCGAGGAGTTGGCGGCGGTAAAGATGTTGAAGACCTCACGGCTTTGACCGCTGCCGAGGTTTTTGTAGCCGTAGGAGACACTGAGTCCTGTTTCTTCGTCCAAGAAGTTTGTGATATCATAGTCTGCGCCATCCACTTGATCGGGGATCAGAATGGGCATGGCGTTTTTAAAGATCACGCGGCGAGGATTGGTGGTGGCACGCATATCCTTGGTGATGGAAGCACCCAGTCCTGCCTCCATGTACTGACCGATGAAGGTCTGACCGTCCGCGGTAAGAGCATTATCGGCATCCTTGATGGTGCAGGGATAGGTGTTGCCGCTCTCATCGGTATGGCGACCGTATTCAATGCCCCATTCGGCAAGGAAGTTTTCCAAGTTGGGAAGAATGGGGGACGAGGGGGACATGAATACCATGAAGGAGTGGTTGGATTCTTCAAGGAAATCTCTGAGCTTATCCAACTCGGAAAGGTCGGAGATGCTGTCGGCCTGAAGGAAGTCCGCGGTGGGGTTGTAGCAGACAAGGGTGCGGCAGTTTTCGGGTAACTCGGTGTTGATCAGATCATCGATCAGCTGCACCTCATAGCCGGCGGTTTCCAAGAGATAGACCAGCTCGGCATCGGTGAAGGTCTCACCGTGACCGGTCAGCACACCGGCAACGGGGCTTTCGGTCTGGGTCACGGCAAGGATGGAGGAGCCGAAACGCTTTTCACCGTAGTAAGCCCAAGGGGTGGTCTCGCCCGAGTTGATCAAATAAAAATCTCTGTTTTTATAGGCGCGGTATTCGGTGCCGCTTTCGATGATGACATCGGAGGAATTGATGGTGGAGATCACCGAGGATTTGTATTTTTCCACGGCGGTGGGATTCTCCCAAATGTTGATGAATTCGATATCGATGTACTCGGGGAAGCGGTCAGCCAGCTCCTTGGCGGTCATCAAGACATAACGCTGGGCGGTGTCCTCCATGATATTGTCTTCCATATCACAGAACTTGATGGTCACCTTCAGAGGCTCGGACACGCCTTCCTCTTCGCGGCGCTGGGAGACCGACTCAAAGGCCTCGCCAAGCAGCTCCTTACAGTTGTCGGACAGGGTGTAGATGCCCTCGCGGGTCATATCGATGTGCCAAAGATATCGACCGGCCAGTGCCGAGAATATTACATTGAAAATTATGACCGCGGCAATGATCAGAGCCGTGATCACCACCGACATACTTCCGTAACGGAATCGGCGGCTTCTCAAAAAATCATTTTTACTCAAACCAATATGTGCTTCTCACAGCGTGAGAATTTCCTTTCTCCCCGAAGATTTGACGTTTCTCTGCGTTCGGGGCGGCAGAGAGTGCGGAGGGCTGTAATCTTAACCCCAGCGGCGCTTTTCGTACACGCGCACGGTGAGGAACAGGAAGATAGCCGCAAGCGAAACGTAATACAGCAGGGATGAGAAGTCCAATAATCCGTAACCGAATTTCGAGAATCGGCTGAGCACGGAGATCCAGTCGATGACGACACGGACGACGTAGTTGTTGATCAAACGGGTGCCTTCCTCCTCGGTGCCGATCTGATTGACAAGACCGAGAATGACCATGAACACGATAACACCGATGGTGGAAACGGCAGCGGAAAGCTGGTTTTCCGTGAGGGACGACACAAAGATACCGATGGCAATGAAGGCGGCACCCAGCAGGATGATACCGATCAGGCTGCCGATGAGAGTCGCCGTATTGGGACCGATAACGGGGTTGGCATATTCACCGGCAGAGGCTCTTTCCTCATCGGCGATGATGTAAAGGGGGATGAAGTTGATGCAGGAGGCCAGTACGGTGCCCACAAACATGGTCAACGCCGCAAAATACTTGCCGAGCACCATGCCCGTGATCGTAACGGGGGCGGTGAGCAGCATTTGCTCAGTCCGCATTTTCCGCTCTTCCGCGAAGGATCGCATGGTCAGAAGGGGAATGAGGATGACGAATGCGAAGATCATGTAGGTGAAGTAGGCCGAGGTGCTGTAGCTGTTGGCCTGCAACGTGGTGTAGCAACAGATCAGCGCCGAAATGGCGAGGAAGATCCCAAGGTACACATAACCGATGGGATTGATGAAATAGGAGCGCATCTCCTTTTTATATATAGCAAACATAGCTTGACATCCTTTCTGCGCTTATTTGTCGCTGTTGGCGTTCTTCTGCTCGGCGGCGGTCTTTTCCATGATGTCCCGAGCGTATTCCTTCTCCATGGCATCGCGTGCGGAGCGAACGACCTTGCGGCGGCTTTCGCGGCGCTGGGGTCTGTCGGTGGAATCGACGATGGTAATGAAGATGTCCTCCAGATTCATGCCGAGCGACTCCAGACCGATCAACGGCCAGCCGCGTTCGGCAAGCGTGTAGAACAGGCTCTTTCGGATATCCACGCCCACGGCGCTTTCGATCATGTAGGTATAAGCCTCACCGTCGCGCTCTGCCAACTGCTCGGCGTACACAATGCCGGGCTTTTCCTTGAGCATGGCCAAAACCTCGCGAGCGGGACCGCAGATCTTGGCATTGAAGCGACGGTTGTTTTGCACGGCGCGGGTGATATTTTCGGTCTTTTCGTCAGCCACAAGCTTTCCCTTGTTGATGATGATGATGCGGTCGCAAACGGCTTGCACCTCTTGGAGAATGTGCGTGGAGAGAATGACGGTATGGTTTTTTCCGAGGGTGCGGATGAGGTTACGGATCTCGATGATCTGCTTGGGGTCAAGACCTACGGTCGGCTCGTCAAAGATGATGACCTCGGGATTTCCGACCAGTGCTTGGGCAATGCCCACTCTTTGGCGATATCCTTTGGAGAGGTTGCGGATGAGACGGTTGGTCACGTCGCTGATGCGTACGACCTCACAGATCTCTTTCAAGTGCTGTTCGCGGTTGAGCGTGCAGCTTTTCAGATCGTAGGTGAAGTCAAGATACTCCTTGACGGTCATGTCTAAGTACAGAGGCGGCTGCTCGGGAAGATAGCCTACCAGCTTTTTGACACCGAGAGGGTTGTCCAACACGTTCATCTCACCGATGGATACATCTCCGAAGGTGGCGGACAGATAGCCGGTGAGAATGTTCATCATGGAGCTTTTTCCCGCGCCGTTAGGACCGAGAAGTCCTACGATCTCGCCGCGCTCGATCTCAAAGCTGATATCATCTACGGCGCAGAAATTACCGTAGTTTTTTACCAGATGCTCGATTTTTATCATGGTCGTAAAGTTTCCTTTCCGAATTTTGTCTGCTTGAAATTTTCAAAACTATATTATTCTATCATATAAATATAAATATTTTGTGAACGGCAAAGGGGAATTTGCAAAAAAAGAGGATTTGTCTCGGATTTTACGGTTTTGGGGTACCGTGCGAGAGAGAATTTCCCGTTTTTGCCCAATCTCCCCATCTGCTCATAAAAATTTTTGTTTTCATCCCAGTGTAGCACGGCACCGTGAAAATCTTGTGAAAGCGGAGTGACGGCACCACAAAATCAGCGATCACCCGCGGTCAGGCGAATGAGAAGACGCACATCGTCGGGCTGGGTCTTGGCCTCATGAGCGGCGCGGTTGCGGCGGATCTCTCCGCACTTGGTGCATTTGTGGACGATAACAAACCCTCGCCGCGCATCGGTCTCCACACGCAGGGGCATCATTTTTCCGCCGCACTCCGAGGCGCGATCGCCGGGGTTGATGTCCAAGTGGAGGGACCAAAGGCAGAAGGGGCAGTGATTGCGGGAGCTGTAGCCCAAAGGAAGGACTTCGCGACCGCAATTGGCGCAAAGGAAGGAGGCGTCGTTTTTGGTAAATCGTTTTTGTTCCATGAGAGTCCTCGTTAAAATCGAAAATATAAAAAGGGGTTATAAGAAGCATCCGCGAGATAGGCGGTGCATAAAAACAGCAAAAGAGGGGTGCCCACGGCGAGCGAGATACGGGCTGCACGAGAGCGAGTGACCATGAATCGGTTCATCAGTCGGCGCGGCAGGGGGGTACAACCCAAAAGCATAATGCCCAAGGGAAGCGCGTTTCGCCAAAGCTGGTAAAGCTCTCCCGCACCGACGGGAGAAACCCCTATGCCGAACATGGCACCAAGATAAGACAAGCCCACCGAAAGCTCGGTGTGAGCGAACAGCACCCATCCGATCGCGATGAAAAACAACGAATAGATCCGTCGCAAAAACGTGGGGAGTCGCTCCAAAAAGCGTCCAAGAAAGAGTCGCTCGGCGGACAGCAAAACAAAATAGTAAAGCCCCCAGAGAATAAAATTGAAGGAGGCGCCATGCCAAAGTCCTGTCAAGGACCATACGATAAGCATATTGAGGAGGGTGCGCCCCGTTCCCTTGCGATTGCCGCCGAGGGGAATATAGACGTATTCGCGAAACCAGGAGGACAGGGAAATATGCCACCGCCGCCAGAAATCGCGAATTGACGTGGCACAGTAGGGATAGTTGAAATTTTCGGGGAAAGAAAAGCCGAGAATATGTCCCAAGCCCACTGCCATATCCGAATAGGCGGAGAAGTCGAAGTAGATCTGAAAGGCAAAGAAAATCGTACCGAGCCATGCACCGAGAGTGCCGAGTCCGTTTCCCGTCAAGGAGGAAAAATATTCAAACACCTCGCCTGCGGGATTGGCCAGCAGCATTTTTTTGCTGAGTCCCACCAAAAAGCGGAGTGCTCCTGCCGCCGCACGGGGCGGGGAAATATGCCGATGCTTCAGCTCCTCGCGAATATCGCCGTAACGGACGATGGGACCGGCAACCAATTGCGGGTACATGGTGATATAGGTGCCGAAGGTCACGGGATCGCGCAATGCGGCTTGTCCGCGGTAGATGTCAATGACGTAGGACAAGGCTTGAAAAGTATAAAAGGAAATCCCTGCGGGAAGTCCCAAGCCAAGGACAGGAAGACCCGTAAGGGTGGCGAAAAAGTCGTAATATTTGAAAAAGCCGAGAATGCCCAGATTGACGGCAACAGCCGCTGCGAGCCAAGCCCGTCCGTGTGTTCCGCTCACCTTGCGACCGAAAAGATAGTCGACCGCCACGGTAAGCACCATCAGGAGGATATAGCGCGGCTCGCCCCACCCGTAAAAGATTAGGCTAAACAGCAAAAGAACGGCATTGCGAAAGGCTCTTGGAACAACAAAATAGACCGCGAGCGAGAGGGGAAGAAAGAAAAAAACAAATTCCACCGACGAAAAAAGCATAACATACGACCTCCGGGGAGAAATATGTAATGCTTTTTCGTGTTTACTTGGATATGGAGCAGATAAAGCGTCTCATTTCCTTGCCGCCTTCCATGATGCGCTGAAGACCCAAAGCGACACAGTCTTGCGGGTCTTTGGCGCGGGAGACGTTCATGCCCAACTTTTCTTTTATGTATTCTGCCAATCCCGGCAACAGTGAGCCGCCGCCGCAAAGGAGAATGCCGTAGTCGGAGATGTCCGAGGACAGCTCGGGCGGCATGGCTTCAAGAGCACTGCGGATGGTGGAGATGACGGTGTCGGCATAGGGGACGAGTGCCTCGCGAAGCTCACCCGTGGTGACCACTGCTTGTGCCGCACCGCCCATTTTGGCACTTTTTCCGCTGACGGGAGCGGTGCCGCGGTCGGTGGGAGCCAAGGTGCCGAGCTTGATCTTGAGCGATTCGGCGGTCATCTCGCCGATATGTACCGAGTGATTTTCAATAACATTGCGGATCACGGCGTCGGTCATGGACTCACCCGCCGTCTTGAGAACGCTGGAAATGATAATGCCGCCGTGACTGAGGACGGCCACCTCAATGGTACCTGCGCCGATATCGACCAGCATACCGCCCCGTGCGCTCATGATGCGCATTCCCGCACCGAGTGCCGCTGCTGTGGGGGATTCGACGAGCATGACCGAGGACGCACCCGCTTCGAACAGGGTGTCCTCCAAGGCGCGACGCTCCGATTCGCTGGAGCCAAAGGGAATGGAGGCGAGGATAGCGGGACGGCGGAAGGTGGCACCCAGACCGCTTTCGTCAAGCAGAGCACCGACCAAAAGGGACGCGTGACGAATATTGGACACCGCACCGTTTCGGATGGGCTTGATGGCCGAGATGTTGGGAGGCGTTCTTCCGATCATACGCTTGGCCTCCAGACCTACGGCGAGCACTGCTTGAGAACGGGTCTCCAGCGAAATGACCGAAGGGGCGCGAAGAATGATGCCGTCGTTTTTTCGGCAAAAGCGGGTATATGCGGTTCCCATATCGATTCCGAGTATTTTGGACATATTTGTGTTTCCTTTTCTTTGTTCGTTATGTCATCATTCCTTGTCAATGGTGATGACCGTGAAATAGCTTGCGTTGATCTCTTTGACCTTTTGCTCCACGCGGCAACGGATGTCCTCCTCCGATTCACGGCATTCAAAGGGAATGACCAGATCAAAAATGAGGTTGGTGTGGGTGGCGCCGCGGACAAAACGGAAATCGTGGAGGCTCCATGTTTCGTCCAGCTCGCGGATGGCAGAGACGACCGTGGCGCGTGTGGCGGTCACCTCTTCGTCATCGGTGACGATGGGATCCATATGGATGGTGCATCGGATGCCCAGCTCCGAGCAAAGTCGTTTTTCGATGTTGTCTATGGTGTCGTGGGTTTGGAAGATGTCGACGGCGCCGTCCACCTCGATGTGAAGGGAGGCGATGACCGTGCCCGCGCCGTAATTGTGAACGACCAGGTCATGAACGCCCAAGGCTTCGGGGTATTCCTTTACAATATCGCAAATGGCGCGTATGATATCTGCGTCGGGGGCTTCTCCTATGATAAGATTCTTCGCTTCTCCCAAAAGTTTTATACCCGCGATAAAGATCAGAATGGCGACGCCGATACCCACATAGGCATCGATATCAATGCCCGTGAAACGCAAGACGATCGTTGAGACCAAAACCGCAGTTGTGGCACCTGCATCCGAAAGGCTGTCGGCGGCGGTGGCGCGCATGACCTCCGAGCGGATCTTTTTCGCCACGCGGCGGTTAAAGAGAAACAGCCAGACCTTGACCGCAGCGGAAACCGCAAGTACGATAACGGTGATCATGCTGAATATCGTTTCTTCGGGGTGGAAGATCTTCTGCACCGAGCTTTTGAGAAGCTCAAAGCTCACCAAAAGCACCAAAAAGGAGACGGCCATGGATGCTACATATTCGATTCGCGCGTGTCCGAAGGGATGGTCACGGTCGGCGGGCTTGGCGGCCAACCGAAAGCTGATAAGAGATACGATCTGCGAGGCGGCATCCGACAGGTTATTGACTGCGTCGGCGGTTACCGATACGGCACCCGACAGAAGACCGACCGCCAGCTTTGCCGCCGAGAGAAGAAGGTTGACAAGGATGCCCACGGTGCTGACCAAGGTACCGTATCGGCTTCGAACCAGAGGGTCCGAGGTGTTTTCTCTATCCTTGACGAAAAGTTTACAAAGAAGTTCGGTCATGTTGCCTCCGAAATACGACTCAAAAATGCAAAAATTACCAAAAAACGGGGGGCAAATTGTAAAAGTTCTGCTAAAAGATAAAAAAATTTTCAAAAAGCCCTTTTCATTTTGCGTCAAATGTATTATAATATATAACAGTGTAAATCCATTATACTACTTTTATTATAAATTTTCAAGCACATTTTTATACAAACTGCAAATTTCTCGAAAAGATGCGGTTTGACCCCAAATCAGAGCGGAGGTTTCAAATGAAGCAGAAGTACACTATCACCATTGCAGACATCCAGATGAACATCATTACCGATGAAGCACCCGAGGCGGTAGAGACCGTTGTCGGTATTCTGGATCGCAAGATGAGGGAGATCGCCCTCAAGAGCGGCAACCGTTGCCCCAAAAACGAGGCGGCGCTTCTTTGCGCATTGGATTATTGCGCCGAGCGCACCAAATTGCAGGAGACGGTCACAAGACTTGAGTCCGAGAGGGCAGGCACCGATGCCGAGGCTTTGATCGCTGAAGTTACGGAGCTCCGCACACGCGTTGAAGATATCACGGCAAAGCTCGCTTACTCCGAGGAGCAGAGAGAGTCGCTTCATGCCGATCTTGAGAATATGACGGCACGGATGCACGAGGCGCTGTTGAATTCCGACAGTGCCAATACCGCCAAGTCCGAGTTGGACGGTCGCGTAGGTGAGCTGCTGGCACAGCTTCGCGAGGCCACCGAGCTTGCGGCCCGGGAGAAAGAGGAAAAAGAGACTCTTGCTCGCACCGCCGCCGAGAAGGAGGCTGACTTCAACGAGGCTTTGGGTGAGATGGAGTCGCTGATCGAGGATAAGAACCAAAAGCTTCGCGAGACCGAGCTTCGTGTTTCCGAGCTGGAGCAAACGCTTTCCGGCACCCGCACCGAGCTTGAGGCACTGCGTACCCGTACCGGTAAGGAGTTGGCCGACCGCGAGACAAAGATCCGCGCTATGGCCGCCGAGCTGGACAGCGCCAAGAGTACATATGACCGTGAGCGCACTGCCAGAAATGCCGAGCGCATGGCCTCGGGGACCCGTGAGGACACTCTTCGTATGCAGTTGGCAGAGGTGACGGCAAAGCTCCGAGAATTCCGAGATGATTATGACAGCCTTGAGGCGGGTATGACCAAGAGAGAGACCGAGTTGACCGAACAGCTTGAGCGCGAGACCGCCCTTCGCAACGAGGCGGAGACCGCCCTTGCCGAGGTCAGAGAGACCTTGGTAGAGACCGAGAACTCCCTTCGCAATGAGCTGGAGGAGGGACTCAGCGGACTGACGCAGGCCAAGGAAGCGGCAGAGACCGAGCTGGCTCGCACGGCGGAAATGCTTCGTGAGGTCAGAGCCAAAGAGGCAGAGCTTTCCGATGAGTTGGAGGCGATCAAGCAAGAGCTGGAATCCACTCGTGCGATGGCCGAGGCCGAAAGAAAGAGCCAGAGTGAGCGCTATGAGGCAATGGTCGAAAAGGAAGCGTCCATGAACGATTTCGCACAGCACGAGCTGGCACTTCGTGAGGCCGCGGAAAGAGAACTTGCAGAGAAGCGGGAGACGACGGCTGCTGCCGAGGAAAATGCCCGTGCCCTTCAGGAAAAGTTGGACGGCTTGGAAGCTGCGGCAGAGGCGCGGATCAATGGCATCCGTACCGAGTTGGAAGCTCGCGTCAACGAACTGGATTCGGGTGTGAAATATTTGGAGTCCAAGCTTTCGGATACCGCCCGTGAGCGGGACGATATGCAGATCGCTTTGGAGTCGGCGGCCGAGAAGATGACGGCATTGGAATCGACCTTGGCAGAGCGCGAGGAGAGAAATGCTGTTCTTGCGGAAAGACTGGACGAGGCCGAGCTTGCCAACGAGACATTGGAGGCAGACAAGCAGAACGCCGAGCAGGCGATCAAGGATGCCGAGGCACGTTCGGAGGCACTTTCCGAAGAGTTGGAGACACTCCGTGCCGAGCTGGCAGAGGTTCGCGAGGCGAACGAGAAGGCAGAAGAAGAGAATCGCGGCGCAACCGAGGAAGCCGCCAAACGGGAGCAACAGCTTTTGGAAGAAAAGGATGCCGAGGTTTTGGCACGCGCCGAGGTCGAGAAGGATCTGGCGTCCAAGAGAGCGGCACTTGCCGAGGCAGAGACTCGCGAGAATGCCCTGCGTGCCGAGCTCAATGCCCATATTGAGGAAGAGGATGCCATTCGCGCCGAGGTAGAGCGCCGTATGGCGGAAAAGGATGAAGAGCTTGCTGCTGCCATCGCCAAGTATGAGTCGCTGACCGCTGAATTGGCTGCTGCGGTGCGTGCGAAAGAGGATGTGGATCGTGAGCTTTCCGACAGCGAGCTTGCCGTTCGTGAGTTGACCATTCGCGAAAATGCCATGAAGGCTGAGATCGAAAAGGAAAAGGCACTCCGCGAGGTCTATGAGCGCAAGCTGGAGGCCAAGGAGAGAGCCCTTCGTGAAATGGAGAGCCGTCCTGCGGCGGTGAGCGAAGCACCTGTTGAGGCCCTTAAGGCTCCTGTCAGCGAGCTGGCCGATGCCAAGGATGATTCCTTTACCATCGAGCTTCGTCCTTTGCGCCGTGTTGTGGATGAAAATCAGCTTTCTATCGACACTGCGGAGGAGGAGAAGAACGAGACCGCTCCCGAAAAGGAAGAACCCAAGCCCATCACTCATTCGGATGATAAAGATATTGAGAATCAGAAGAAGAAGGCACAGAAGCGTGTGCGCTCCATGTTCGACCTGATCACATTTGATAATGTATAATTCGGACAGACCGAAAAAGCTCCCCGAGCTCCTTTGCCCGGCGGGGGATGCTGTCTCGCTTGCCGCCGCCATTGATGCGGGAGCGGACGCGGTATATTTGGGATCCACCGACTTCAATGCCAGAAAAAATGCGACCAATTTCACTCCCGAGGCTATGCGTGAGGCGATCAAGCTTGCCCACGCATACGGGGTGAAGGTCTATATCACGCAGAACACGCTGGCGCTCGATCGCGAGCTTTCTGCATATTTAAGTGCGGCGGAATCTGCGATCATGGCGGGTATCGACGCACTTATTGTTGCCGATACGGGCGGTGCGGTCGAGATCCATCGTCGGTTTCCCGAGGCGGAGCTTCATGCGAGCACGCAAATGTCGGGGCACAACACCGATGCGGCAAGACGACTTGCTGCCATGGGCTTTTCTCGCATGGTTTGCGCCAGAGAGATGTCATTGACCGATATTAGGACGTTTTGTAAGCAATCTCCCATTGAGGCCGAGGTGTTTGTTCACGGGGCACTTTGCGTTTGCCATTCGGGACAATGCCTGTTTTCTTCCGTAGTGGGGGGCAGAAGCGGAAATCGAGGCGAGTGCGCACAACCTTGCCGCTTGCCTTACGGTGGAAAAAAGGGCAATGCTTATCCGCTCTCCTTGAAGGATCTGGCACTGGCCGAGCATATTCCCGCTTTGATCGATGCGGGAGTGGCTTCCTTGAAGATCGAAGGAAGAATGAAATCGCCGGAATATGTCAGAGAAGTGACACGGATCTACCGTCGTTTACTCGATGAGGGACGAAGTGCCGATGCGTCCGAGATGCGGCGGCTGGCCGAGGTCTTTTCGCGCGGCGGCTTTACCGACGGCTATTTCCGCGGACGCGTGGACAGCACTATGCTGGGGACGCGCTCGGAGGCCGACAAGAAGAAGACCGAACAGTTGGAGCCTTTTTCGGGCATTACCCGAAGGGTTCCCATGAATATGAGTGCCCGAATCTGTCGCGGACAGCCCATCTGTCTTTCCGTGAGTGCAGGCGGGAAAAGCGGATATGCCGAAGGACCGGAGCCGTTTGAGGCAAGAAATGCACCGCTTTCTCGCGAGGCGGTTGCCAAAAATCTGACCAAGCTCGGCGCTACGGTCTATGAGGCAGGCCGGGTGGACATCGTACTGGATGAAGGGGTGATGTTGCCGATCTCGGTATTGAATGCCCTTCGCCGCGATGCCGTGGCTGATCTGGAAAAAGAGACGGTACGGTCGGTCATTCGCGAGGAAACG
This sequence comes from Eubacteriales bacterium, assembly GCA_045537235.1. Lineage (GTDB taxonomy): Bacteria > Bacillota > Clostridia > Oscillospirales > CAG-272 > RGIG8775. Next base: position 19,320 of record JAZSPB010000123.1, read on the forward strand.
GCGCTGTCAATTCCCAAGGGGACGGTGGCGACCGGGAAAACGGCACGGTTTTGCGATCCGCGCAGTATTCCCGACGAAGCGCGCCGGTTTTTTGACCGCATCTATTTGCCGCTGGAATGTTATGACGGAAGCACCGATGGCGTGATCTTGCCTCCTGTGATATTTGACAGCGAAAGGGCGCGCGTGGAGAAGATGCTTGCCGAAGTGGTGGCTATGGGTGCGCGCCATGCCCTTGTGGGCAATCTCGGACATTTGGATTCGGCGGTTTCCCACGGTCTTGTGCCGCATGGGGATTTTCGCTTGAATGTGACCAATAACGCAAGCATGGCGGCACTGGAAAAAATGGGATTTGCAGATGCCATTCTTTCACCGGAGCTGACCCTTCCGCAAGTGAGGGATATTGGCGGTGCCAAGCAGGTTATTGTTTACGGTCGCTTGCCGTTGATGATCTTGGAAAAGTGCGTGGGACGGGAGCTGGGGGATTGCCGTTCTTGTGCGGCCGGGAAGACGATTCTTCGCGATCGGCGGGGCGCGGAATTTCCCGTGCTTCGTGCTTTTGATCACCGTTCGGTGATTTATAACAGCTTGGTGACGGGAATGTCGGATATGGGGGATAGGCTGGAGACCGCGGGGATTCGGGGGCAACATTTTATTTTTTCGGTGGAAAATGCCGATGAGTGCCGACGGGTTATTGAGGCTTATCGCGAGGGGGCAGCACTTGGCGGAGCCGTGCGACGGCTGGGGCGAGGGTAAGGTGAGGTTTATGGATGGGGATTTGGTGCGAACGGCAAAAGAGGAGCGTTTTTACTTACCGAGAAGGTGCGGAAGAAGAGGCACGGACTTCGGTTATTGCAGAATCATTCTCTCAAGCAGCTCGTCTCCCAAAATCAACCTAAACTCCACCTCGATCGAACCGTAAAAAAGAAAGGTTAACATTATGTACGGAAGAGTAGATTTTTTCACGATCCTAAAGCTATTTTTTAAACTGCTTGCAGTCTCCATGGTATTGCTTGTGGTAGGTCTTCTCGGCTGGCGCTTTTGGGTGGCGAGAGTCCCTGCGGAACTGAAGGTGCTTTCTCCCAATGACGCACTGGTCGAAGCCTATGAAGCTCATGGTTCAGACCTGAAACTGGTAATACAAGAGCAAGGCACGACTACCAATTCCGAGTCGAGTTACGGATATTTCACCTGCTGTGATGCCGTATTTATTCCCGAAGCCCGCCAGCTTCAACTTCTGGTTCGCTACAATGACAGCACCCTTCGCGCTACCGAGAAGGACTACGAGCTGGAAGAGGATTCTTTGGACTCCGACAGCGATTGGTATGACATCTCCTTGGTAATGATGATCGACAAAACTCCCGAGGACAGCTCGGACAATCTTTTGAAGGATCTGGGAGAGCATCGGGATTCTATCGGTCTTGAACGCATTTACCCCACCGAGGTTACGCAGACCAAGCACACCAAGCTCCACAATTACCGCCGTCTTGTTTTTGACAATGTGGATTTTGAAGACACGACCCTTGCGGTGTTTGTTGATTTCTTTTTCAAGAATGATATTTGGTACGAAAAAGAGGAGTTCGATGTGTATGTGGATAAGTCCTATGCAACGCTTTGCATCTATGCCTATACCGAGGAAAGTGCAGAGCGAGAACTGTCAAAGGACGATATCAAGGCGATCGAGGATTATATTTCGGGTCAATAATGTACATGGCGCAGTATATCAAGAGAAAAGGCAGGAAAAGGAGGATAGATATGTTCAAAGAATTGGAAGCATATAAAAAAGGGGAGTGGCATCTTGCGGATGACGGGACGATCGGTATTCCCGCCGAGATCGTGACCTATTGCCGTCATGAAAAGGAAAAGGCTCCTGTGATTCTTTACATTATGGGATATGTGGGTGCGCGGAAGGCAGGAAGAGAGCCTGCCTTGCCCATCCTTTCCGACCTTCTTGACGAAGGATATGTTGTGGTAACACTGGACTATATGGGAAACGATCGCGCGACCGAGCCGCAATTGGACTGGAGTATTCAGAACATTCGCGTGAATATCAAGCTGTATCTTTGCGAGCTTTCTTATCATCCCTTGGAGGTGTATGTACTGCCTGACGGCTACCGCATCGTTCGGAATATCGTGTATTACAATCTGGATGTGCAAGGTCGCAAGGGTACCGTTGATGAGATCATCAAGGTGTACAACGGCGATGTGGGTGGCTTCCGAGTGAGCAAGGGCGATAAGATCCCCAATCCCGAGGAGCGTGTGACGACGGTCGATCGCTGTCTCAAGCCTGACGGCACTCCCATCGACTTGCAGTTGAAGCTGGATATTCTCTATCCCTCCATGAGTAACACCGAGGCTCCCATGGTCATGATTTCCTCGTCCTCCGAGGCGCGAATGACCATCTGCTGTCGAAATGCCAACCGCCCCTTGGATGTGGGGGCACTGACAAGAGGCTGTGCCGTGGCGATCTATGACCATGGCTATGTTCCCATGGCTAGAACCGACCACTACGGATATTACGGTGGCTATTTCTCCTTGCAGGGGTATACCGGTGTTTCGGTGCATACCTCGGCAGTAAGATGTGTCAAGTATCATGCCGATCAATACGGCTACAGCAAGGAAAACTGTGCGGTCATGGGACATTCCAAGGGCTCACTTTGCGGCATTCTTGCCTCGGCGCATCCCGAAAAGTTGGAAAACTGGGTGGCATCTCCCGATGGATATGCTTCGGATGAATCCTATGGGGAGCAGCTATTCCTTACTTATAGGGACGGTACCCCCATTCCGTCCGGCGTTTCGGTAGCATACCGCTCCATGGGAGACGGTGCCATGCGCCGCCGCTCATATTTGGCTGACGATAACGCCCCCACCATGCTTTGCTGCGGTGTAGCCGATCAGTTTGGATCGTGGAACTACTGGTACGATGAATGTGCCGATTATGAGGCGGGCGGTCCCGATTTCTTGCCCATCGCCATGTCAGACCAAGGACACGCCTATCCCTTCGGCATAGACCCCGAGTACGGTTACGACAGATTTCTTGCGTTTATGGATTTCTTGATGTATTATCTCAAGAAGGACAGGCTACCCCGTGTGTTATACACTTCGGCAGTAAATGGCAAGCTCATGGGCGAGGTGCACATCACCCGACACAACGCCGAGGACGGAAAGACCTTCTCCCATGCTACCGTTACCACCAATGACAGTATTTTCGTGCAGTTTTTGGCACCTGTCACCGATGCTTCGGCAGAGAAGGGAATCTCCCTCTACGACGTGACCGCCAAGTCCCCCGTCGAGGGGACGATCTCCTCCAACCGCACCGGAAACCGCCGTACCTTTTTGCCTAACTCCCCCTTGACTAAGGGACACACCTATGAACTCCGTATCGATGGCACCGTCAAGAGCCTTCTCAACGGTCGCTCCATCGGCTCCGATTCTTCCTATCAATTTTTGTATGAATGATGGTAGTGTGTAGCGCCTGCGGGCGCGGGGAGGTCGCTTTTTTGGAAAAAAGCTCCGCAAAAAACTTTTGATCCGCGCCCTTGATAAAGTTTGAGCGAACATACTGCCCCCCCATGGGGGTTCGCTATGTTCGCTCAAACTACAATAAGGGCGCAGATCAAAAGTTTTTGCGGAGCTTTTTCCAAAAAGCGACCTCCCCGCGCCCGCAGGCGCTACACACTACCATCATTCATGCAAAATGCACAAAAATTAGTGTTGGGGGTTGCAAAAAGCAGGGAGATGTGATACAATATATCCGTATAAATATCTGTAAAGGAAATCCTCGGTGGTAAGTGTTCTCAACGGAAAGTCGATCGGTGAGGATGCCGTGTTCGAGTTTACCGTTTAGTTATGAACTGAATTTTAAGGAGGCAATATGAAAAGACAAACCAAAATGCCGTCAAAGGCACTGGCGCTTTTGTTGGCGATCATTACGGTGTTACCGCTGATTGCGGTAGCAGCACCCCGGGAGGTATCAGCTTTGGATACATCTCTTTACACTAATTATTTCGTAGAGCATCTGGATTTTGAAGATCTGACAGAAGGTACCGTTCTTTCGGCATCTTACGTCAACAGCAAGATCGACAACAAGGATGTTTTCCAATCCTCGGCGGACAGCAGCGGATCCTATGCTCCCGGCAAGTGGAAGGCTGTGGTTGACCCCGTCGATCCCAACAATATGGCGATCGGTCTTGTTAACCCGAGCAGCTATGCTATGTTCCGTATCGTTGATCCCAAGAAGGAGCTGTATGAGATCCCCTATGTTCTCAGTTTCCGTATCATGATCAATGAAAAGATCAATGCCAACACCACACTGTTGGGATGGGCGGTCGAGAGCAGCAAGCGCACGAGAATTCTGGGTATCTCCGATGATGCCACACTCCGTTACGGCTCGGGCGATGGCTCGGACAACAATACAACGACTGTTGGCGGCGGAAGCTTTAGGATAAATTACGGTCAGTGGTATGAATTTGCTTTGCAGATCCTACCCTCGTCGGGCTCGGTCAAGGTGGAGATCGACGGCGAATTGATCTACGATTTTATCAATTCCGATATTGCAACCGCCAAGCCTTCTTATTCGGCCATCAATATTTGTTACGGCTGGGGCTCGTCCTTCAACTTTAACGCATACCTTGATGATATCAAATTCCAAAGCCTGGACGCAGAGAAGATAGCGGCTGCGGAAGAGGAGGCAAGAAAGGAACAGGAAGCCATGAGAGATCATTTTACCATCGATGCCATTGAGCCTTATCTGAAAAAGTTTACATACCTTTCGGATGACGGCAAAATGGGCATCCCCGCGGGTATTTCCGTGTATTATAAGGGAGAAGAATCCAATGCCGATTCTTCGGTGGTTCTTTATGTTATGGGTTATGTGGGAGCCAAGGATGTAGCCAAGGGCGACACGATGACCATTCTTAACGATCTTCTTGACCAAGGATATATCGTGGTCACGCTGGACTACGACAACAATCCTGCGGCAACCACTCCCAATTTGGATTGGAGTGTTCACAATATCCGTCAGAATATGAAGATTCTTACGGGCAGTATGGCCTATGATAAATATGAGATCTATGTGGTTCCCGACGGCTATATGCTGGCGCGCAATATCGTGTTCTACGACATTGGCTTGAACGGTCGCAAGGGTACATTGGATAAGATCGTGGAGATCTATAACGGCACCAAGTTCCGCGACAGCAAGGGAAGCAAGATTCCCAATGCCGCCGAGAAGGTAACGACGATCGACCGTTGTCTCAAGCCTGACGGAACGCCCATTGATCTTCAGCTTAAGTTGGATATTATCTATCCCGTAGACACCGAGACACCGGCTCCTATGGTCATGATCTCCTCGTCCGCTGAAACCCGAATGGGTGTCTGCTCTACCAATCCTCTGCGTCCTCTGGATGTTGGTCCCTTGATGCGCGGCTGTGCGGTGGCAATCTATGATCACATTTACACCCCTATGGCAAGAAATGACCATTACGGATATTTCAGCGGTGAATTCTCGTTGCAGGGCTATACCGGTGTATCTTCTCATACCGCGGCGGCGCGTTGTGTCCGTTACTATGCCGATAAGTTCGGCTACAGCAAGGAAGATTGTGCGGTTATGGGTCACTCCAAGGGCTCCTACTGCGGTCTGCTTGCCAATGAGCATCCCGAGACCCTTTCCGAAAAGAACACCTACGCCGGATACCACGATGGCGAGACCTACGGTGAGCAGCCCTTCCTTTGCTATGAGGACGGCACGCCCATTCCCTCCAATGTCAAGGTTTCCTACCGTTCTATGGGTCAGGGTAACCAGTGGAGAACCCAATATCTGGACAGCAACAATGCGCCTACCATGTTGGCTGTCGGTGTCCAGGACAACTCGGTAAAGCTGTTCCATGACTGGTATCCCGAGCAGGGAGATTACGAGAAAACGGGAATTGAATATCTGTCCATTCTTATGACCGACGTGGCGCATACCTATCCTCACGGAATCGATCCTTGGTACAATTACGATCGCTGGGATACCTTCATGAGCTTCTTGATGTATCATCTCAAGGAGGACGAAGCCCCCAAGATCCTGTACTCTTCTGTGGTGAACGGTAAGGTCATCGGTGATATTATCGTCACTCGAACCAATGATTCGAGCGGCAACTATGTGTCGCATGATGTTAAGACAGGCAATGAGATCTTTGTTCAGTTCTTAGCTCCCGTTACCGAGCAATCGGCAAAGACGGGTATTACCCTTTGGGATATGACAACAGGTAAACAGGTCGAGGTGGTCTACCGCTCCAGAGGAAACGGAAATAAGTGGTATCTCGACCCTGCGAGCGATCTTGTGGAGGGACACAAATACGAGCTTCGTGTGGATTCGTCGGTCAAGAGTGTACTCAACGGCAAGTCCATCGGTGAAGGTGCCGTATATCAATTTGAGGCATAATCGAAAAGGAGAAGAACTATGAAATTTGCAGATATCAATTGGATCAAACTGATAGGCTTGCTCCTTGCGTTGGTGTTGTGCCTGTCGGCTGTGGGGTGCGGCGGCTCCAAAGACACCGAGAGCGGTGATACGGACACGGTTGAGGACAGCGACGACGTCACCGAAAGCGAAGAAGGCGATGAAACTGAGGAGCCTCCCCGCTTTGACGGTCCCACTCTCAGTGTGGGTGACAGTGTGACGCTGGGAAGCTACTATTCCGCAAATACGACCGAGAAGAGTGCGTTGAAGTGGACGGTTCTCAAGGTAGAAAAGCATCGTGCGTTGTTGATTGCCGACAAGTGCATTGATCATGTGCCTTTTGAAAAGACCGCCTACAAGGTCGGCACTACCATTACATGGGAGACCAGCTCGATTCGCGAGTGGTTGAATAACGATTTTTACAATGCGGCCTTTTCCGATGACGATAAGACACAGATCCTCAACGGAGGCGCCGAAGACACTGTTGCCATCACCACAAAGGCCAATATCCTTACTGATCTCGGTGCCTGTGCCGACACCTACGACAAGGTGTTCTTGCCCAGCGCAGACGAAGTAGAGGCACTTTTTGAGGATGACAGCGACCGAGTGTCCAAGGCTACCGCCTATGCGATGATCCGAGGTGCCCGTATAGAGGGCAATACCGCTTCTTGGTGGTTGCGCACGATGGGAGAGACTTACGACCGTGCGGCTGTCGTGCTTCATGACGGTGAGATCAGCTATACCGGTTATAATGTCAACTTTGGTTCGGCGGCCGTTCGTCCTTGCATTTGGATCGCCACCAATACCGATTATAAGCAAGAGAATCCCGTGGTTTCTTTGAATAAGGCTGCTGTGGGAAGTCGTGTGGAGTTCGGCTCCTATGAGCAGGACGGCAACGCAGAGAACGGCAAAGAAGCGATCGTTTGGAAGGTAGTCGATACCGATGGCGATAAGCTGCTTTTGGTTGCCGAGAATGTCTTGGAAATGCAGAAGTTCTATGCAGTCCGCAATAACACCAATTGGAAGAGCAGTAATGTTCGCCAGTGGGTCAACGGCAACTTCCTGACCGGCTCCTTCACCGAAGAAGAGGCGGCAAAGATCGTAGAGATCGAGGTCAAGACTTCTGCCAATCCCCAAACAGGAACCGCCGGTGGCGAGACGACCACCGACAAGCTGTTTGTCTTGAGCATTGACGAGATACTCAAATATTTCCCCGAGCAAGCTGACCGCATGGCTGCGGCAACCGCTCATGCTGCTGCCAACGGTGTTTCGGTTGACCCCAATTTCGGCACCTCCGGCTATTGGACACGTACCATGGGAGAAACCGCAAAGGAGGCGGCGTATGTCTACTATTACGGTGACATCAGCTACAATGGTGCGGTCGTTCGTACCGATTACCTCGGCGTAAGACCCGCTGTTTGGGTGTCTGTCGGTTGAACGGGTGCCTGTGGGCAAGGGGCACTTTTTGAAGAAAAGTAGTGAAAACATATAAAAGCTTCCCCTTTGCTCCCAACTAAAAAGCAGAGCGAACATAGTGTCCCCTATGGGGTGCAGTATGTTCGCTCTGTTTTTATTTAACGCGCAAAGGATAAAGGTTTTTTAGGAGCTTTTTAAAAAGAGTCTCCTTCGCTCGCAGGTGTTCCCGCGTTCCCCAATTTCAGCAGAATGCGATATTTGGCAGGGCTTTCGCCGTATTGCTTTTTAAAGCTGCGCAAAAAGTGGGCGAAAGAGCGGAAGCCGCATTTATAACAAATTTCGGTGATGGAATAATCGGTGGAAAACAGCAGATTTTTTGCATACTCCAAACGCAGACGGGTGATGTACTGCGTTAGTGTGGTGTTGGTCATGGAGTGGAAAAGCTGGCTGATGTAGTGGGGAGAAAACGAGCTGTATGCCGCGATATCCGACAGGGTGATGTCCTCTCGGAAGTTGTTGTGGATATACAGAAGGATCTTTTGAACTTGTGTGTGGGAGTTGCTGTTGCCGACGGGAAGTGAGGGGATATTGCGAGTGCTTTCGCAGGTATTTTTCAATGTCAGAAGCATGGCCTCAATGATGCGAGAGCTGATGTCCTCGGTTTTTTTATGATCCTCGGAGCTGTTGAAATTGAAGGAAAGCACGTCAAAAAGTTTAAGCATAGAATCCAGTGTGTCTTTTTCCAGACGGGTGACGTGGTTGGAGTTGATGACCGCGGCCAGTACGTTTTCGCTGATAGCATCTTGGCGGAAAAGTACATTGAAACGGTCAAAATGACCGCCTTCACCGATATCAATGGAATGAATGTCCGATGGGTTGAGGAAATAGATCGAGCCGTCGCAGAGGGGATAACTGTGACCGTTGAGCACATGAGTGGCGTTCTTGACCGAAACCACCAGCTCGATCTCAAAAAAATCATGATTGTGAAGGGAAACACTCCGCTTGACCGTTTGACGGCTCACATAATAGCTGAGACCCTTTTGAAAAAAATTGGCAAAGGATAGCTTTCTCATGCTGTACCTCATTTTGCTTTTTGACTGTAACTCATTTTACCATATTTCCGAATAAAAATCAAGTGCTATATTTGGTGGAGCACTTGTGGTCGGTCACATAAACAAAAGGGACAGAGAAAGTGAAAATTCTCTGTCCCATTTTGGAAGATAGCCCTTTTTACGGAAAGTCTTTTTGATAAATCGCCCCGTTGCAGGTAACGAAAAGCCTGTTTCGTATCTTGCGCAATGCAACGGGAAGGGGATATTTTTTCAGAGCGGCTATCGCATATTCTGAGCAGGTAGGCATACAGAGGCAACGTCTGCGAGTTTCTTCCTTCGCATAGTGTTGGTAGCATTCCACCGCTTTAATGAGTATGAGCTTGGCGAATCGGAAAACGGTGCATAAGATGGCGAAGACGGCGATGCCGATTCGCAAGAACAGCGGTGTGGGCAAAAGCTTTATAATTGCCACTCCGACACAGATGCAGATTCCGAGACATCCTGCAAGAATAAGTATCATTGAGAGTGCATTGGTTTTTGGCCTTTGCAGGGGTTTGGTTAGAACGTAGTTTCGGATCTCATCGCTTTCCGTACCGCACAGCTTTTGCATATGTGCGATGCTTACTTTTTCCTCTTCTGCTCCGAGAGGACTTTTTTTATTTTGCAAAGCTGATACAGCCGGCCTTTTTGGGGGGCTCGAAGCTCGGGTCGTATTTCTTGATCTTTGCCACATAGGTGTCCGATGCGGTCTTGTCGACTCCGCAGTAAGGCCACTGCTGCTGATACGAAACACCTTGCTTCCAGATCTCCACCGCGACCTTTGCGGTGTCGGTTCCCCGGAAGGTCTTGTCGACCTCGTCACCGAATTTATAAAGGAATTCGATGCCGATCTGCTGGCAATGCTTGTTTTGGGCATTGTATTGATTCTGATTTGCCCCCGTTTTGAACAGATCCATCTGCACCTTGGATGCCGATGCGGGAAGTGTTTTTACTGCATCAAAAATTTCGGGAACCAGTGCTGCGTCTTCGGCTGTGAGCGAGCGGATGAGATTTAAGGCAGCATTGCAAAAATCGATGTATACCTTGTACCAGTCGCCCTTTTTTGCCTCCCAAAGACGGTAATAAGGATAGAAGAAACGTGCCTCCTTGTTATCGGGGTCTTCCGTTCTTACCATATCGTAGTACTTCATTGCGTCTTCGGAATTGTTTTCCGATCTTGCCCTTTTCGCAAGGGTAAGATATTTTTCGATTTGTTCATTGTTAGCCATGATATGTTCTCCTTTGATCGTAATGTATCTCGCTTGCGCCCTCGAGATGTAATTTTGTGTCGAAATTGCGACATCTGCACTTATTATAACCCCAAAAAATAATTTTGTCAAGTGTTATTTATCATTAATGATAATATAAAATCATTTGTGATAGTGTAAAATGTACTTATAAGTATTGATGGAGGCGAAAATGATAAACAACATCGGTGATAGAATAAGGTACCTTCGCGATAAGGCCGGTTTTACACAGACATATCTTGCCAAGCGTCTGGGCATATCGAGAAGCGCGGTGAATTCTTGGGAGATGTCCCTTTCATCGCCGTCGCTTTCCAACATATTGGAAATGACGCAAATCTTTCATGTGAATGCAGACTATCTTCTGTCAACATCGGACAAAATGCTTGTGGACATAAGCTCTCTGACAAATGACGAGAAGGAGATCATACTAAAGCTCATAAGTTGTTTTGAAACAAACCGCTCCGGAAAAGATTCCAATTAAACCATCGAATCGAAAACTCCGCGAAAACTTTATCTCTCCCCAAGCTCATAGCGCGAGCGTACAGAATCTCATGGAGAATTGCTGTGCTTGCACTATCTTCTGTGAGGGGCAGACCAAAAGTTTTTGCGGAGTTTTTTTAGAATGATTTGATTTTCGGGAAAATCTCTTTGCGCTCACAAGTGGCGCGCTTTTTTAATAAAAGGTTGCAATCTCTTCGGTGGGCGGATCGGTGCGAACGGCGGTGATGACCTTGAGTACGGGACCGCGATTTTCATAGAGCGCGTGCTTTTTCAAGGAGATCTTTGCCGTGACCGTCATCCATGCGCCGTCGGAAAATAAGGAGGCGGCTTCATAGTCGGCAACAAGCCCCGTGTAGGCGATGTCGTCGGCGCAGCAGGTCATGACCTTGCGTCCCACGATCAGCTCGTTTTTGCGAAGGGCGGGATTGTGCGCTACCATGCCTCGGAATTTGACGGTTTTGCCGTTATATTCGTCCAAATTCTCGCCCATGTCGCGATACCAAAGAGCGAAGTCGCGATCCTCGATCTCAATGACGGGGGCGTTTTTGTCGAATGGGAGGGGGTCTTCGATCTCGTCGCGCTGCGTAGTGCCGTCGGTGAAGTCATAGACGATGGTCGCACCGCGGGAGATGCCGCGCACCAACTTGTGGTAGGGCATGATGTCACCGCCCTTTTCCACGCGGTTGAACACGGCAAGGTCACAGCTTTGAAGCTTATCCACTACTTGGGCGCGCATATTGGCATTGTAGGTGAGAATGGAGGTCGAATCAAAGAACGCGGTTTCCTGCGCTACCACCCAGCCCTCGGGAAGGGAACGGTAGAGGGTGTCCAGCGCCCACATACCGTTGTATTCGATAAGCACAAGGTCAATGTCACGACCTTCGCTCATTTTTCCCATGGCGGCGGGAGAAAGCTCCTGCTCGTTTTCAAATGTGCCGCAGTAGACGTTGCTGCTGAGAAACAGGGTGGGTTCGTACTCCTCCTCGCCTTCTTCACATAGGATGAGGAGAATGTTTTTGCCCTCGGTGAAGCGCTTATCTCCCATGAGGGTCTCGTTGATGAATTTGGTTTTTCCCGCATCAAGAAATCCGGTAAAGAGATATACGGGAATTTGTCTTTTTTGGAACATAGCGTATCCTTTCTGCCTGCTTATCGGTCGATGCCGAACAGGTTGGCGAGAGCATCTTTATCTATGTTTGCGCCAATAACACATATTCTTCCGATGATGTCGGCAGCACCGTGGCGCACGTTGATCTCTTCGGGAACATAGTCGAAATGTATCCATTTTCCGTCCTCGCCGGCTACGATGCCTTTGGCGCGGAGAACTGTACCGTACATGCCGTCATCGAGTGCTTTGAGGATGGCTTTGATGTCATCGGCGCGGAAGGCTTTGGGGGTCTCAACGCCCCAGTTGGAGAACACCTCGTCTGCGTGGTGATGATGGTGGCAGGAGCAGTGAGGATCGTCACACTCGCCATCATGGTGGTGATGCTCGTGCTCGTCGTGGTCGTGATGGCAGTGGCAGTCGCCATCGTGGTGGTGATGCTCGTGCTCATCGTGATCGTGGTGGCAGTGGCAGTCGCCATCGTGGTGGTGATGCTCGTGCTCGTCGTGATCATGGTGGCAGTGGCACTCTTCATCGTGGTGATGATGGTGATGATGCGTAGCTTCCTCGGTCAGCGCTGCCAGTTCGGCGGCGAGGGTGCGACCTTGCTCCATGGCGGCGAGAATTGTCTTTCCGTCAAGATCGTCCCAAGGTGTGGTGATAATGGCGGCTTCGGCATTATGCTCGCGGAGCAGTGCTACGGCGGCGGTCAGCTTTTCCTCCTTCATGCCGGCAGTGCGGCTGAGGATCACGGTGCCTGCACGGTCGATCTGATCACCGTAAAATTCACCAAAATTCTTGAGATACACGCGGCACTTGGTGGCATCGGCTACGGTGACGGCGCTGTTGAGGATCACGTTCTCCGACAGGACACCCTCCACGGCTCCGATGACATCCGACAGCTTGCCTACGCCCGAAGGCTCGATAAGAATGCGGTCGGGAGCAAATTCGTCCAGCACTTTACGCAACGCCTCGGTGAAGTCACCGACAAGGCTACAGCATATGCAGCCGCTGTTCATTTCGGTGATCTCAATGCCTGCCTCCTTCAAGAATCCGCCGTCGATGCCGATCTCACCGAATTCGTTCTCGATCAGCACCACCTTTTCTCCCACATAGGCTTCGCTCAGCAGTTTCTTGATCAGTGTGGTTTTACCGGCACCGAGGAATCCGGAGAATATATCGATTTTAGTCATTGTATATTTTTCCTTTCTTAAACCAATAATATCACTCTATTGTATCACCCTTTTGCCGATTTTTCAATCGTTCACACAAAAAAATTTTGATTTTTTTGCGGAAAAACGCGTGAACTCTTGACAGACGGGGAAAAATATGATATATTAACAATGTAAAAAATAAAAACTGTGACGGAAAGAGTAACCGTAGAGAGACCGATAGAGAGTGGGAACCGTGGCTGGAAGTTCTCATGGGTCGATGGCGGCGAAGACCACTCCCGAGTTGTCTGCGAGGAGCAGTACCGTGAGTCTGCGTAAAGGACGGGCGAAAGCCATGAGTGAAACAACAAGGTGGAACCGTGCGTATGCACCCTTGAGACGAAAGTCGAGGGTGTTTTTTGTTTATTTTACCATCAATTACAGGAGGTTGAACCATATGAAGATCATTATGCACGACGGCTCCGTGGAGGAGCATTCTTTTGAGGAGGAGATCGGCGCGTCGGCGCTGAGACATACCGCTTCTCACGTTTTGGCACAGGCGGTCAAGCGTCTGTTCCCCGATACCAAGCTGGCCATTGGTCCTTCCATCAAGGACGGTTTCTATTACGACTTTGACCGCGACCACCCCTTTACCGAGGAGGAGTTGGCGGCATTGGAAGCCGAGATGAAGAAGATCACCAAGGAAAATCTCAAGATGGAGCGCTTCACGCTCTCCCGCCCCGAGGCCATTGCCTTGATGGAGGAGCGCGGCGAGCCTTACAAGGTCGAGCTGATCAACGATCTGCCCGAGGATGAGGAGCTTTCCTTCTTCAAGCAGGGCGATTTTGTCGATCTTTGCGCAGGCCCTCACGTCACCTACACCTCGGCGGTCAAGGCATTCAAGCTGACCTCTGTGGCGGGTGCTTATTGGCGCGGAAGCGAAAAGAACAAGATGCTTACCCGTATTTACGGTACGGCGTTCGCCAACAAGACCGAGCTTGAGGAGTACCTCACCCGTATGGAGGAGGCCAAGAAGCGTGACCACCGCAAGCTGGGTAAAGAGCTGGGACTGTTCGCTCTTCGCGACGAGGCGCCCGGAATGCCCTTCTTCCTTCCCAACGGTATGATTCTCCGCAATACGCTGATCGACTATTGGCACGAGGTTCATGACAAGTGGGATTACAAGGAGATCTCTACTCCCCAGATCATGCGCCGCACACTTTGGGAGACCTCGGGTCACTGGGATCACTACAAGGAAAATATGTATACGACTCTCATCGACGAGGAGGACTTTGCTGTCAAGCCCATGAACTGCCCCGGCAGTATTTTGGTGTATCAGTTGGAGCCCCACTCCTATCGCGAGCTTCCTTTGCGTTACGGTGAGTTGGGACGTGTGCATCGCCATGAGCTTTCGGGTGCACTTCACGGTTTGTTCCGTGTTCGTTGCTTTACGCAGGACGATGCTCACATTCTGTTGGCTCCCGAGCAGATCAAGGACGAGGTCGTCCGTATTACCAAGCTGTTCGACGAGGTTTATTCGCTGTTCGGCTTGCCCTATAAGATCGAGCTTTCCACCATGCCCGAGGATCACATCGGCTCGGTGGAGGATTGGGATATTGCTACCGCGTCCCTTGCCGACGCGATCACCAGCATCGGCAAGACTTACCACATCAACGAGGGAGACGGCGCGTTCTACGGTCCCAAGCTGGACTTCCACATTCAGGACAGCCTCGGACGCACATGGCAGTGCGGAACCATTCAGTTGGATTATCAGCTTCCCGGTCGCTTTGGCTTGGAGTATACCGGCTCGGACGGCGAAAAGCATTGCCCTGTTATGATCCACCGCGTGGTATTCGGTTCTGTAGAACGCTTTATCGGTGTTATCATTGAGCACTTCGGCGGCAAGTTCCCCACATGGCTTGCACCTACGCAGGTCAAGGTTCTTCCCATCACCGATCGCAACAACGAGTATTGCGACAGCATCATCGCGGCACTCAAGGCGGCAGGCGTTCGTTGCGAGTGCGATAAGCGTCAAGAAAAGACCGGCTTCAAGATTCGCGAGGCTCAGCTTATGAAGATTCCTTATATGCTGGTCATCGGTGATAAGGAGCAGGAGGACGGTACCGTCTCGATCCGCCGTCGCGACTGCGTTCAGAATGAAGTCATGAAGATGGAAGACTTTGTTGCCATGGTTTCGAAAGAAATCAAAGAAAGATCCAGATAATCGGCGCCTGCGGGCAAGGGGACGTTTCGTGGAAATGTCTATCCCACAAAAAGCGCCGTAAAAACGATCCGCGCTCTTGCTGAAGGGAGTGCGAACACCCCATGGAGGGATATGTTCGCGCAAGCTTCGGAACGGGCGCGGATCCATTTTTTTCGTGACATTTTTTCCAAAGGCAAGAGTCCTGTTCTTGGGGAATTCTCTCGTTCTCAAGAGTTGATCTCGCGGTATAACTTTTCGGCAAGGTGACGCATTTTTTCGGCATCCACCTTGAGGACACGACGGTCATAGGAGAGCAGACCGTTGGTCTCGTCTTCTACGTCGGAAACTTGAGTGTAAATGGCGGCACATAGCCCTGCTGCTTTGATGGCAGGAAGGATCTCGGTCTCATACAGGGTGAGCAGGGCGGTCTCAAATTCGCTTTGATCGTTGAAAAAACGGTAACCGTAGGTTTTGTGAGGGTTGAAAACATGACCCTCGGGCTTGTAGGAATAGCCGCCGAATTCCGAGAGCACAATGGGCTTTTCGCAGGGCTTCAGCTTGACAGGCTTGAAATAGACGTGGGGACTTTCCACATCCGACGGGGCGCCGCGGAACCAACCGGAGGCGGTGTCGATGAAGCGTGTATTGTCAAGGGTTTTGAAAAATTCGTACTGTGCCGCGCTGTCGAACTGACCCCAGCCCTCGTTGAAGATGGTCCAATAGCAGATGCAAGGATGGTTTTTCAGTTGCTTTACCGTGGCTTTCATGCCGGCGCGAAAGGCTTCGCGAGTGGCTTTGTCCCGATGCATCAGGCGATCGGGCGCTTTTTTTATGCCCACGGTGGGGAGTGCGGTGTCACGGATAAAGGAGTAAGAACCGTTGTTGACCATGTCTTGGAAAACGACCATTCCCAACCGATCGCAGTCATAGTAGAATTGTTCCGGCTCTACCTTAATGTGCTTGCGCAAGGTGTTGAAGCCGAGAGACTTCATGGACAGAATATCCTGTTCGTAGCATTCGGGGGCGGCAGGGGTATAGATGCCGTCGCTGAAGTAACCTTGGTCGAGCAGCCCGTGGAAAAAATAGGGCTTGCCGTTGAGACAGAGTCGGGGGATCTCGTTTACCGTTTCAACCGTCAGGGTGCGCAAAGCAAAGTAAGAGTGTACCTCGTCCTCACCCGCCGTGACGGTGAACTCGTACAGATAGGGATCCTCGGGAGACCACAGACGGGGGGCACGAAGAGAAACACGGGCACGACCGCCGATAAGCGGGAAGGTCTGCTTGCCTTCGGGTGTGTTCACGGCAACGGTGCCCTCGGAAGCTCCCTCGACAGAGATATCGGCAAAATCCGCCCCGGTTTGGATGTCAAGCGTGCGGATATAGTTTTGGCAAACACTTTCACACCATACGGTTTGCCAAATGCCGGAGATGGGGGTGTACCACATACTGCCCCGTTTTTGCTTTTGCTTTCCATATGGAAGAACGTGGTCTTTTAATTTGTCTATAACCTGAACTTCCAAGAGGTTTTTGGGGGAAAGTGCCGATGTGATGTCAAACTCAAATGCTTCGTATCCGCCGCGATGCTCACCGAGGAAAGTTCCGTTGAGAAAGACACGGGCGATCTGATCTACCGCACCGAAGTGCAAAATCACTCGCTCACGCATAAATCCTTCGGGAAGGCAAAACTGCTTTCGATAGATAAGTTTCGGTGTTTTTCCCATATCGCGGCAGATTCCCGAAAGGAGGGATTCGGGAGGGAAGGGAACGCGGATGGTCTCCCACGCACCGCCGTTTGCCGAAAAATCCCACTCGCCGTTGAGACAGAAAAAGGAGTCGCGTCGCATTTGCGGGCGAGGATAGGTGTTCCAAGGAAGCCCTTGAAGATTTTTGCCTTCTTCGGTATAAAGGTGAACCGTGTTGACTTTTTTCATGTTTTACCTCCGCATTTTATGGCTTTGTTTTCCCAAATAGGTATTTTGAATGTGGTATCCATTGGAGCTTTTGAGCAAAAAGATAAAAGGTTGCTATAGATCACTAAATGGGGGCGGTTTTTTTCGCTCAAGAGAAACCGAAACTATGTTGTCCCCAAAATCACTGAGAATCACCTGTCTCGCTCGACAAATCCCGCTTCATTTTCCCAAACACCGGCAGCAAAAATACAAACAAAACGATCGCTGCGATCAAAGCCGCCGTAAAAATGTTAGCATTGGGCACAAAGGAAGTCGTGCCGTCATCCCCCGTGACGGTCTCGGCATTGCGAAGCACCCATGCACCAATAGCGGGACCGATGAGCCCGGGGATAAGTACCTGCGCCGCGATACGAAGCCCTTGGAACATACCCGCACGGTTTTCGGGTGTGCGGTCACGGATCACAGCACCGAACACGGCCATGCCGGAGAGATATCCGCACATCATAAGGAGAGAGCCAATGAACACCAAAAAGGTAGAACGAAATACGATAAGAGTCAGATACCCCAGCACCAAGAGAGCGACAGGGGGAACGACCGCCGAACGAAAACCAATGCGGTCATAAACCCGCCCCCAAAGCGCGGTGAAAACAGCAGCCAAAACAATGGCAGGCGCCATGACAAACACATAGTTGTCCATTTTCAGTGCCTCTGTGTAATACAAAATGAGATAGGGCATGAAGATCTGAATGGATATGCCAAACAGCGCAAAGGCGGCAAGCAAAAGATAGAGCAACGGATTGCGACGGATAACCGAGGGGCGGAAGCCGTAAAAAATATTTCCAAAATAGCTTTTGTTTCCCTCGGGGCAAAGAAGTGGCTCGCGGATCAGCCAAAAACCGAGCAGACCGATGACGATAACGGCACCGCCGATGATGGAAAAAATGACTGTCCAGCTCTCCGAACGCCCCAAATCAAAGCCCATAAAACCGCCAAAAACCGCCAAAATGGCTACCAGCGGCATCATGGCATTGATCCCTTCGGCCGTGCCGCGGTTGGCGTTGTCGGTCATGTCGGTCAACCATGCATTGAAACAGGCATCGTTGGCCGAGGAGCCAAAGAAGGTCATCAGACAATCAAGTATGATCACCAGCGTTACGCACACCGCAGATACCGAGGTGGCCGCAGGAAACAGTGCCCCTACCGTGTCGGTGCGAATGAGGGCAAAGCCGAGAATGGATATGCCCCAAAGAATGTAGCCGCCGCAGATAAAGACGCGCCGCCGTCCCAGCTTGTCCGAAAGAGCACCAATGAGCAGGGTCGTCAGGGTAGCCGCTACGGCACTGGCACTTACCATCAAAGAAATGTCCGAGGCGGATGCGCCGAACATACGGTAAATAAATACATTGAGATACATATTCTCTACCACCCATGCGATCTGTCCGACAAGGCTGAAGATCACGAGCGCGGCAAAGAATTTTTTGCGAGAAGCTTTTTTGGTTGTCATGGCGGGGTCCTTTCTTTCAGATGTTTAAATGTTTAAAATTTGTTCGTCACGAGACGGGGTATGGGAGAAACGGATGCGTTCGTTTTTGGGAGCAATCCCATATTTCTTTTTGTAAAGTCGGCTGAAATAAAAGGGGTCGGAAAAGCCCACTTGAAGGGCGATCTCACTTACCGAAAGGTTGGTGTGACGCAACAACCAAGAGGCCTCTTTGAGACGGATGGCAAGAAGATATTGATGCGGCGGTACACCGACCTGTGTGCGGAACAGTTGATCAAAGTGGCTCCGACTGAAGCCCACGGAGGCGGCATAGGTGTCGATGTTAATGTCGACCGACGGCGCGGATTGAATCTGCTCGACCAGTGCGGCAACGAAATCGTCCATGTCGTGGGTCGGGTTGATCGAACGCCCGAGTTCTGCCAAAAGTTGGGTCAAAAGTCCGGCACCTCGGATGTCCCAAAGCGGCTTCTGAATGCGGTATTCGCGGATGAGTGATTGGAGAATGGGACGAAGCTCGGCGCTGTTCCGACTGTGGTGAACCCCACCGTCCAGCCCACATTCCGAAAGGAGCCGCTCCACATCGGTGCCGCCGAAATGTAACCAAAATGCGCAGGTCGGAACAAGACCGGGATAGCGATAATCCTGCGGCACATGAGGCGGATAGAGAATGAAGTCATTGGAGACGAGACGGTGCGAACAGCCCTTATATTCCACCAAGCATTCGCCCTCCAGCACAAAAATGATATGCCAGTCCAAGCGCCCAAGGGGACGACGGATGATGGAATCCTGTAAAGGTCGCTGATCGCCGCAGCTATGAAGAGCAATAGGAGTAAAAGACTCACGGTTCGTACTGTCTTTTGAAGCATCGTAAATAAACACACCCTCATCTCCTTTCCCCACCATTATAAATCATTTTCGTGAATTTGTCCATATATTTATACAAAAAACATATGGAAACTCCAATCCCCCCGTGATATAATAACACCACAACCAATCGTTGATGACTGTCGGGGGCGCCTGCGGGCGGGGAGGTCGCTTTTTGAAAAAAGCTCCGCAAAAACTTTTCTATTGTGCCCTTGCCAAATTAGAGCGAACATACTGCCCCCTTTGGGGGATCGCCATGTTCGCACCAACTGCAAAAGGG
>JAZSPB010000105.1:0-24548 GCA_045537235.1 Eubacteriales bacterium
AAATCGTGAAATCGCCAATGGACAAAGGGGGGGATGGGGGTGTATTATTATGGGGGGAATATTTTATAGAAGAACTTTATTGGGGGAACGGGTTGACTTACGAGAAATTGAGGTTTTTTCGCCCCTCACCAAAAGAATATCAAAAAATTGAGAGGACTTTCTATGCTTCGCCGTTATTTTTCCATGCTCCGCTCGGAATTTTCGGGCTACAATCTCAAATCCTTCTCTTCTGACCTCATGGCAGGACTCACCGTCACAGCCGTGGCGCTGCCCCTCGCACTGGCCTTTGGTGTCAGCTGTGGCGCGGATGCGGCGGCAGGTCTCATCACCGCCATTCTTGCCGGTCTTGTCATCGGTGCGCTTTCGGGTGCGTCCTTCCAGATCAGCGGCCCTACGGGTGCTATGTCGGCCGTGTTGGTCACCATCATCGCCAAATTCGGCTTGAGCGGTGTATTCGTCGTCAGCTTTTTTGCCGCTATCATGATCCTGCTGTGCGCTTTGCTCAAGCTGGGACGGTTTGTATCGCTCATTCCCCGTCCCGTCATTACGGGCTTCACCTCCGGCATTGCTCTCATTATCGCGTTGGGACAGATCGACAACTTCTTCGGCACAAGCTCGGTGGGAGAAGGTGCCGTACAAAAATTGTGGAGCTTTCTCACGGGTAAAGCGGGTGCCATCGACTGGAAGTCCCTTGTCATCGGTCTTGTGGTCGTTGTTGTTATGATCCTTTGGCCAAAAAAGTGGAACGCCCGTGTTCCCTCCTCTCTGGTGGGCATCATCGTGGCTACCGTCGTCAGCATCCTCGCAGGCTTTGACGTCGCTACGGTGGGCGAGATCCCGCGCAAGCTGTTCTTGGAAAACCGTTTGTCCTTTGCCTCCATCGAGTGGGCAAGGATCATAGAGTATCTCTCCCCTGCCTTCAGCATTGCAGCACTTGCCATGATTGAAAGTCTGCTTTGCGGTGCCAGTGCATCCCGCATGAAAAACGAGCCCTTTGACGCCGATATCGAGTTGGTGGCACAGGGTGTGGGCAATTTGATCATCCCCTTCTTCGGAGGCGTGCCCGCTACCGCCGCCATTGCACGTACCAGCGTAGCCATTAAATCGGGAGCTGTGACTCGCGTCTGCGGCATCGTCCATGCCTTGGGACTCCTTGCCTCCATGTTCCTTCTCGGTCCCATCATGGCCAAGCTTCCCCTCTCGGCACTCGCCGGTGTACTGATGGTCACAGCATGGCGCATGAACGAATGGCATGACATCAAGAATTTCTTCCGCCGCGGCTTGGGCGGCGCCATTCTGCAATTCCTGATCACCATGGTCGCCACGGTTCTGTTTGATCTGACCGTTGCCATCCTCATCGGTATCGGAGTCTCCTGCATTATGTTCGTCTTCCAAAGCGCGCGCTTTGAGATCACCGCCGAGAAAAAAGACGACGCCCTCACACTCCACGTCACAGGCGCCCTCTTCTTCGGCAACATCGGTAAATTCCGCCGCCTCTTCGAATCCTTGGTCGAAGGCGAAGATCATATCACCCTGTCAATGACCGGTGTTTCCGCCATCGACTCCACCGCCCTCTCGGTTATGGAAGAGCTCTTCTCCGAGTACAACATCACCCTCACCGATGTCCTCCCCCGTGTAGCCGCCTCCCTCAAAAAAGTAGGGATAGAATAAGCCTCGCCGCCTGCGGGCGGGGGAGGTCGCTTTTTGGAAAAAGCTCCGCAAAAACTTTTCTATTGTGCCCTTTTGCAGTTGGTGCGAACACAGCAATCCCCCAAAGGGGGCAGTATGTTCGCTCAAATTTCGCAAGGGCACAATAGATAACTTTTTTGCGTAGCTTTTTTCCAAAAAAGCCCCCTCCCCCGCGCCCGCAGGCGCGTTACATTGCGCAAACCACGGTCGGCATAAAGTTGTAGCCGGCGCCGGTAAGCTTGGTCATGTGGGAATGGAAGCCGCGAGAATGGCGCAGCAGGAAGCGCTCGGATTCTACAGCTTCGTCGTCGCCCCAAAGTTCGATATGCCGAGTTCTTGGGATGAGGAGCTGCTCGCCTTTGAGTCCGAGCATTTTGCCGAGCTTTACGAGAATTTGGGATTCACCCATATCCGCCAGCAGATTGCCTTCGCAGTCGTAGAGCTTGCCCTTACCGTAAAATTCGTGGTAACCGTCTCCGTTGATATCTATGGGCCACAGAGAGGCAAGCGAGCACGGGAACGGGAAGTCGATCTCCTCGCCCGTCAAGGCGTCAAAAGCGTGCTCGGTGCCGATGGTGTGCTTCTTATCACCCGCCAGACCGCACGCGGTCGCGATCTTGCGATAGTTGGGCTTTACGGTGGCGACCCAACCGCTGTGGACATGATTTTGCGGTCCCGAATCGGTATCGGTAAGGGCTCTCCAGACCGAATTTCCTTCGATATCAAAGGTGACCACGCGGTCACAGCCGATATAGCTTCCGTTTTCTCGGCAGGTATAAAGATAATATTTTCCGTCATCATCATAGAACGGCAGAACGATATCGGAATGTCCCGCAAAGGTCTCCTCATCGCAGCAGATGAGATCCCGACCGTCGGCAAGGCTGATCATTCGCTCGCCGTAGTACAGCTCATCGATACCGTCATTGTTATAATCGTAAACATTGATATTATGGGAAGCTCTGGCGCCCTTGTCTTCTTTTCGGATCACGCGCTCCCACAGCTTTTTCATGCCCGTGGTATAGGCTTGGAGGTACATATTGGTATAGGTTCCCTGCTCGGTCACAAGTACCGGCTCGCCGTTGACATATCCTGCGCTCAAATTATGACGGAAGGCATAGGACATCTTATCCAGCATGGTATTCTGCGCCGGGAAGGGATAGGTCTCGACCGTCTCTCCGTTTTGGGGATCGATCTTTTCGAGAACCGTGTGGAACTGGCTGAAGGGATGCTCGTCATCCAAATTGTGGACAAAATAGATCTCGTCGATGCCGTCCCGATCCAAATCGAAGGCAATATACGGTGTAAACCATACGCCGGGCACCGTTCCGCGTCCGAAGGTTCTTTCCCAAAGCTTGTTTCCGTCCGCATCAAAAAGCACCAGCGAAAGAGGGTGGTCAATATAACCGAATGCCTCCGGCCACGGATCAAGATTTTTATTTTCGGATACGCAGAACAGCATATACGGCTGTCCCTTGATCATAAGCTCTGCCGCTCTGGCCTGCCGTATCGGGTGGGAAAACTCAAATTTTTTCAAACAACGGATCATAATGGTCATTCTCCTTTTCAAAATCGGTTTCTGCTTTTTTAATTGTAACACATTTTCCACGATTTATCAATGCGGAAATTGCTTTTTTGCCGCACGCGCTACGCAATTTTTGACAAAAGCATTGACATTTCTGTTCACTCCGTTTTATAATGGAGCTAACCACGAAAAAGGAGGCTTTTTATGAAAACACCGGAAACCTCTCGACTTTTCACCAAACGGATCAATCCCGAAACCGGAGCGGTCTATTATATCTTGAATGATATGTTGGCGCCTTATCAGAAGGGCTTTTACTTTGTCAACAACTCCATGACCGCCGACGGTCGGTATCTTTGGTTTGTCGTACAGTATCCGCCCTTGGATCAGTCCTTTTCTCACTTGGCATACATCGACTTTGAGACCGATGAAGCGGTGATCTGTCATGACACTGCCGACGGTGCCACCTACATTGATCCCCTTGACGGTGCGGCCTATTTTATCTATAACAAGGCACTGTATCGCCGCCGTCCCGGCAAGGAGGAGCGCACCGAGCTTTTGCACCTCATTCCCACGCGCGGCGTGGCTCGCAGTTGTGCCACCCACTTGACTCTCACACCCGACGGCAAGAAGTTTTTCCTTGACATCAATTCGGGCATCGACAATCACTACTGCGGCACCCTCGACAGAGAAACGGGCAAATTTGAGCACTGGGCAGATGCGCCCCACCACACCAACCACGGTCAAATGAACCCCGTCCGCGACGATTTGGCGCTCTGCGCTTACGACGGAACAACCGATATTGAAGGAAATCGAAAGCCCTGTCCCTATGACGAAAACGGGGTATATCAGCGCCTTTGGACAGTGACGCGCGACGGTGTGCGCACCTGTTATCCGCCTCTGAATAACTACGCTACCCATGAATGGTGGAGTGCTGACGGAAAAAAGCTGTATTACTGCAATCAGTTGGGTCTTTGCAGCATCCACATGGAGACAGGCGAGCACATCGTTCTGCACCCTTGCCGTCCGTGGCACGGATTTTCCTCTCACGACGACTCGATGTTTGTCTTTGATGCCATGGTGCGCGACCGCTATCAGGATTGGTATCGCGGATGTGCGGCCTCGGTGCATTTCTACAATGCCAAGACCGACCGTGAGGTCAAGATCGTCACCCGTATGCCCGAATACTGCGAGCCGGGTGACTACTTCCCCTACCATCTCGACCCTCATCCTCGCTTTACCGAGAATGAAAAATACATCGTCTTCACCACCTCGGAGCGCGGTCACCCCGACCTCGCCATCGCTCCCGTAGAGCCTCTTTTGAAGATGACCGAATAAAAAGCAGCGCAACCGCAATTCAACAAGCGGTTGCGCTTTTGGGTCGGGGGCGCCTGCGGGCGAGGGAAGGTCGCTTTTTTGAAAAAAAGCTCCGCAAAAAACTTTTCTTCGTCTCTCTTATTATGGTTTGAGCGAACATACTGCACCTCGGTGTCGGTCTGTTTTGCTATTGCTTTGATGCTCTTTGCGACAATGGTTTGAGAAGGGGCGCCTTGCGTTACTTGGGATATGGGCGAAAAACCCTTTTCCGGCGATCCGTCGCCCGATATCTCCTTGTGCAAAAGCACCTATTTTTCCCTTCTCTTCTCCTCTTCCGACCGCGCCTTGAATTTTCGTCCGATGCGACCGTCGGTTCCTACCGTGGTGCCGCGAATAATGGTATCCGGTCCAAATTTTCCGCGAATGCTGTCTACGGCACGGTCAATTTTTCGGGCTCGCTCCTTCTTTTCGTCCGGGAACAGGGTGATCTGCTCCTCCCCTTCCCATGTGACGTTGGTCAATGCCAACCCTATCAGGCGCAGAGGGGTACGTCGATCCCACAGCTCGGCAAACAGGCGCCGAGACACTTCGTAAACCTCATCGGTGATATCCGTGGCATTCTCCAGTCGCCGTTGATGTGATCGGTCGCGGAAATCGTTTCCCCGTATGGTCACCCCAACGCAATATGCTTTAGCACCGTCGGCTCTCATGCGTGAGGTCACACTGTCGGAAAGCTCCAACAAGATGCGATGGGCTTGCCGATCGTTCACCACATCCTCCTCCAGCGTGATCGAGTTACTGTAGCCCTTGGCTCGCTCCGGCTCCGCCACCACGGGGGAATCGTCCAGCCCATTGGCGAATCGGTAGAGATGCTCGCCTTGCTTTTCTCCGAGATAATCGCGGAGCCACTTGGGGTCGGCGTGTGCCAAGGCTCCGATCGTCTTGATGTTGGCGCTTTCCAGCCGTTCGGCGGTCGCCCGTCCTACCGTGAAAAGCTCTCGGACGGGGAGAGACCATATTTTTTGTTCCACTTCTTCCGAAAACAGGGTGTGTACGCGGTCGGGCTTTTCAAAATCGCTTGCCATCTTGGCCAGCAGTTTATTGTCTCCGACCCCCACATTGACGGTAAATCCCAGCTCCTCTCGGATCTTGTTCTTGATCTCGTGCGCCGTTGCCACGGGGTCGGGATAGACACGCTCGGTGCCACTCATGTCAAGAAAACACTCATCGATCGAATATTTTTCCACCACTGGTGCATAGGCGCGGCAAATGTCCATAAAAGCCTTGGAGCTGCGCTCATACAGTCGGAAATCGGGACGTACCAACACCAAGGACGGACACTTACGGAGTGCCGAGGACACGGGCTCTCCCGTCTTGATGCCGTATTTTTTGGCGGGAATCGACTTGGCAACGATGACTCCCGTCCGTTTTTCACGGTCGCCCCCCACCGCCGAGGGGACAAGTCTGAGATCGTCCTCCCCCGCCTTCACGCGCCTTGCGGCCTCCCATGATAGGAACGCGCTGTTGACATCTACATGAAAGATCAGCCGTCTCATTTTCCGTCCCCTCCAAAGGTCTCTGCAAGGCAATCCACGAACAGCCGACCTCCGCGAGACAGATTTCCGGGACGGAAGAACATATTGGTATCACGGAAGATCGGCACCTCCGGCTCCAGGCATATTACACCTTCCGAAAACAGTCCCGCCCAAGAATAGGAGGGAATGAAAGCCGCTCCCAGCCCCATTTCCACATACCGCCGCATATAGGCGGGATCATCGCACCGAATGACCACTCTCGGGTCAAAGCCCGCATTGCGACAAACACGGTGGAACAGTCGGGAGAGACAGCTATCCTCATGCATGGCGATAAAACGGGTCTCGGAAAGCATCTCGATCTTGACGCAACCGCGCCCCGCCAGCGGATGGTCGGCAGAAACGGCCACAAGAATTTTTTCGCGCACCAGTCGACGTTTCTCGTAATTTTCCCGATCCATCTCGTCGGAGATGATAATGTCGTAATTTGTCGGATCGTCCATGCGGTGATGATCCAACGAAAAGAAGACGCCGGGGTACTCGGCACGGAACCGCTCGATCGCCTTGGCTACGGTGGCGCGGTTACAGCCGACGAAGATGCGAAGCTCACCGCTGACCTCTTCCGAGTCGTCCGTCAGAAGCCGCCGAGCTTCGTCAAGTGCGTCCAGTGCCGCGCGCGCTTGGCGGTAAAAGAGACGACCTTGGGCATTGAGAAACACCCGATTGGCGCGGCGGTCGAACAGCGGTTGACCCAAGTCGTTTTCAAGGCGGCGAATAATTTGGGAGATGTTGGAGGTGGGGACTCGGTATTTTTGGGCAACACGAGAGAAATTTTCACTCTCTGCGGCTTCGCAGAAATAGGTGATTTGCAGGATATCCATGGCAGTGACTCCTTTCGAGGGGGTTCTTTTTTATTATACCTTGTTTGAGGTTCACTGTCAAGTGAAAGTAGTGTTAATTGTTTTCATTATTTACTTTAAAGGAGAGATCTGTTATAATTATAATACTGATAGAAAAACGGGGGCGCGCTTGACGTTCCTAAAAAGCAAACCGACTTCGGTTAGTGCAAAAGCTCCCCTTTTTCCTCGGCTCTTTGGTCAAACAAAGAAAAAATTAAAAAAGCACCTCTTTCCCGGTGCAAAAAAGCAAAGGAGACTCCCATGTCAGAAATCTTAGAAATCATCATGATCGTAAGCTTCGGTGCCTCATGGCCGCTCAACGTCCTCAAATCTTGGCGCGCACGCACCACCAAAGGCAAAAGCCTCGCCTTTCTTTGCCTGATCTTCTTCGGCTACATTGCGGGCATCGCCTCCAAGCTGACCGCCGAAAGCTTCAAATGGTATGTACTGTTCTTCTACATCCTCAATCTCATCATGGTCGGCTGTGACCTCTGTCTGTACTACCGCAACTACCGACTCGACAAAAAAGCGGAGGGTAAGTGATCATGAAGGTAATCAAGGACATTTTTTACACCCCGGAAATGCGCGCCGCGCAGTCGCTGGACATCTATCTGCCCGAGGACTGTGAATCCTTCCCCACCTTTGTCTATTTCCACGGCGGCGGCATCCGCAACGGAAGCAAGAGCGGAAAAACCGCAATGGTTTTAGCCGACTGGCTCACCTCTCACGGAGTAGCTTTGGTAAGCGCAGAATACCGTTTGTATCCTCACGCCCACTATCCCGACTTCATCTACGATGCGGCCGCGGCCGTGGCTTGGGCGGTCAAGCATATGCCCGAACACGGTGCCAACGGCAAGGTCTTTGTCGGCGGAAGCTCGGCGGGCGGCTATCTGTCCATGATGCTTTGCTTCTGCAAAAAATATCTTCAGCTTCACAAAATATGCCCCGAAGAGCTGGCAGGCTTTGTTCACGATGCGGGACAACCTACGGCGCACTTCAACGTACTTGCCGAACGCGGCATCGACTCGCGGCGCGTGATCGTCGATGAATCGGCGCCCCTGTGGCACATCGGCATAGAGGCAGACTATGCTCCCATGCTGTTTTTGGTGTCGGACAACGACATGAAAAACCGTTACGAGCAAACACAACTGGTGATTTCCACCCTCCGTCATTTCGGCTATGACGAAAGCAAATACGAATGCAAGCTCATGCACGGCGGTCACTGCAAGCATGACGTCGCCATGGACGAAAACGGCGAAAGTGTCTTTGGCAAGATCATCTGCGAGTTTATTGAAAAACATTGATCGGCGCTTCCCGACTCGAAATCAAGCACTTACTGCGACTTTTGCTGTTGTAAGTGCTTTTTATAATCGATACACCGTCACCTGCTTGCCCGCTGATTCACAGAGTCGAATCACATTTTGTGTTCCTCGCGAGCTTCCATCCCAAAAAGCGATCACACAGTCGGCATACCGTACGATCTGCCGATTGCGCAGGATGGGCGCGGCTTTTCCATAGCGGTGATATTGCGGAAGGAACTCGGTCAGGCGAACCCCTCTCGCCTCCGCGTAGATCCTCACGCAGGTATCGATCCCTTTGGCGCCGCCGGACACCAACTCTGTTACACCTTCGGGCAAATAGTCTTCCAACCGCTCCACGCTCAAACCTCTTGAACCAATTACAGCAACTTTCATTTCTTCTCCGATAAACATATTTTGGATTCGTTTTGCATCTATATGTAACATAATACCACAAAACAGGCATAAAATAAACACATATTAAAGAAATAATGAGGTTATTTTATGGCTGTTAAAAGTTTATCCATACGAATTGACGAAAAAATGCTCAACAAATTGCACGTCGTTGCCGACTACGAGGGAAGAAGTGCAAACAGTCAAATTCTCATCCTGATTCGGGATGCCATCGAAAAATATGAGGAAAAGCACGGCGAGATCCTTCCCGAAAGCAAATAAAAAGAGCACTTATGACAGCGCTTTTGCTATCATAAGTGCTCTTTTTTATCATCTCTCGGTGATCTTGATATTGACGGGACGAATTTGGGCTTGCTCGTAGACGATCTCGTTGATCTGCGCGATCTCGTTGGCAAGCAGAGACTCACCTTTGGCTTTGACCACGATGGTGGCTGTATCGCCATTGATGACCGCCACGCAATCCTCAAAGCCCTTGGCCATGACCAAGGTTTCGATGTTGGACTCGGCAGACATCTCCAGTGCCAGGCGGTTGATGTCGGTCAGGGCTTGTGCCTTTACGGCCTCATCGGCATCGGCGCTGTCCACCACCGACTGCAAGACCTCAAGAGCCTCGTCACGGGCGCGCTTACGGCTGACCTGCATGGTAGCAAAGTAGGAATCGCCCGAAGCATCGGTCTCGGCACCGCCGACATCGGCTACCCCGCCGTTTACATCATCGTATCCGTCATAGCCGTCTCCGCTATCCGAGAAGAACAGCCAGTTGGTCCACACGGCCACGCCGATCAGCAACACGGCTGCTGCAATGACGATGTTACGTTTGCCGATCTTTTCAAAAAACTTCTTCGGTGTCATTTTCTTATTGGTGTCGTTGTCTCTTTCAATTACCATCTTTCTTTCCTCCTAAATGGGTTGTCATTGAATATATATTTTCAGAATGTGAGAAATATACCGATCGATACAATTTTCTTCAGTTTCCTTCTGCCACCACGATTCGGTTGGTGCCTATGCCGAGTGCCGAGGACACCAGTTCTACAAGCACTTGGCAAAGTGCGGGGTCTTTGGCACCTGTGCAGACGATCCCCACGCCTACGATCTCGGGGGAGCGCACCGACTCCACTACGGCACGTTCGGAGCTTCCGCTTCCTACGGTGACGCACTCGCCTTTATTATCTACCGAGTAGATGTTTTCATAGCCGCCGGAGACGGTGACGAAAACACTGACTTCGCCGGTGCCTTTGACGGCGGAGCAGAGGGTCTTTACGCGTTCTTCTACTTGGGCACGGTAGGTTTCTGCGGAAAGGGAGGTTGGGTCGTCGGTGGAGTCGGTGGGGGGGGAAAGGTTACTTATGAGCATGAGGGTTAGGCCTACTGCGAGACCGATGAGGGCAATTGCGGTTTTTTGGTTTTTTTTGAGGGACATGGGGAATCTCCTTTTTGTTATTTTTTTGGGGGGCTGGGGGGGGGGGGAAGATTCTGCACTAACTGAAGGTGGTGCCATGCGTGAGTTTTTTGCTTCTTTGCTTGACCAAAGAATGGTGGCACTAACTGATGTTAGTGCTGTGCGAATGTTTTGTTCCTTCTTTGCTTGCCCAAAGAAGGAACCGAAGAAACGGCACGCAAGAGGGGAAGGCGTCCGCTCCCGCGGCCGCTGACTCTCCCCCTCTCGCGACTCTCCCTCTCTCAACGGCGAGATTTGACGATTCCCCGCCCGAGCTGACTGCTTCGCAACGGGATTGTCTCTGCCACGCATCGTGGTTAGAGGTGCCATGTTTTAGTCGTTGGGTCGCGCCTTCGCGCGAAAGATTTGGGCAAGTGCCATTCCTTCGCTTGCATCTGATTCGTTGCTTTTGGCATCCTTGGGAGATTGGGTTACCCGTTGGGGCACGTTTTGTGCGAAAGATTTGGGCAAGTGCCATATCTTCGCTTGCATCTGGTTCGTTGCTTTCGGCATCCTTGAGAGCTTGGGTTACCTATTGGGTCACGTTTTGCGCAAAAATTTAAGCAAGTGCCATACCTTCGTTTACATCTAATTCGTTGCTTTCGGCATCCTTGGGGCGCTTGCGCGTTTTCAAAATATGTTTTTTCTTTAGACGTGTAGATTTTTTATGAATTCAAGGCATCATTCTATAGGTAACAACCTATTGAAAAATAAAAAGTCTTATTATAATTCAAATAAGCCGAAAGAAACGAGAAAACCACTCGTTTCATTTTTTTACCCATCAATATGGCGAGCGTCAGTTTATTCAAAAAAAGTTAATCTCGCGCACCCATGGCTACGAACGGGGCACAGCACCATGTCCTAAATTGCGCTGTGATGAATTGTATCCGCGCGGAGCAGTTACAAAAGAACGTGTCTGTTTTTTTCCGCACAGAGCAAGAGGGGTGTGTCGAGAGAGGGGAGCATCCGGTGTAGCGACCACCCTCTTTCGTGCCGTTTCTTCGGGGAGGTGCGAAGCAACTCCTCTTTCTCTTGGGTATGCAAAGAAGGAACAAAAACTTCGATGTATCGCTAAATTTAATTTAGCGCACAAACAAAGAAGAAACAAACCTTTATTTCCGCACTAACTCCGGTTAGTGTCGCTTTTTAGGGAAGCAAAAAAGGACAAAACCTTTCGCATCACGCAAACTTCAATTAGTGCCTCCCTTCAAATCAAAGCCCCTCCACAAACCTTATTTAGCACAAAATCTCCCCACCCCATTGACATCTCCCCCAAAACCGTTGTATAATAAACCCAGAAATAAAAAATTCGGAGGCAAAAATTATGCAACGAAAAATAGGAATTTCCATCGGAGGACTTCAATTTCGCCTCGGTGAAGAAAAAGCATTGGAAATGGCAGCCATCGCCGGCGCAGATGGTGTAGATTTCGACACCTCCGGCAGCCGCTGGGACTACAAGAGAACCGATTTTCTCTATGCCCTTCCCGACGACGAGCTTTTTGAACGCGTTGTCCAATTCCGCAAAAAGGCCGAGTCCTTGGGACTGGAAGTGTTTCAGACCCATGGTCGCATCAAGGGCTTCCGCGGCGATCCCGAGGAAGATGCCAACATCTTGGAAAACGCCCGTCGCGACCTGATCGTAGCAAAAGCACTGGGAGCACCCGTCTGTGTCATGCACGGCGTGGCTACGGGACGCGTGGGAGCAGATGCCGATCCGGAATGGGTGCGCGACCTCAACTTCGATATGTTCAATAAAATTCTGGTATTCGCCAAGCAGTATGATGTAAAGGTTGCCACCGAGACCTTCGGAGATGCACTGGAAGGCAAGGTCTGCGACTTCTTCGGCAACTGCCACGAATTCATCCCCAGCTATGACCGCATTGCGGCAGTAGGTGACAATGCCAAATATTTCACCACTTGCATGGACGTGGGTCATACCAATAAGGCCATGCGCTTCAACAACAACCCCACCCCCGGTGATTTCATCCGCCGTCTCGGTCCCCGTCTCGGCATCCTTCACCTACATGACAACAACGGCATGACCGACCAGCACTGCATTCCCCACACGGGAACCATTGATTGGAAGGACGTACTGAACGCACTGGACGAGGTCGGCTACACCGGCCCTTATAATCTTGAGCTTGCGTTGGGAACCTTCGGCGCTCCGTTAAGACAAGACATGATGACCTTTGGCATTAAGGTCATGAAAAATATGCTCAAGGAGCATTACGGGGAATAATTTTTAATGCGCCTACATTTACTGAATATCTGTGCTTCGTAAAAATTTTTGTTCTACAGATTCAACAAAGACAGAGCGAATCTACTGCCTCCTTCGGGGGCTGCGTTCGCTCTGTCTTTATTTGAAGGTGGAAGAACTCCTTTCCGCCACCCACAGATCCTATATAAATACCATTGACTTTTTTTCTTATTTATGCTATGATTATAGAAAATTCACCCGATTTTATTGATTTTTCTTAGTCGAAAAGGAGACTTCCCATGAAAAACCACCTCCCGATATTGGGAGTAGACAAATTAGGGCAAGACAAGCTGTCTGCCCAAGTCGGTACCGTCATTCCCTTCCATACCCACTGTCATACCTATTTTGAGATGCTTTTCTATGCCCCCTTTGACGGGCATATTACCGTCAACGGACAATCGGTGCGGATCTCTTGTCCCACGGTGCTCCTGATCACACCGTCGGATTTTCACAGCACCCACCCCACGTCAAGCGGATCAACCTACTACAAGCTTTGCTTCACCGAAGAACAACTGACGGCAAGCCGCATTCCGACTTGCCCGCTGATCGTCACCTCACCCGACGCCTTGACCCTTTTGGAGCCGCTCTTCAAGCACGCTTGCGCGCAACCGCGGGACACCGCTTATCTTTCCGCCCTCATCTGCGCCGCTGTCATGACCGCAGAGCGGACGGGACAGT
Organism: Eubacteriales bacterium; assembly: GCA_045537235.1. GTDB lineage: Bacteria > Bacillota > Clostridia > Oscillospirales > CAG-272 > RGIG8775. The sequence continues at coordinate 13,042 of JAZSPB010000105.1, forward strand.
CTCTTGCTTCCCCTAAGCCTCTCCCTGCCCTGCGTCTTGCCCGTGATGCCGTTCACATCGTCAGCTTTGAGTTCACCTCCGAGCTGACCCTTTCCGACGTTGCCGCGCGCCTGTCGGTCTCGCCACAGCATTTATCGACCGTCTTTTCCGAGACGGTCGGCATGACCTTCCGCGATTATTTGGGCGACAAACGCTTGCGCTATGCGGCATCTCTTCTTTTGACGGATGAAGCCAATGTCTCCGAAGCCTGCTTTTTGTCGGGCTATCGCAACCTGTCACACTTTGTCCGCGCCTTCAACAAAAAATTCGGGATTTCTCCGGGAAAATATCGGGAGCGGATGCAGATATCGGACGGAAGAACGCTTTTTTAAGAAAAGCAAGCCGCTCTTTGAATGTGCACAAAAACTTTTGTCCCTCCCCCTTAAATAAAGTCAGAGCGAACAGAATGCACCCTTGGGGTGTCACTGTGTTCGCTCTGTTTTTATTAGGATGGGGCAAAAATTTTTTGATCGGTTATCGGCTTATTCGCCCCAAGTAAAGCGATACTGCGCGCTGTCAGTGATGGCATTGCCGTACTTGATATCGACGATACCGGCCTCAACGACCAGTGTATAAGAAGTGCCGTTGGTCAAAGCTGCGGCAGGAACAAACTCCCACTTGGTACCGCCCGAAGTACCGACAAGCTTACCGTCTACGCGGTTGCCCTCGGAATCCAAGAGGTACATATGCGACTCTACCGAATCCTCGGTTACGGGAGCCAAGAACTGAACGTACAGATCGGTTCCGCGCGTCAAGGTTGCCGATCCGGCAGAGTCCTTAATGCTGCGGTTGGTCACGGTAACCGTTCCCATAACCTTACAGTCGATCGCGCCCGTTACCACATCGAGGATACTGTCATCCAATGCCGTTCCGCCGATCGTGGTAGACATAACGGGAGCGGTCATATCGATGGTAGCATCGGCCACACCATCGCCGTCGGCATCAAAGATGCGGTCAACAACACGGCTGTCCACAACAGACGAATACAGAAGGCGGTTTTCGTAGCCGTCGGTGATGTAATACATCATCATATCCACAAATGCCACATAGCGATCGTAGTTATAGTAGGGGTCAACCAAGTAAGGATAGTCATGCGCGATATCCAGCTCGGTCATAGCCACATAGGGGATACCTGCCTCTTCGTGATCGGTGAGCAGACCCTTGGCCGTCCACCAAGACCAGCTATCCGAAACCACGTCATCCCACAGACCGCACGCCAAGATCATGGGAGAGCTTCCCTCGGTCAGAACGCGGTCGTGATAGTTGTTGATACCGGGGCCCATGGACGAATAGACCACATCCACATTGGAAGCCAAGTAATTGCCCTCGGCATCGCACAGGAAGGGCTGTTCACCGTAGTGATCGTCGCCATAGTAGCCATAGCTGCTGAAGCTGCTGGGATTCTCGATCTTTTCGGGATGGGGATTGGACAGATACTCGGAAAGCGAGCCCTTGGAGTGACCCATGGCCGCATAGTTGTCCTTGGAGTAGCCGTAGGTGTCGGCAAAATAGCGCACACAACGCACCGCCGCCGACTGTGCCTCACTTCCCAAGAATCCGTTCATACTGAACGCGCCGCCGAAGTAGCCGTAATGGTCGGTACGCGCCATGGGGGTATAAACGTGCTCATAGACCGCCACAGCACATCCGTTCATCACAAAACCGAGGTCAAGGGGTCTTTCCTTGTTGGTGGTCGTGACCGACATCTTTTCCTCTGCGGAAGAAGAGATCATAACCACCGACGCATCCTTGCGCGTCGCGGGATAGATGATATCCAGATTCAATCGGAGATCGATGGGGTTTCCGTCCTTATTCAAGCAGGTCTCAAAATCGGAGGCCATAACGTGTCCGTCCGCCGTCGTCTCGTCCACGGGAATGGAGTCGAGCTTGCTCGTACGGAATCCGCCGCCGGAGGCTGTGCCGTTGAATACATTCACGATGTATTCCTCGGTTCCCTTGCGCGCATTGTCCTCAAAGTTGAAGTACATCAGGTTACGCGCTACGAGATAGCCCTCGGGGACACAGTAAATGTCCGCGGTATGGTGCTCGAGGAACAGATAGTTGGTATTGGAAAGAGCGATACGGATGGACTGGATACACCAGTTGAAATCCTCGTCCTGTGCGGCGGGATTGTCCATGAAGTCGGCAACCACCACGATGAAGCCCATCTTGAGAAGCTCCATGATCAGCTCGGTGTTCTTTTCGTTGCTCAACTCCTCGATATCGGGGTCGGTGGTGTTGATCACATACAGTGCCGTAGGTGTTTCGGCATCGGTGTCGTCGCTCATAGAAAGCATGGTCAGCTTAACGGGGATCTTATCCTGATAGATCAGATAAGAAGCACTTCCGTACTGGCTGTTGGTCAGCTTCCAATCCTCCATCGACCAAATGCCCTTGGCATAGGGTGCCAGCGCCGCGTCATCACCGTCGAACAGACGGTAATCGGTGCCGTAATCTTCGAATGCCACACTGGATGAGATCGAAGACAGATCCATGGACACATTATATGCCCCCTCTGCGGTCACATCCTCGGACTTGATAGAAAATTGATTGACGCGGATGACATTGATGGTATTGGTCTCCGCATAGCTGTGCATCATGGTCAAATAGGCAATGCTGCTCACGCCCGTCAGGTCCAAGCTGGCAGTCGAGGCATGATCGGAGCCGATAAAGAGCTGGGCACCGTCCAAAAACACCTTCACATTATTGGTTGCCTTTGTGGGGTCGATCCAAAGCTTGAGGGTATGCCACTCGAATTTGCTGACCTGCACATTGGAGGTGGCGGTTGCCGAACTGTAGAGCGCCGTGCTGTCATTGAAGCGCAAGGTGCTGTAGCCCAGCATGACCTTGACCTTGGCACTGCCCGCCTCCAGACGGAGCAAGTTGGCACTGCTAATGGGACCGGGGTTGCTTCCGTCGCGGTAGAAGGTAACACTCATCTCAAAGGGCTGACTGAAAAGCTCAGCGGTAGCCGCGGCATTTTTGGTTGTGTAGCCGATGCCGTGATGGGCAGCCGAAGAGGCGTGCCAAATAAGTTGCTTGCTGGCGGTATACGTCGCGGGATCAAAGGAGCTTTCCACATAATATTGGGAGTTATCCAAATAGGCATTCAAGCGGGAATCCTTCACCGTCGACGACCAGTCATTGATATCAACATTGCCGTTCTCATCGATTGCAAACGTAACCAAAGGAAGGGCAGACACAAGGAGAAGGACAGCCAAAACAAGGCTCAAAAATCTCAATTTTTTCATGTTCATTCTCCTCCTTTTAACCAATCGTGACCCACATGGCGGGTCTGACACCGATATAGGTGGTCAACTGCTGTGCGCCGTCATACTCGACCTCGCCGTAATACATAACATAGGCGGCACGGTCGGTGGTTTTACCGAGAGTGCGCAGCCAGTAGCCTGCCGTTCCGTGATAAGGATCGACATCCGCTCCGTTTTCCACGGCATGATCCGTGGCCTCGGCTAGCTTTACGCTGTCCGTGATGCAATAGGTTCTGAACTCCTGCACGCTGAGCACGAAAATGCCCGCGCTGTTGCCGCCGCCGGCCGTTCCGTACTCGGGATTGGCCACCGTGACCACAGCCGTCTCGGTATCGATCTTGGCCTGCTCATCGGTGCTGAAGGCCGCGTTCTTAAAGGTACTGTTGAGCCATGTTGCCAATGCCGAATCGGCATAAGCGACACCGTTGGTTGCATTGAACTGCACCGCATCGATCACACTGTCGGTCATGATCAGTGCCTTGCCGTTCTTGACCGTCAAAACATTCCAAACCAGCTCCTCACCGCCGTAAGTACCGAAGGAGACCAAACCGCCCTCCTGCGCACCCGAAAGGGGCTTGACATTGGTGGTGACGGTATTGGACGCACTCACGCGGATGCAAGGTCTGACACCGGCTACGGGGAAATCGGAGCGATAGCCCGTTACATGGAGACTTCCGTCAGCCTTGAGCACTGCCGCGTGGGTCTTTTCCTCACCCGTGGTACGCAGCCAGCAATCGGAGGAGATCTTGGAGATCGCACCGCCGTATGCCTTCACATCGTCAACGGAAAGCAAGAAGACTGTATCCTCAGAGGTGCATTCACCCGTACCCGAGGTGATATTCTCACCCGTTATCACCGTCCGGGTGATCAACAGCTCACTGTTAAAACCGCTGTCTGCCTTAAGGGTATCCAGAAATGCGCCGTTGAGCCACACACGAAGCGAGCAATCCGCCCAAACGGCATCCTCGTAGGTATCGTTGAACACGTCGGTCTTGACCGAGGAATCGCACAGCAGAAGTGTGCTGTCCTTCTCGATGGCGATGGCCGTCCAGCTATAGCCGCCAACCGTCACCTTTTCTCCGACCGTCCATGCTTTGACCGCTGTGAGCGCCACATCCGAAAACTCATCGCCGTCGATCACATCATTGTTCTCGCGCGTCTCGGTCTCCCGCGCCGTTCCGCACCCCGCAAGGCACAGAACCAGCACCATGATAAGAGCCAAAGCGCGACTCATCATTTTTATTCTTTTCATAAGCTTCTCCTATACCTTTCGATTATTCAGCGTTGAACTGAATGGTCTGCGTCTCGCCCCGAATCTCCTGACCGAAGTAGGTAACGTACGGGGTCACTTTAAATTCCACCGAGGGCTCGGTGATGTCGGTGATCACCAGAGCCGTAATGTAGCGACCGCCCAGCTCCTTGGCCACGACCTCGCTTCCGTCGGCAACGATCGAGGTAAATACCGAGTTGGTCTCGGTCTTCTTGGTCACACCGTTCGCCTCGACGATGAAGCCCATATTGTCATAGTAGAGCATATCCACGGTAGCCAAGAAACGAATGGAGGTTCCGGTCACCATATTTTCCTGATAACCGACCAAAACGGGAGTCACTCCGTTCTTAACGCTGGACACACAAACATCGTCCACCAGCAGCTTATTGACTGTGGAGGTATCCCCCGAGCAGACCGCCAAGGACAGGATCGGATCGACAAGCTCGGTCTTTCCTTCCGAAAGTCCCAAAGGAACGGCATTGGCACGGGTCGCCTCACCTGCTGCTCCGTAGAGCTTATAGTAAGCGGGCTTTTGGTTGACATAGATCGCATAGGAATCGGAAGTTGCATCCACGATGACCGCAATGTCAGTGAAGGAGGAATCCTCCACATTTCCGTTACCTGCGCGGTACATCTTTCCTGTATAATCGCACAAATAATAGCGGTTACCGTTATGGTTAAAGAACAGCGCACCGGTCAGTTCCGCATTGCTGTTGGTACCCATCACCGAAACAAGGACTTTTTCCTCCTCAAGGCTCTTGTCGGAAAGAACCGCCACATCCAAAGCCGAGCCGTGGATGTTGCCGTAGGAGACCGAGATCTCCGCCGTAAAGTTCTCGTCATAACCGCCCATGCCGAGCAGATCGACCGTCATGGCACCGCCCGTTGTACCGGTAAGGCAAAGAGCCTGATTACCCGCCACACCTGCGTTGTCAACGATGGAGGCTTGCGTATAATTGATTCCGAGATACGGGATCTCGCCCGCCTTCGCGGAGGTCAGCCATGCGCTGTCCTCAAAATCGGCGGCAAAGACTTGATAGTCGACAAACTCGAGGGCGGCTCTCTTGGCCTCGTCCACCGTCTCTACCCTGATATTGTCGAGGTAGTGGTAGCCCTTGACCGAGCTGCCCCAGTGGTTGTGGATCGCAAAGTGGATATCCTTCAAGCTGTTGATATCCATCGAAGGATAGGCCTCAAGAATATTCTGTGTGTGAATGTGTCTACCGTTTATGTAGACCATGTAATAGCCTTCCAAAAGGTCAAACCGCACGCGAAGGTTGTACCATGTATTTGTGTCAAGGAAGGTCTTGGTATCCGCCGATTTTCTTGAGTCGTCGGTTGTATAATTGGTATCAAATATCATCAACTGCTCATTGTTAAGCACCATTGTACTGAGCGTTGCATCGGCACCGGCGTCGGTAGCCGTATAAGGTGCCCACAGCTTCAAAAGATGAATATTGCTGGAAGGCTGTTTATCCATATAAAGATCGAAGGAGATATCAAACACATATGAAGGAAGAAGGTTTTCAGTGTCGTTAAAGCAGAAGGAACCGAGAGTTCCCGTGGGCTTGATGACCTTGCCGTAGGTTCCGATGTCAGCGGGGGCATCCACCACCTGCCAGTCAGACAGCTTGGCACCGCCCTTCTTGGCATTTGCGTTGACGAAGGAATCGTTGATCCACCAATCGGTGTTGGCGGGATAGGTGGTGACCTTGGGCTCAAAATTCATCGACACATCAAGGTTGCCGTCTGCCGTTTTAATGGACAGATTATCCATATAAGCATCGTTTTCGCACTTCTGCCAAGCATTGCTCGTACCGTACATAAAATAAATGGTAGGAGCCGCAGTGGGCGCAATAGCACTGTAAGACGAGAAGCTGGCCGTACTCGTTACATAGTCGGCCGCCGCATCGGCATCGAACACATAGCCGGGGATCGATGTGCCGCCAAGCATGGGCTTTACCGAAATGCTCGAGGTCGTTCCGTTCTTGGTTGCACTCAAGGTGCCGGTTTTCGAGAAATAGTACAGAGGCTCCCAAACAAGATCGCCATTGGCATCGGTAACGCGACCTTCATTCATATACACTTGGAAGGTTGCGTTGGCAAGATCCACGACAGCCTTAAAGGAATACCATGTATCCTTTGCCATCACAGCCTGTACATAACCCGCGTCGGTCTTACGCAGAGCCGCATAGCCGTTGGCACCGGTGGTAATATAATTACCGGCACGGAAGGAAAGCGGTGCCACTTTGGAGGAGCCATTGGCACCGTCATAAAAGCGGATCGCGTTGTAAGCGTTGGCAAGCTCGTTGCTGTTCTTTTTGAAGTCAAACTGAATGGTCACCGTATCGTCAGCTCCGAGCTTGGTCGCATCCTTGATGATAATGCCGCGCTCGTCCGACGAAGAATCTCCGGGGGTGTTTTGATGCAAGACCCAGCCGTCCGTCTCGTCCTCCAGCAGCGAATAGTTGCTTTGGCTGACCGTATTGACGGGCTTCATAGCACTGTTGCTGTTTGTCGACAAATACTCTATCAGATCCTGCGTCTCCACCGTCGTAGTGATGCGCGAATCGGTAAAGTCGATATGCTCGTTGATCGCCGTCTCGTCAGCTACCGAGCACAGGGAGATGTTGTCAAGGTCAAAGTCAAAGGTCTGACCGTAGTTCCAACCGATCGCGATCGCCGCGTTGGTGTGATCCGCCGCATTGTACAGCGACGTAAGACCGGACAATACGCTGTCATTAACCTGCTCACCGTTCACCCAAACCATCACGCGACCCGTCGCGGGATACACGCGAACACGAACCGACGTCCATTGGTTGATCACCATATGCCCCAGTGTCGTACCGAAGCTGCCGTCACCCTTGGTAATGGGGGTGTTCGTGGAGCCGTTGGTCATTCCCACAAGGTTCATTCGCTGACCGGACGTAAACTTATCGCCGTAGCAAAAATGGATCAGACCCGTGCTGGCACCCGTCTCAGCACCGGAATTCACTTGCTTGGAACGAGCAAAGATATCAAAAGAATACTCAAAGGGCTGATCGAAAAGAATGCCCGTCTGATCCCAGATGGTAAACAACGGGAACTGTCCCGCCGTGGTCTGGCGAATGACCTTGTTGCCGTTTCCCGCAGAAACATAGCCGTATGTATCGTCGTCCGTACTTTCCGTATCGGCACCCGCCGTCTGGACATATTTCTGCTCATCCGCAACCGTCCAATAGTTCAGTTTGCGAAGATCCGCGCCCTGCACACCGGAGGACGTGGCACTCGACGTTGCCGAAAAACCGCGCGCAAGCTTTTCTTGCACATACTCCTCGGACAGCGTTCCTTCGGTTGCATCCTCAAAATCGATCATATTGGAAAAGGTCTGATGCGCAGCCCCCACCGCATTGATCTCCAGAGGCACGACCAATGCAAAAACAGGAGCCACCATCAAAAACGCCAATACGATCGAGAGAATCTTGTTTGACCGCTTCATAGCTTAAATTTCTCCTTCTCTTTGATTTGTGAATCACGCACGGGCAAAATACCCGGCGAACAAAATACTACAGTTTAATTATATAAGGCAATCATCCAAAAGTCAACCGTCCCCTCCTCTTTTCGGCATCTTGCACAAACACTTTTATGCCACCAAAAATGTGCCATTTTCTTGTTTTAGCAGGTCTTCAAGGGCTTTTTTGCACAATCGTTCGAACAATTCGGCTTTTTTGCTTTTCCGTTCAAAACCGCCCCCCGTTTTGATCCTACAAAACCGTCACATTGCCCATTTTTTGAGCAAACGCGCCTTTGCCCCCAAAAAGCATTGTTTTGTCTCATTTTCACCAAAATCTAACCTGTTTTTGGCTATTTTCACAAATCTCCTTGTGGATAATCACAAAAAACGAGAAAAGCATATCTTTTTGCGAAGGATACGATGCCAAGTTCGAAGCTTCCCCTCCCCCGCCGCCTCTTCGTCAAAAATCACACACAAATTCTCCGCCAACCGATTGACGAACTCACGGCAGAGTGCTATAATAGATGTATATATATCCCCCACCGTCGCTCCCGCATATACTGGGAGAAGCACCCGACGGTGAAATTCAACGAAGGAAACACGCGACCATGAAAAAAAAGATCACCCTTTTCTTCGGCGGAAAGTCCTCCGAGCACATTATATCCTGCAAGTCGGCCAAAACCATCATCGACAACATCGACCGTCAAAAATATGACCTCTCGCTTATCGGCATCACCAAGGACGGCGAATGGCGTCTCTACAGCGGTGATCCCTCGCTCATCCCCACGGACGAATGGGTCTCCTCGCCCGAAAGCGTTCCCGTTTTTCTCTCCCTCGGCGGCGAGAGAAAGGGGCTTTTTGTCATGGAAAATGATGTTAGCAATCAAGTAGAGACGGATATTTTCTTTCCGGTTCTTCATGGAAAATGCGGCGAAGACGGAACCATACAAGGACTGTTCGAAATGCTGGACATCCCCTATGTGGGTTGCGGCGTATCCGCCTCCGCCAATGCCATGGACAAATCCATAACCAAGCGTCTGGTGGACAGCATCGGCATCCGTCAAGCGCGCTACGTCGCCATCGATCGCTACAACGCAGATGACCTTGACGGCATTGTGAGCGAATGCGTAAACAAGCTGGGGTACCCCATGTTTGTTAAGCCTTGTGCCTCCGGCTCGTCCATTGGTATCACCAAGGCCGTCGATGAGATGACGCTGCGCCAAGGCATCTTACTGGCGCTGGAGCACGACTCTCATGTTTTGGTAGAAGAATTCATCAATGCCCGCGAGCTGGAATGTGCGGTCATCGACGACGGAAAAACGCTGGTGGCAGAGGTCGGCGAGGTCATTTCCGCCGACGAGTTTTACGATTTCGATTCCAAATACAACAACGCCGCCTCGATCACCGAGACACATCCCGACATTCCCGCAGAGCTGGAGGAACGCATCCGAGAATCCGCCAAAGCCATTTTCCGCGTGCTTGATTGCCGTTCTCTGTCCCGTGTGGACTTCTTCCTTAACCGTGATACGGGTGAGCTGATCTTCAACGAGATCAACACACTGCCCGGCTTCACCAACATCAGTATGTACCCCATGCTTGCCGCCAAGCACGGGCTTGACCTCCCCTCCCTCATTAACACTCTGATCGAATCTGTTTGATAAAAAGCATTTATTTCCATGGTTTGAAATTCCAAAGAAAGGAGCCGACATGATCCGAGTTGATATCCGTGTCCCTCTGGAATACGGCAAAGAAGACATAAAAAAAGCGATCCAAGACAGTCTTGGCATTGCGCTTGAAGCCAAAACCGACCTGCGGCTCCTCCGTCGCACCATTGTTGCCGATGACCGCAACAATATCCATTACAAGTTGTCGGTCGGCTTGACACTGCCCGCCAATCTTGAGATTCGATTTTGCAAAAAGCGTCCCAATGTTTTCCCCGCGCCGTCGCTATCCGTGAGCATTCCCAAAAAAGCCTTTGCCTCCCGCCCCATTGTCGTGGGGAGTGGTCCCTGCGGGCTTTTTGCGGCGTTGATCCTTGCGGAAGCAGGCGCTCGCCCCATCTTGTTGGAACGCGGCGAGCCTGTGGAAGACCGCGTTCGTGCCGTATCCCGTTTTTTTGAGGGTGGAGCTCTCGACCCCGAAAGCAATGTGCAATTCGGTGAAGGCGGCGCAGGAACCTTTTCGGACGGCAAGCTCAAATGCGGCGGACTGGACGGAATCAAATATAAAGTGCTTTCCGAGTTCGTAAAAGCGGGAGCACCCGAAGATATCTTGTACGACACCGCAGCCCATATTGGCACCGATCGGCTTCGAGAGGTCATTATCGGGCTGCGCAATAAAATCCATCAGCTCGGCGGTGAAACAAAGTTCAAAACCCTCGTCAAAGACATTATATTCCAAAACAAAAAGGCAATTGGTGTTCGTTGTCAAAGCCCTCCGGGCGAGGAGGAGTTCTACTCCGATCACATCATTCTCGCCACAGGTCACAGCGCACGGGATGTATTTGCCCTGCTTGATGCAAAAGGCATCCCCATGGAAGCGCGCGGCTTCGGAATCGGTGTTCGCATAGAGCATCCGCGCCGTCTCATCGACACCTTACGCTACGGAAAAAATCCGCCCGAAAGCCTCGGCGCCGCAAGCTATCATCTTGTGGAGCATCTGGAAAACGGACGGAGTGTTTACAGCTTTTGTATGTGTCCGGGCGGCAGTGTGGTCGCGGCGACCACCGAAGAAAACAGCATCGTCACCAACGGCATGAGCAATCGAGGTCGGGACGGTGAAAATTCCAACGCCGCATTCTTGGTTTCCGTCACGCCAAACGACTTTGGCGGCACCCCAATGGGCGGTCTTGCTCTGCAAACACAATTGGAACGCGCCGCATATAATGTTGCCAAAGACAGTCGCGCGCCATCCCAAAAAATATCCGATTTCATGGAAGATCATGTTACAAAATCCTTTGGAGAAGTTTTGCCCACCTACCCAAGAGGCACCGTCTTCGCCCGCGCCGAAGACTACCTCCCCCCATTTATCACCGACTCTCTCCGCGCCGCCATCCCCCGTTTTAACACCTTCATGCCGGGCTTCTTCCACCCCGACGCCCTCATGACAGGTGTAGAGACCCGAACCACCTCCCCCATCCGAATCCTGCGTGATCAATCTCACCAAGCCCTCGGTTTCCAAGGTCTCTACCCCGCCGGAGAAGGCGCAGGTTATGCCGGCGGCATCATTTCCTCCGCCGCCGACGGCATTCACACAGCCCTAAAGATCCTCGGAGAGGTAGGTTGGGAGGAGTGAGAGGAGCGAGGCGCCTGCGGGCGGGGAGGTCGCTTTTTTGAAAAAAAGCTCCGCAAAAAACTTTTGATCCGCGCCCTTATGGTAGTTTGTGCGAACATAGCGATATCCCATGGGGTGCACCATGTTCGCGCAAACATCAGCA
>JAZSPB010000172.1:0-4552 GCA_045537235.1 Eubacteriales bacterium
CCTAATAAAAAATAATAAGTTATATAAAAAATCAAAACAGCCCAAAGAAACGAGGAAACCACTCGTTTTATTTTTTGCCCAACAATATGGCGAGCGTCAGTTTATTCAAAAAAGTTAATCTCGCGCACCCAAGGCTACGAATGGGGCAGGGCACCCCGTTCTAAATTGCGCTGTGATAATTTGTATCCGCGCGGAGCAGTTATTTAGGACGTGTCTATTATTATATCCCGCCCAAAGCAAGAGGGGTGAGTCGGGAGAGGGGGGCATCCAGCGAAGCGGCCCCCCTCTTTCGTGCCTTTTCTTGGTTCCTTCTTTGGGCAAGCAAAGAAGGAACAAAAGCTTTGATGTAATACTAACTATAGTTAGTGCCACTTTTTAGGGAAGCAAAAAAGAAACAAAAACAAACGTATAGCACTAACTTTATTCAGTGCCGCTTTTGAACGTAAGCCCCCTGCCCCCCAAAAAACAAAAAGCGAGGATTCCAAAACCCTCGCTTTTATATTATTTTATTTCAACCCTTACTCTTCCGTTGCCTCTGCGACGACCTCATCAGCGCCAACCTCATCAGCACCAACACTCTCGTCGCCATCTTCCTCCTCACTGCGAACAACCGTAGTAAAATTAACCACCTTCTGCTCACCCGACGCTCTCATAACGATAACGCCGCCCGCCGTGCGGGAATAAGTAGGCACATCCACCGAAGGCACACGAATAATGGTTCCTCCGTCGGTGATCAGCATCAGATCATCCTCCTCGGAAACAGCCGCAATACCGGCAAGACGACCCGTCTTGTCATTGACATTATGACAGGTCACACCCATACCGCCTCGGTTTTTCATTTCACGGAAGTCATCAAAATCAGTCTGCTTACCGAATCCGTTTTCGGTGATGGTCAACAGCTTGCGCGTCTCGTCAACAAGTACCGCTCCCACAACCTCATCGTCATCGCGAAGCGTGATACCGCGAACACCGCGCGCCGTACGTCCCATAGCACGCACATTCTGCTCGTTGTACTTGATCGCCATACCGTTGCGCGTTGCCAACAGAATATTGCTGTCACCCATGGTCTTGATCACAAACAGCAGCTCATCGCCCTCGTCAAGATTGATGGCGATCTTACCGCCGCGGCGCTGATACTCAAACTCGGACAAAAGCGTCTTTTTGATTACGCCCCGTCTGGTCACCATGGTCAGATACTCCTCATCGGAATAGCCCGCCACACTGATCATCGCGGTCACCTTTTCGTCCTTTTCCATCTCAAGCACATTGAGAATACCCGTTCCCTTGGAGGTACGCGACGACTCGGGAATGAGGTACGCACGGCGGGTATGCACACGTCCGCGATTGGTGAACATCATCAGATCGGAGTGACTGTCCACCGCAACCACCTGCTCAATGTAGTCCTCGTCGCGGGTCGTGGCACCGATGATACCCTTGCCGCCACGGTGCTGTGCCGAGTAGGTGTCAGCAGGCTGACGCTTGATGTAACCCACATGAGACAGCGTGATCACACAGTTGTGACGCTCGATCAGATCCTCAATATCAATGTCTTCAGCCGACTCGATGATCTCGGTGCGTCTCTTGTCACCGAACTTGTCACGAATGACCGTCATCTCCTCGCGAATGATCTGCTTGATGCGGTAATCATTGGCCAAAATGTCACGCAGATCGGTCACAAGAGCCACCAAACGGTTCAGCTCCTCCTCGATCTTGTCGCGCTCCAGACCCGTAAGACGACCGAGAGTCATCTCCACAATGGCCTGCGTCTGCGCATCCGACAACCCGAAGCGCTCCGCCAATCTCGCCTTGGAATCGGGAATGGAAGCCGACGACTTGATGATGTTTACCACCTCGTCAATGTTGTCCACCGCGATCTTGTAGCCCTCGTAAATATGCATACGCGCGATCGCCTTTTCCAAGTCGAACTTGGTGCGGCGGGTAATGACATCCTCCTGATGAGCGATATACAGATCCAGAATGCGCGCCAAAGGCAGAACCTTGGGCTCGTTGTTAACCAGCGCCAGCATATTGACCGAACAGGTATCCTGAAGCTGGGTGTACTTGTAAAGCTGATTCAAAAGGATCTCACCATTGACATCACGACGGAACTCGACAACGATCTTCATACCGTCACGACCCGACTCGTCACGAATGTCGGTGATACCCTCCACACGCTTTTCCTTGTGCAGATCCGCAATCGCCTCTACCAGCAGGCTCTTATTGACCATGTAAGGGATCTCGGTAATAACGATACGGTGCTTTTCCTCATCGACTTCAGCGCGAGCGCGGACACAGATGCGACCCATACCCGTTTCATAAGCCTTGCGAATGCCCGCCGTACCGTAGATCATGGCATAGGTGGGAAAATCGGGGCCCTTGATGTACTCCATCAGATCGTCCAAGGTGCAATCGGGGTGATCCATGCGGTAAAGAGTGGCATCAATGACCTCCCCAAGGTTGTGGGGCGGAATGTTGGTCGCCATACCGACCGCAATACCCACAGCACCGTTGACCAGCAGATTGGGGAATCGCGCAGGAAGCACCGTAGGCTCGTCCAGACGGTTATCGAAGTTCTTGGTCATCTTGACCGCGTCCTTTTCGATATCGCTCATAAGCTCGGCGGCGATCTTGGTCATACGCGCCTCGGTATAACGGTAAGCAGCCGCAGGGTCGCCGTCCACCGAACCGAAGTTACCCTGACCGTCGATCAGAGTATAGCGATAGGAGAAGGGCTGCGCCATACGAACCATGGTACCGTAAACCGCCGCATCACCGTGAGGATGATAGCGACCAAGCACGTTACCGACGGTAGTTGCCGACTTGCGGAAAGGCTTGTCGGCGGTCAAATGGTCCTCCCACATAGCGTACATAATACGGCGCTGACCGGGCTTCATACCGTCGCGCACATCGGGAAGAGCACGGGACATGATGACCGACATGGAATATTCGATGAAGGACTTCTTCACCTCTTTGTCCATTTCGATATCAACAATTTTTTGATCCGGAAACTCGATACTTTCGAGCTGTTGTTTTTTTGCCATTGCTTGTTATCTGGGAAAAGGATCCCAAACCCCTTTCAATCGTTTATATTGATTTTTGTGGATAATTTTTCAAGTTTTTCACAGCCTGTCTAAATCCGTAAAAACCGCAGATCGCATAGATAATTTTAAAGCTGTCCACAAGTTTTCCACACGGGTTTTCCACAGGTTGTTGATAAGTGTCGCCTGCGGGCGGGGAGGTCGCTTTTTGAAAAAAGCTCCGCAAAAACTTTTCTTCCGCGCCCTTTTTGCAGTTTGTGCGAACATAGCGTCACTAAATTGGGCGCAGTATGTTCGCTCAAACTACCCTCGGGGCGCGGAAGAAAAGTTTTTTGCGGAGCTTTTTTTCAAAAAAGCGACCTCCCCCGCGCCCGCAGGCGCCTTTTAAATATCCAAATTTTCTGCAAACTTTGCGTTTTCTTCGATAAAGATCTTTCTCGGCTCGACCTTATCGCCCATCAAAAGGGAGAAGGTCGCATCGCAAGCCATGGCATCCTCCATGGTCACACGAAGAATGGTTCGTTTTTCGGGATCCATGGTAGTTTCCCAAAGCTGTTCGGCATTCATCTCACCAAGACCCTTGTAACGGTCAGCTTCCACGTTGTTACCGCCGAGCTGTGCGATGCACTCGTCTCTTTCCGCGTCGGAATACGCATAGAGGATCTGCTTGGCACCGCGCTTATAGATACGGTAAAGGGGCGGCTGAGCGAGGTAGATATGTCCTTCCTCGATCAGCTTACGCATATGACGGAAGAAGAAGGTCAGAAGCAGGATTCGGATATGAGAACCGTCCACATCCGCATCCGCCATGATAATGATCTTACCGTAGCGCAGCTTTTCGATATTGAAATCCTCACCGATACCGCAACCCAGCGCCTGGATGATGGGAATCAGCGACAGATTGCCGTAGACCTTGTCCGCGCGAGTCTTTTCGACGTTAAGCACCTTACCGCGCAGAGGAAGAATGGCTTGGAACCGAGAGTTTCGTCCCGATTTTGCCGAACCGCCTGCGGAGTCTCCCTCGACCAGATACAGCTCGGTCAGCTCCACATTGCGCTCATTGCAGTCAGCCAGCTTACCGGGCAGCGTGGTGCCACCCTCAAACAGACCCTTGCGACGAGTCTCCTCGCGCGCCTTTCTCGCCGCCTCACGGGCACGAGACGCCGCCAGTGCCTTGTCAATGATGACCTTACCGACCGACGGATTCTCTTCCAAAAACTCGGTCAATTTCTGTGTCACCACATTATCCACAAGGGTACGGATCTCCGAGTTACCCAGCTTTGCCTTGGTCTGGCTCTCAAACTGCGCATTTTCCAGCTTGACGCTGACGATGGCACAAATACCCTCGCGCACATCCTCACCCGAAAGGTTCTTGTCCTTGTCGCGAAGCGCGCCGATCTTGTGCGCATAGGCATTGAGCACCTTGGTGATACCCGACTTGAAGCCCGTCTCATGCATACCGCCTTCGATGGTATTCATGTTGTTGGCGAAGGTCAGGATCATCTCATTATAGG
>JAZSPB010000003.1:0-8401 GCA_045537235.1 Eubacteriales bacterium
CCCGCAAAAACTTTTGATCCGCCCCCCTGCTGTATGTTAGCGCGGACATTGCAAACCCCATAGGGTGCAGTGTGTTCGCTCTAAATTCAGTAGGGGGGGCGGATCAAAAGTTTTTTGCGGAGCTTTTTTTCAAAAAAGCGACCCCCGCGCCCGCAGGCGCAATCAATCATAGATCTGATAAATCTCGTCGGGGGATATTTGACCGGGGAAGTCGTAGAGGAGTTCGCCGTTTTCGTCCAGAAGGACGTGGCGATCGCCCCGAAGGGCGAAGGTGAAGACGGTGTTGTCTTGGTCGATGAGGGTATATTGGGATTGGGTTTGAGCGAGGATGAACCGGGATTCGCTTGTGAAGGGGGCAGAGTCGTATTCGCCGGGGAGAAATTCTCCGGTGCCGAGGTCGAAGATACGGTATGTGCTTCCGTTTTTGGTGATGAACCTGTTTTCGTAATAGGAGGAGTTGATCTCATCGTAGGCGCAGGGTAAAATTTCTTCGCCCATGTCATCCAGCAGTCCGAATTTGCCGTTTTGCTTTACGCAGACGGTGTGACTTACATGATTGGTTTGGATGGCTTCGAACAGGCGGACTCTACCGCTTCCGTCGCTCAAGACGTTACCGGCTTTGCTCGTAAAGGCGCAGGCGCGTTCCGAGATGATGCTCATGATGATGCGCGGTTTATCGGCTAACTCGGTCAGCATTTTGCCGTCGGTGTTTAAGATGCCGAATTGAGAACCGATTCGAACCGACAAGATTCCGTTCGCGCCGATTTCCAGCACTTTGACATCGGAAATTGGCGAAAGAAGGGTGTTTCCTTCCAGGTCGATGACGCTGACCTGATTGTCGAGGGTGAGCGCGATATAGGGGTAGGAGGAGGCGCCGGAGTCATCCACCTTGATGCCGTCATACTTCGGCTCAAGGAAATAGTTGCCTTGCGTGTCGATCATGCCCCATTTTCCGCCCACTTTGACGCAGGCGTATCCGTTGCGGAACGTCGAGGTCTCTTCAAACTGCGGCTCAACGACATATTCCAAGCTTTTGTTCATGTAGCCGTATTTTCCGTCCACCGAAACCGACAGAAGCTCGCCGCTACTTTCAATGTGGCCAAAGCCTTCTTCCAACACGCGGTCGCCGTTTTCATCGATGATGTAGTACCACGGGCAGTCGTAGCCCTCGGGGTGCGGCGCTGAGAGGAGATAATATTTGCCGAGGAAGGGGGAGACGTTGGTTCCTTCCAATCCCGAGAGCAGCATTTTGCCGTTGGGGTCGATTATGCCGCAGGTATATTGGGTCTTGTCTCCGACCGTTGTTTCATTGACGAAAGTCAGATGACCGAGGACGGATGCTTCCTTGAGGTGATCAAATTGCGGCTCATATTTCCAAGAGCCGTCCAGTGTCAAGACACCGAATTTCCCGTTTTGCTTCACTTTGATTACATTCGCATTGTCACGGAGCGGAAAAGCGATTTCCTCGTAGACAGCTTCCAGCAGGATAGTGCCGTCGGTTGCGATCAGACCGTACAAGTCATCTTTTTTCACCGTGAAAACCTGTTTCTCAAAATCGTAGATAACACTGTCGTATGTGCCTTCGATGACGGGAAGACCCAGGTGGTTGACATATTGAGCCGTGCCGTCTTCCATGCACAGATAACAGCATATGTCCTCGATGAAACCGGGCTTTTTCTCATAGCGTGCCTCGGAGGTGTATTGACCCTCCTTGTCGATCCAGCCCCACAAGCCGTTATGCTTGACCAGAGCGGTGCCCTTCTTGTTGAAACGGAAATCCGCCTCTTCAAATTGCGGAAGAATAACGAACTCTCCCGTCCTGTCGATATACCCCCACCGTTCATTAGTGCAGACCGCCAACAGCTCATTTTCAAACAGCCGATCGACGATCTCTTCATACCCGTTCTCTGTCTCTGTGCTCTCGGTCTCTTGCGTTTCACTCGTGCCGCAAGACACAAAAACCGCCAAAAGAAGCAAGAGAACTGCCATTGCCCATGTTTTCTTCATAAAATACCCACCTTTCTCAAGTTCGCCTGCGGGCGGGGGAGGTCGCTTTTTGAAAAAAGCTCCGCAAAAAACTTTTCTATTGCGCCCTTTTGCAATGGGTGCGAACATGGCAATCCCCCAAAGAGGGGGCAGTATGTTCGCTCAAACACCCGATGGGCGCAATAGAAAAGTTTTTGCGGAGCTTTTTTCAAAAAGCGACCTCCCCCGCGCCCGCAGGCGCCCCCTGTTAAATTTTGTAATTTTATTATACCACAAAATGGTGAGGTTGTCAAGGGGGGACGCATCGGCATTGGTGAACGCCGACCATCGGTTTTCCGTATTTTACTTTTGGGGCGATTTGTGCTACAATAGACTCATATTCCGAGGAGGGAAGGGAAAATGGGTATTTTGGTCAATGCTTGCACCATTGTTTTCGGGGGGCTGCTCGGCAGCTTGCTGAAGAGCAAGGTCAACATGAAAAATAATGGGATCTTCGGCATTTGCGTTGTCATCATCAGCGCGGTGGGCGTGATCGAGAATCTTTTTGATGTGACGGGCGGCGATTTGAAGAGCGATCATATTTTTGTGGTGGTATTCGCGCTTTTGGTCGGGTATATTGTGGGGGAGCGGCTTCGGTTGGAGGATCGGCTCAGTGGGTTTTCGGGCGGCGGACAGACGGGGGCTTTTGTCGATGCGTCGCTGTTTTTCGGGATCGGCGGTCTTCAGATCTGCGGTCCCATTCTGCTGGCTTTGCAGAATGACAGCTCCCAGCTCTATCTGAAAAGCATGATCGACTTTCCCTTTGCGCTCATGTTTGGGGCGGTGTACGGCAGGGCAGTGGCGCTTTCCTGCTTGCCTGTGGCGGCACTTCAGGTCATTATTGCGGTGACGGCATGGCTTTTAGGCGCGTTTATCAGCGATGCTATGCTGAGTCAGCTTTGCTCCATCGGTTATATCATTCTCTTTTTCAGCGGCTTCAATCTGCTTTGCGAGGCGAAGCACAAAATCAAAAATATCAATATGATCCCCGCCATTGTGGTGATCATACTGTACAACTCGATCATAGATCTTTGGAGGTGATCCCATGACCATACAACAATGCAAATACATTCTCGGTATTGCCAAGGCAGGCTCCTTCAGTGAGGCCGCCAAGCAGCTTTTTGTGGCACAGTCGGCACTTTCGGGCAGTGTCAAAATGCTGGAGCAGGAGATGAATATCAAAATTTTCGAGCGCTCTAAAAACGGTGTCTTTCTCACCGCCGAGGGCGCGGAATTTGTCCGATATGCCGAACAGATCGTGACGCAGAACGACTTGATCGTTGACCGATACAGCGCGTCCGCCGAGCGGCAACGTCTGTATGTGTCCACCCAGCATTATGACTTCGTGGCCGACCTGTTTTGCCGCCTGCTTCGGGAGACCGAGGAGGAATATGACTTTTCCCTCCGCGAAATCCAGACCTACGAGGTGATCCGTGAGGTGGAGACCGCCTACAGTGACATCGGCATCATTGCCATCAAGGACAACGATTTTGACGTGATGAATCGCTATCTTCACAAGCGCGGCGTTGTTTTCACACAGCTTTTTCGAGTTCCGCCCCATGTGTTTGCCCGCCGAGGACACCCCCTCTCCGAGAAACAACGGCTGACATATGAGTACCTCAAGCCCTTCCCCTACGTTTCCTACGAGCAGGGTGCCCACAGCAGCTCGTTTTTCACCGAAGAGCTGGTCAATGACCTCTGCATAAGCAAGCACGTCGAGATCAGCGACCGAGCCACTCTGATGAATGTCCTCCTGACCACCGACTGCTACACCGTCGGCACGGGAATCATGCCCTCCGCCCTCAACGACGGAAAAATCGTCTGCATCCCCCTCGAGAGTGACGCCTTCTATTGCATCGGCTATATCCTGCGCGCCGATCGCAAAAAATCGCCCCTCACCGAATCCCTCATCGCCCTCCTGAATGACTTTGCCAAGGGGCGCCTGCGGGCGGGGGAGGTCGCTTTTTGAAAAAAGCTCCGCAAAAACTTTTCTATTGCGCCCATGCGAAATTAGAGCGAACATACTGCCCCCCATGGGGTACCGCTATGTTCGCACCCGTTGCAAAAGGGCGCAATAGAAAAGTTTTTTGCGGAGCTTTTTTTCAAAAAAGCGACCTCCCCGCGCCCGCAGGCGCCCCAACGTGAATATTTTTATAGAGTTTGGGAGGATTTTTATAGAAAAGGGGGAAGAAATCTTGTATAATGAAAGAAGGTTTGGCGTGAAACAAACTGTATTTTATAGCCTCAAGGTATGCCCTTCTCCCGAATTTTGTTGACAGCAAAAAGGAAAGATGATATAATAAAAAAAGAATATCATTCAAAGAAAAGAGGATGGGCAAGAGAAGGTGGGCATTACAAATCTCAAAGACAAAAAAGGAGTTTCTCATGAACAACATCGAATTCTTTTCCCAAGCCGGCTACGGCATGATGATGCACTTTGGTCTGTACTCCCTCCTCGGCGGTGAATACCGCGGTCAATACGGTCACCGCTATGCCGAGTGGGTCATGGCTCATTTTGCCATTCCCAACCGCGAATATGAGCAATTGGCATCCATCTTCAACCCCATCTGTTTCGATGCCGACGCGATCATCAAATTTGCTCGCGACTGCGGCATGAAATATTTTGTAGTAACCACCAAGCATCACGACGGCTTTGCCATGTTCCACTCCAAAGTGGACAAGTATAACGTGGTAGATGCCACCCCCTGTCACCGTGATATTGTGGGTGAATTGGCGGAGGCCTGTGCCAAATACGGTCTGCGCTTGGGCTTTTACTACTCCCAAGACCTCGACTGGCACGAAAAACACGGCGGCGGCTATCTGTCCGAGCCCATCAAATGCGCCGGTGTGACTTGGGAAAACAGTTGGGACTTTCCCAATAAAGAGGAAAAGGACTACTCCATCTGCTTCGAAAATAAGATCCTCCCCCAGATCGAGGAGATCATGACCTACTACGGTGACATATCCTTGGCATGGTTTGATATGCCCATGACCGTGAGCGCCGAGCAGAGTCAGCGCATTTTCGATACCGTCAAGCGCCTGCAACCCGAGTGCCTAATCAACTCTCGTCTCGGAAACGGCGCGTACGATTATGTGTCGCTTGGTGACAACGAGATCCCCGCCACGCGCGAGGAGTGGGAACGCATGACCCACGCGGATCCCAACAAGATCAATTATAAGTCGATCAACGGCTTCAAGCCCAGCCGCTACGGTCTTTATGAGTCGGCTTGTACCCTCAATAAGTCTTGGGGCTTTTCCTACCGTGACCACGATTGGATCACGCCCGAAAAGCTGTACCAAAACAAAAAGCACCTGAACGAAATGGGCATCAACTATCTGGTCAATGTCGGCCCCGATCATTTGGGACGCATTCCCGGACCTTCGTTGGATATTCTCCGCGCCGCGGCGAAAATGGATAAGTAAAACCACACCGACCTCTCTGTTTCTTCACACTCTGCCACCCCAAAGGAGGAAAATATGAAAAAACAGCAATGGCTTTGTGCTCTTATGGCAACGGTGATACTTTTGGGAAGTCTTGTCGGCTGTCAGCGCACCCCCGATGAGACCGAGAGCGAGACCGAGTGGGAATTTTGCTGGCCGATGACTCCGCAGAACGGCTTGACCTTTCCCACCGTTTCTGCATCGACCTTGGAATACACCCTCACCGACGCGGACATCGAAGAATTTTACCGCCGCCTTGATGCGTGCGACGAGCTGATCGCCGCCAACCGCAAGGAGGATGCCGAGGCGCTGGAGGAGGCTCTTTACTACGCGCACGAGGCCTATGCGGTTATCGATCTGCAATCGGATATCGCCTATCTGCTGTATTGCCAAGACTACTACAGTGACGATGCGTGGGATACCTATTACGAGTCTTATCTTACGCGGAGAAAGGGACATTCTGATTTTTGGAGCGTGATCCACAGAGCCAAAAGAAAGAACGATGCTTTCGAAACAGTGGCAGACCGATTCTCCAATGTGGCATTCCCGGGGATCCTGATGTCACGAAGCTCCGCAGTAGAGAAAAATGAAAATTTGCTGGTGGAGATCGAGGCCGAGCTTCAAAGTCTCGGAGACAACAAGACCAAAGAGCAGGTGTACGATCTTCTTAACCGTTACTTGGTGGCGGCAAAGAAGGTAGCCGACGGCTGCGGATACCAAAATTATTATGATTATGTGGCGAAAACCGAATATTTCCGAGACTTCGGTGATGAGGAAAGACAGGTATTTCGCGAATATGTCAAGACCTATATCGTTCCGCTCGGCTTGGAATACAAGGAGCAGCTTGACCAACTGGAGAAGCGCATGAGCTGGGTGTCCACAAGCCTGTCCAATGCGTATAATGAGCGTCGCTATGACCGACTGGCGGTCGATTATCTGGCGGCATACATAGAATCGCTTCCGATGTCGGCAAGAAATGCCATGGAAAGCGCGTTTCGGTTGGATCGCATTGTTTTGGGGGAGAGCGGTGTGTCGCGAGAGCGAGCCTTTGTGCGGTTCACGGGCAATACTCCCTTGTGTTATTTTAACGTGGATGACATGGATCTGGCTACGGTGAGCCATGAGCTGGGGCATTATTATGCCGATGTGGCAGGGAACCGTGAGACAGTCGATCCCGATGTTCGTGACATTCCGTGCGGCTTTGACATAAAAGAGACTCATTCCCAGACCAACACCCTTTTGATGGTGCGTTATATGGACGAGCTGGAGGACGGAAAAGGCTACGAGCATTTTCGTCTGCGCACGATATATGAAATGCTCTACTCGATCGTCAGAGAAACCATGAAGGACGAGTTCGACGATCTGCTGTTCAGCGATCCCCAAGCCCACACCTATACCGCCGACCAACTCACGCAGAAGATGAGCGAGCTGGTGGAGGCGTATCGGATCGACGAGTTTTCCCATTCGAGCGCGCGGACGCTGTCGCATTATTGGCAATGGTGTCTGGAGGATTGCGCGTACAATCTGTGTTATGCGGTCTCGGCTGTGGTGGCGCTACAGATCTATGCCATAAGCCTTGAGGACTACAGCGCGGCCACCGAGTATTTCTGTCGGATCACGGAGGATATTGACAAGGAGCGTTCTTTTGTCAATACGGTCTCCGACGCGGGACTTGGCTCGGTTTTTGAGGCGGACACCTATTTGTCGCTGATCGCGGAGTTGGGAAATGAAGAATAAATGAAATTTCGGGGAGTGTTATGCTTGCGCACAATGCTCCCTTTTTGAGGTGATTTTTTCGCATCTCTTGACTTTTTCGATTTCAAATTTTCGCAACTTTTTGCAAACCGTTGCAAATGGCGGTCGATTGTGGTACAATAAAGGCGTATTTTTCAGAAAGGTCGTGTGTGAATGGATTCCTTGATTTTTGCCCTTAATGCCGTGGCGCCCATCATTATTATGGTGGCTATTGGTTATTTTTTGAAAAAAGCAGGCTTTATGGACGCCGAATTTGCGCGAAAGTCCAACAAATTGGTGTTCCGCTTTTTTCTGCCTTCCATGTTGTTTCTCAATGTTTACAAGATCGAAAGCATCGGCAATGTGGAGCTTGGCTACATTGTTTATGTATTTGTAGCGCTGATGATCATTTTCGCTGCCGCGATCCCCACGGTCATGGCGGTGACCAAGTCGGGTGACCGTCGCGGTGCGCTTCTTCAAGCGACCTTTCGTTCCAACTACGCGCTCATCGGTATTCCGCTGGCGCAATCGCTTTGCGGACAAGAGGGCGTGGCTGTGGCGACCTTACTGTCGGTGGTGTCGATTCCTTTACTTAATGTTTTGGCGGTGATCAGTCTTTCGATGTTTGGCAAGGGCGGCAAGCCGAGTGTGAAGAAGATTCTTTCGGATATTGTTAGGAATCCGCTGATCCTCAGTGTTCTTTTGGGGGTTGTGGCGCTGGGGATTCGGGCGCTGTTTGTGTATTGGGGTGTTGCGTTCCGACTGACCGATATGAAGCCGATCTATTCGGTATTGGGTTATTTGTCGAATTTGGCGACACCGCTGGCGCTGTTGATGTTGGGGGCGCAGTTTGAGTTTTCCGCCGTTTCCGCGTTGCGAAGGGAGATTTTGTTTGGAACGGTGGTACGAACGGTTTTGGTGCCGCTTTTGGGGATCGGTGTTGCGTTTTTGGCGTTTCGGAATGTTTTTGAGGATGCGCATTTTGCCACTTTCGTGGCGATGTTTGGTACGCCTGTGGCGGTTTCCAGTGTTCCTATGGCTCAGGAGATGGGGGCGGATTCGACCCTCGCGGGGCAGCTTGTGGTTTGGTCTACCTTGGTCTCCGCGGGGACGGTGTTCTTGGCGTCGTTTCTTTTGCGGTTGGTGGGGGTGTTTGGATAAGTGGGAAGTCGGATCGTAGCCATGTCGTTCTGTGGGCCAA
>JAZSPB010000155.1:0-2445 GCA_045537235.1 Eubacteriales bacterium
CCCAAAATTTCCGAAATGAAAGCGAGGACTCCTCATGAAGAAACATAGTATTCTCATCTGTCTCCTCTGTCTCTTGACCGTCGCCCTCAGCCTCCCTGCCGCGGCAATGACCGAAGTCACCGTAAGAGTGCGCGTGGAAGGCGCGGAGGAAACGCTGTATAGCGGCACCGTGACCTGCTCCCAAGACGGAAAAGTCTCGGTATACGATGTTCTCGTTGCCCTGGACAAGACCGACAACGGCATAGACATCCAAGGTCTTGAATACGGATACATCACCGCCATCGGTGACCAAAAAGCCGGCTGTACCGCGCAAGGCTGGGACGGCTTCGGCATCCGCGTGAGCGGAAACTACATTTCCTATGACCGATTGAAAAGCACCTATGTCTACGGCGGCGAGTCGCTGGTGATCTACTATGCCGACGAATTCGGCACAGGGCTGTTGGTGCCCATGGTGGATACCTCCGAGATCCACAAAGGGAAACTGGTCTTCTACGCCGAATCGGAAGAGAACGGCACCACTACGGTCGTACCCATCAAGGGCGCCACGGTGCGCTGGTACTGCGACGAGGAATTTGCTCAGTACGTCACCGATGAGTTCGGTTGCGTCACCGTGCACGAAAGCTTTCTCACCTCGGGCGAGCACCGCATCAGCATCCACAAGCAGAACGAAGAAGGCATCCCCGCAGTGCTCCGCATGGATCCCTCGTACAGCGTCCGTGTGACCACCATGGTCGGTGACTCCCCCGCCATCTATATTACCGCCGTCCTTACGGTCGTCAGCGCACTGGGGCTGATCGTCCTCCTGCTTACGGGTAAACGGCGACACAAGGGGGTATAAATCATGAAAGCATTAACATATAAGCTCCTTTCCCTTCTCCTCTCTGCCACCCTCCTTTTTACCGGCTGTTACGGCACGGGGTCAAGTGAAAGCAAAGAAACCGAAAGCACACCCGAAACCGAGTCCGAGCTTCAAACAGAGTCGGAGACGGAAACGGAAAAAGAAAAAGAGACAGAAACAGAGACAGAAACAGAAACAGAGACAGAGACAGAGACAGAGACGGAAGAAGAAACCGCTCCCCCCGCAGTGATCCCCTCTGTGGATTACAATGACCTAACCTGTCGGGAAGTGACCGAATGGAAAACCGTGGGTGTCACATGGAAGGATCAAACCCAAACGGTTGCCTTGACGCTCCCCGCCGATTGGACGCTTGAAAAATATGACGAGCAAACCTACATTCTTTACCGAGACGGACGCGACATCGGTGATATCCGCCTCTCGGAGCCGTCGGTGGCAATCAAGGTCGAGCAAAGTAAGACCTATGTGAACGGCGACATTGAGCTTTGCTGTCAGATCCGCCGTGTCCGTTTGGGCAATTTTGAAGTCTTTTGTTGGGTGTTCGGGTTCTTTTACGCCGACGGCGATCAAGAGCACACCTTTTATATGGAGGTCGACTACACCGAGCTTGACAGCGCATCCTCCAAGCACCTCTGCCAAAATTTCAAAGCCGGAAACCGGCTGGGAATGACCACCATCTCCCCCGAAGGCGGCAACGCATCCACAACCATATTGGTGGCCGGCAACAGCTTTATCTACACCTCCCACATCGGAGATTTCTTCACCCAATTTCTGAAAAACGGCAAGCAACCCTACCAAGCGCTGATCAATTCCCAAGGCTACGCCTCCATCGAACGCACCTATACCAAGGACCCGTGGATCGGACGCATCCGAAGCGGCGAATTCCATATCGTGGTCATGTGCGGCTTCTACGGAGCCGTGGATGTGACTGCCCTACAGATTCTCATTGACGCGTGTAATGCTTCCAACACCAAGCTCATTCTGTTCCCCGCCCACAACGAAAACAACACTCACATCTCCTCCGCCCGCTCCAAATATCCCGACCTTCCCTTCATCGACTGGAAAGGCGAGATCAACCGCTTCATCGATTCCGGTCTCAGCAAATGGGAATTTTGCATTGCCGACGATCATCTCCACAGTACCCCCCTCGCAGGATATGTAGGCGCCCATATGCTGTATATGACCCTTTTCGGTGAGCAACCGCCCTTCTTCATCGGTGACTCCCCCTTAAACATGACTACCATCCGCTCCCTCCTCGGTGACCACTACATCCAAACCGGCTTTTCTCCCGACGAGAAAGGTTATGAGATCGTGGAACTGTGACGAAGGCCGCCTGCGGGCGGGGGAGGTCGCTTTTTTGAAAAAAAGCTCCGCAAAAAACTTTTTTATTGTGCCCTTGCGAAATCAGAGCGAACATACTGCCCCCTTTGGGGGATTGCCATGTTCGCACCAACTGCAAAAGGGCACAATAGAAAAGTTTTTGCGGAGCTTTTTTCAAAAAGCGACCTCCCCCCGCCCGCAGGCGACCTTCGTCACAGTTCCACGATCTCATAACCTTTCTCGTCGGGAGAAGTCGGAGGCCAAGCGGT
>JAZSPB010000088.1:0-12051 GCA_045537235.1 Eubacteriales bacterium
GGTCGCTTTTTTGAAAAAAAGCTCCGCAAAAAAATTTTCTATTGCGCCCTTATAAAATTTGAGCGAACATACTGCACCCCATGGGGGACCACTATGTTCGCTCAAACTATAAAATGGGCGCAATAGAAAAGTTTTTGCGGAGCTTTTTTCAAAAAGCGACCTCCCCGCCCGCAGGCGGCTTTAAAGACCGCGGCGAGCGCGCATTTGCGCTTTCATACGAAGCTCGGTGTTGAGGATCTTTTTGCGGAGGCGAATGCTCTTGGGGGTGACCTCAATAAGCTCGTCATCGTTAATGAATTCGATGGCCTCTTCCAGTGTGAAGATGATGGGAGGCGTGAGAAGCAGCTTTTCGTCAGCTCCTGCGGAGCGGATGGCAGTCAGGTGCTTTTCCTTACAGGGATTGATGGCAATATCGTCGTTCTTGGGGTTTTCGCCCACGATCATACCCTCATAGACGGGGGTCTGGGGACCGACGAACAAGTTGCCGCGCTCTTGGCTGTTATACAGACCGTAGCGGGTGGTCACGCCGTTTTCCGAGGCGACAAGAGAGCCGGTAAAACGCATCACGATCTCGCCGCGGTAGGGCTGATAGTCTTCAAAGATGGAGTTCATGATGCCTTCGCCGTGGGTAGCGGTCAAGAACTCGGAGCGGTAACCGAACAAACCGCGCGAGGGGATGATATACTCAATGCGGGTACGGTTGCCGACGGGGGTCATTTCCACCAGATCACCCTTGCGGCGACCCAGTTTTTCCACAACAGCGCCCACATAGTCCATGGGAACATCCAGTGTCACGCGCTCCATAGGCTCGCATTTCACGCCGTCGATCTCTTTATAAAGCACACGGGGGTTGGAGCAGCAAAGCTCAAAGCCCTCTCGACGCATATTTTCGATCAGAATGGAAAGGTGCATCTCGCCGCGTCCTGCCACCTTGAATTCCTCGGTGGTATCGCCGTCGGACACACGGAGAGAGACGTCCTTGAGAAGCTCTCGGTAAAGTCTGTCGCGGAGCTGACGGGAGGTGACGAACTTACCCTCTTTTCCTGCGAAGGGGCTGGTATTGACCGAGAAGGTCATCTCCAAGGTAGGTTCGCTGACCTTGACGAACTCCAGCGGTTCCGGCGCGTTCAGGCCGGTGACGGTATCACCGATGGTGATCGACTCGGCGCCCGAGAAGCAGACGATATCACCCACGCGAGCGGTTTCTACGGGAACCCGTGCAAGACCGTCGATCTGGAACAGCGCAACGACCTTGGCGCGCTTGGGCGACTCACCCGAATGGTAGTTACAAACGTAAACGTCTTGATTCTTGCGGATCACACCGCGCTCAATGCGACCGATACCGATACGACCGACATACTCATTGTAGTCGATGGAGGACACAAGCAACTGAAGCTCGCCCTCCTCATCGCCCTCGGAAGCGGGGATATAGTCAATGATCTTATCAAAGAGGGGGATCAAGTCGGTGCCTGCGACGTTGGGATTCTCGGTGGCGGTACCGGCACGACCCGAGCAGTAGAGCATGGGGCTGTCAAGCTGCTCATCGTTGGCACCGAGATCGATCAGAAGCTCAAGGATCTCGTCCTCCACCTCACCGATCCGCGCGTCGGGCTTATCGATCTTGTTGATGACCACAATAACGCGATGCTCAAGCTCCAAGGCTCTCTGGAGCACGAAACGGGTCTGAGGCATGGGACCTTCCGCCGCGTCTACCAGCAGGATAACGCCGTTGACCATTTTGAGGATACGCTCCACCTCGCCGCCGAAGTCCGCGTGACCGGGGGTATCTATAATATTGATCTTGGTATTTTTGTAATGCACTGCGGTATTTTTGGCAAGAATGGTGATGCCGCGCTCACGCTCAAGGGCATTGCTGTCCATGACGCGATCCTCGGTCTCTTGGTTTTCTCTGTATGCACCGCCCTGCTTGAGCAATTCGTCCACAAGGGTGGTTTTTCCGTGGTCAACGTGCGCGATAATGGCGACGTTGCGAAGATCCTCTCTGATCAAAGCCGTTTTCTCCTTTTTGTTCCGAATTTTTTCGAATCTTATACAATTATATATTATAACACGATTTTCCGTCGGAATAAATACACCAAACGACGATTTTTTTATCTCCCGAGACGATGTTTTTGTGAGTTTTACCAATTTTCTGCCTTTTTCCTGATGCTATTGAACCAAAATGCTATAACAAGTTCTGGTTCTGGCACCTGCAGGCGAGGGGAGGTCACTTTTTGAAAGAAAAGCAACACTTTCTTTGAAAGTGCGCAAAAAACTTTTGTTCTGCGCTTCTTTTAAGTTTGTGCGAACATACTGCGGTTAATTGGGGATGCTTTTTTGTGCAGGATTTAAATGGGGAGTGGGAGTGATTTTGGTAAAATGCTTGACTTTTGGGGCAACGAGTGGTATAATGAGTATGCCAAACAAACTGAATATACAAGAAAATGGGGGAGTTTTTCTATTTATTAGGGATACTTATGCCCTTTTTTAAGCATACTCTAAGTATTGAATTTGATAAAATGCAAATTCCTTATACTTGGAGTATGGCCGGAATTGATAGTTGATAGTATAAGTATCTATTTCACCCATCTTGTATAAAAAGTTTGTTTGGCGACAACCGGAGTTTGCGTTTTTAGTGCGTTGGCTTCGGCTGGCGCACTTTTTATTTTATCTCATTTTACTACGGAGGACAAGAAAATGAACAAAAGAACAGCGACAACTCTTATTTCGGCTTTCTTCTTGGTACTGCTTGTATGTGTACTATCGGGTTGCGGCATTCACTTCCACAAGTACGATTCCGCAAGCTGCACGGTTTCTCCCATGTGCGAATGCGGAAAGATCAAGGGAGAGCCGCTCGGACACGATTATGCCGATGCCACTTGCACCGAGCCGCAGGTCTGCACCCGTTGCGGCGACACCACGGGAACTCGTTTGGGACACAGTTACTCGGGAACGCCTTCCTGCACCGAGCCGCAGAAGTGTGATCGTTGCGGAGAATCCAACGGAATCATTTTAGGTCATGACTACACAGCAGCGACCTGCACCGAGCCATCGGAATGCCTTCGCTGTGGGGAAACCGCCGACAATGCACTGGGACATTCCTTTGGGGCGGCCACTTGTACTACACCCCAAACCTGTAGACGTTGTGATGCAACCAAAGGAAGTGCGAAGGGGCACAACTATTCCGCTGCCACCTGTGAAAAGGCCGCAACTTGTTCTCGATGCAATCAAACCAAGGGGTCTGCCCTCGGTCACAGCTACGGAACGGTAGCCACCTGCACCAAGGCACAGACCTGTAACCGTTGTCAAAAAACGCTTACGCCCGCCAAGGGGCACAATTACACAGAGGCTACTTGTACATCTGCCAAAAAGTGCAAAAATTGCGGCAATGTTGCAAGTCCCGCGTTAGGTCATGATTACACGGCGGCCACCTGTACATCTCCCAAGATCTGTAAGCGGTGCAATGCCACATCGGGCAGTGCTTTGAGTCACAACTACACCGCGGCGACCTGTACCAAGCCCAAGACTTGTAAGAATTGTCATAAGACCAGTGGGGCGGCGCTGGGACATAATTATGTAGATGATTCTTGTATCCGTTGCGGACAGCTCGTCCCGGTGAGGTTGGAGGAGTTGTATGTAATTAATTCGAACTATTATTCGTACGAAAAGGGACAATTTACCGATACATATGGGGACACTTATAGTGGCTCTCACCATTATCGTGGCTACTGGTCAGATGATTGTTTCTCCGTTCACAATCTAAAAAAAGAGTATACAACCCTTTCCGGCTCCTTTGTGGCCGGTGCCGAAATGTATGCAACGGTTGATATCGAAATATATGTTGATGGTGTTTTGAAACACAAAATAACTGGATTCAACAGGGAAACAGGAAAAGTAGACTTCACGATAAATGTTAGCAACGGAAGCAAATTATCAATATACATTTCATTAGCTAATCAGATAGACATCGGCCTCGTCAATGCCGAGCTTACAAAATAAAATCCCCATTCTTGACTGAATTGTGCGCTTCATTCAAGAAAAAACAACGCAGCCAAGAGATCTTCTCTCAAGGCTGCGTTTTTTAGGCGCGGTTACGTTCGTCCGCGCTGTTTGCGATATTCGCGGGGGGAGATCAAAAAGCGAGTGCGGAAACGGCGGGAAAAATAAAATTGGTCGCAAAAGCCAAGGCTCGCACTGATATCGCCTACCGATCGAGTGGAGGACAAAAGCAGGCGGCGCGCCTCAAACATTAGCAGATCCTCAATGTATCTCGCTACGGTGGTACCCATTTCTTTGGAAAAAACGGTGCTCAAGTGGGCGGCGGAACAAAAGACGGCGCTCGCCACCTCGGAAACGGTAAGTCCGGCGGACAGATGGTCGCGGATATAGAGGATGGCCGACTCCACCGTTTGAGAGTGGCTGATGCTGCGCCCCTCTTGCCAATAGGCATCGGCGGCGAAGTCCGCAACGGTGCGCCAAAGCTCACCCATGAGCAAAATCTGCTTGGCGGCATCCTCCGAGCGGTACCAAGAAAGAAGCTGCTCCATCTGTTGCCTTGAGCGTTCCCGTTTGGCAAAATGTCGGGAGGCGGCGAACAAATCGTAGCCGTCGGGGAGAATGATATTGATGTGAAAAAACAGCTTGGTCACCGAGTCGGTACCGTAAAATCCGCAGGAGGCACCGCACGGTGCGAGGTACACAAACCCCGGCTCAAGCGGCATTTGCTCCTCCTCCGAGATCAGCATCCCCGCCCCCTCCATCACATAATACAGACGCGAAAAGGGAGACGGCAAGGGCGACTGGCGCCACTTCTCGTCGGTCACCACATAGCCGTCCTGCGAGACGGACAGATGATTCAAGCTGACAAAATCCGAAAACCGCGAGTGTCGTTCGATCTCCATAGCTCCTCCGAAAAATCCATAAATCTTTTTGAAAAATCCATGTTAATTGCATTAAAAATGTGATATTCTAAAGAAAAGCACATAAACCGCTTTCAGTTTATCACACTGCGCGGCAAATGTCAACAAGGAGGAATCAATTATGTCAAGCTATGTTCGCAGAAAGTCGCCCGGAAATACCGACTGGTTTGTTCATGACCGCTTCGGTATGTTCATTCACTTCGGTCTTTATGCCCTGCCCGCTCGCCATGAGTGGATCAAAAAGCGCGAGGCCATTCCCGACGAAAAGTACAACCGCTATTTCGAGCATTTTGATCCCGATCTGTTCGATGCCAAAGAGTGGGCCAAGGCCGCCAAGGAAGCGGGCATGAAATACGCCGTGCTGACCACCAAGCACCATGAAGGCTTCTGTCTCTTTGACACGCAATACACCGATTTCAAGATCACCAACACCCCCTTCGGACGTGACCTGGTCAAGGAATATGTCGAAGCCTTCCGCGCCGAAGGCATCAAGGTCGGCTTTTATTATTCGCTCCTCGACTGGCACCACCCCGACTACACCGTTGACAAAAACCACCCCCGTCGCGATGATCCCACCGCCGTGGAGTATAACAAGACCTGCGACATGAAGCGGTATGCCGAATACATGAGAAATCAGGTTCGTGAGCTCCTGACCAACTACGGTGAGATCAGTATTCTTTGGTTTGATTTCTCCTTCAAGGGCGACCCCGTACACTATCCCCTGTTCCCCGGCAAGAGCAAAGACGATTGGGAGGCAGAGGAGCTGATCGCCTTGGCGCGCTCTCTCCAGCCCGGCATCATCATCGACAACCGCACCGACTTGGAGCAGGATATCGCCACCCCCGAGCAATACCAAGCCGAGCAGTGGCCTCGCCATAGTGAAACGGGCGAGCTTCTCACATGGGAAGCCTGCCAGACCTTCTCCGGCTCTTGGGGCTACTATCGCGACGAAATGACTTGGAAATCGCCCCAAATGCTTATTGAAATGCTTTGCAAGACCGTGGCACTGGGCGGCAACCTGCTGATGAACGTCGGTCCCTGTGCGCGCGGCTATTTTGACAAACGCGCCACCGATGCCCTCAAGGTCTACGGAGAATGGATGAAATACAACGGTCGCTCGATCTACGGTTGCACCATGGCCGAGCCGGAATTCACCGCCCCCGCAGGCACCGTCCTGACCCAAAGCGAGGACGGCAAGCGCCTATACATCCACCTGTTCTCCTACCCCTTCGGCAATCTGGCCATGAAAAACATGGAAGGCAAGGTCGAATACGCCCAATTCCTCCACGATGCCAGCGAGATCCAATACACCGTAGGCAAGCCCTCCT
This sequence comes from Eubacteriales bacterium, assembly GCA_045537235.1. Classification (GTDB taxonomy): domain Bacteria; phylum Bacillota; class Clostridia; order Oscillospirales; family CAG-272; genus RGIG8775. Next base: position 6,248 of record JAZSPB010000088.1, read on the forward strand.
GGACTGCCGGTGACGGACCCGCAGCAATGGAGGATGTCACCTTCTTCAAGCTCCCCGTGGTCAAGCCCGATGTTATCGTTCCCGTCATTGAGGTCTTCCTCAAGTAAAAAAAACGCTCCGCAAAAACTTTTCGCCCCCCTTATAAAATTTGAGCGAACATAGCATCCTCCCATAGGATGCAGTATGTTCGCTCAAATTTTATAAGGGCGCGGTAAAAAAGTTTTTTGCGCACTTTCGAAGAAAGTGTTGCTTTTCTTTCAAAAAAGCGACCTCCTGCGCCCGCAGGCACCTCTAAATCACATCAGGGACAGATACAGCTCCTTGATCTCTTCAACCGAGGTCTCGCGAGGATTACCGGGACGGCAAGCATCGTCATAAGCCGACTGAGAAAGGAAATCTACATCCTCCGGCTTAACGATCTCCTTAAGATTTGCAGGAATGCCAACATCGATCGAAAGCTGCTTTACAGCATCGATAGCGGCTTTTCTTGCCTCTTCAACCGTCATACCGGTCACGTCAACACCCATGGCACGAGCGATCTCACGGTACTTATCACCCGTGGCGGGTGCATTGTATTCCATAACGGTGGGAAGAATGATCGCATTGGCTACGCCGTGGGGGGTGTCATACAGTGCACCCAAAGGATGCGCCATGGAGTGAACGATACCCAAACCTACGTTGGAGAAGCCCATACCTGCGATATACTGACCGAGAGCCATGCCCTCGCGCCCCTCATCGGTGCCCTCAACTGCGCCGCGAAGGTGCTTTGCGATCAGCTCGATGGCCTTGAGATGGAACATATCGCTCATCTCCCATGCGCCGGCGGTAATATAACCCTCAATAGCATGAGTCAGCGCATCCATACCGGTAGCGGCGGTAAGACCGCGAGGCATGGTGCTCATCATATCGGGATCAACAACTGCCACAACGGGAATGTCGTGAACATCAACACATACCATCTTGCGGTTCTTTTCTGCATCTGTAATAACATAGTTGATGGTAACCTCCGCAGCAGTACCTGCCGTGGTGGGAACCGCGATAATGGGAACGCACTTATTCTTGGTGGGCGCTACCCCCTCCAAAGAACGAACATCGGCAAACTCGGGATTGGTAATGATAATACCGATCGCCTTTGCCGTGTCCATAGAGGAGCCTCCACCAATAGCTACGATGCAGTCTGCACCGCTCTTCTTGTATGCCTCTACTCCCGACTGCACATTTTCGATCGTCGGATTGGGCTTGATGTTGCTGTAGATGTCATAGGAAATGTTCGCCGCATCCAGGATGTCGGTAACCTTCTTGGTCACATTGAAGCGGATCAGATCAGGGTCGGAACAAACGAACGCCTTGGCAAAGCCGCGCGCCTTGATCTCGGTAGCGATCTCCTGAATGGCACCCTTGCCATGATAGCTGGTTTCATTGAGTACAAATCTCATGGGAATACTCCTCCTTTTTTCCGGCGAATACGCCTTTTTGTTAATTTTATAACAAAATGCCCCCGTTGTCAAGAGCTGTGGGGAAAGTTTTGTGAGTTTTTTTCGGGGGGCGCCTGCGGGCGCGGGGAGGTCGCTTTTTGAAAAAAGCTCCGCAAAAACTTTTCTATTGCGCCCTTTTTGTGATTTGTGCGAACATAGTTGTACCTCATGGGGTGCGGTGTGTTCGCTCAAATTTTACCAAGGGCGCAATAGAAAAGTTTTTTGCGGAGCTTTTTTTCAAAAAAGCGACCTCCCGCGCCCGCAGGCGCCCTCCGAAAAAAAACTCACAAAACTTTCCCCACAGCTCTTGACAACGTCAGGGCTTTGTGCTACAATATCGACAGAAAAACCGCATAAAAATCAGGGGTGTTGATATTTTTGGTTGAGATGGAGTAATTTGAATTTTTTAATTTGATACGGATAATGCCGTCGTAGGAAGATTGAAGCCTTTTTGGGTCATATTATCGCCGCACGGATTTTCGTGCGGTTTTTTGAATTCAAGAAAGGCAGGTTTTGAAAATGAAACCCATCCAAACCAAACGCCTCACGGTATCGGCCGTGATGCTGGCGCTTGCGACGGTACTTGCTGCCGTATGCGCTCTCATTCCTTTCCTTCATCTCCCCATGGGTGGAGGCTTTACGGTAGCGAGTATGCTGCCGATCGTTATTGTCTCGTATATGTACGGGATCAAATGGGGACTGTTCACGTCGTTCACCTATTCGGTCATTCAGATCATCATGGATCTTTGCATGGGAGTCAGCGGCTCGGTGATCATGGTACTGTTTATGCCCGAGCATGAAGATTACATGGGTGCGGTTGCCGCAGTTTCGATCTTGGTAATCGATTATTTGATCGCGTACACGGTATTGGGACTGGGCGGTCTGTTCCGCAATCGGTTTGAGAGTAAGACAAAGGCACTTTGTCTTGGTGCGGCAGTGGCGCTGGCGCTTCGATATTTGGCGCACATTGTGTCCGGTTATATTTTTTACGGCGCGTGGGCAGAGTGGTTTTTCTCGCAGGAGGGATGGTTCCAAGGATTGGGACTGTGGTTGATTGAGCACCTTAACGGTGGGGTTTTGGCGCTGGTTTATTCGATTTTTTATAATGGATTGTATATGATTCCTGAGATTGTTATTACTGTTATCGCCGCAGTGGCGGTTTCGAGAATCGCACAGGTGAAGAAACAGTAGGGTGAGGGGAATTTGAAACGGTTGGTTTTTGGATCAGCCGTTTTTTTGTTTTTTTGGGGGGAACGGGGGGTATGGAAATGATGTTGTGTGCTTGACGTTTGTCTGGTAGGTGTTACTTCTTTGCTGGCCCAAAGAAGTAACCAAGAAACGGCCCTTCGGTGCACAGCCGATTGCTGCACAGCCCGATTCACGTTTTCACTGTCTTTGATTTTACGTTGGATCGTTAGAAGAGGGGTGCCATGCATTGCTTGGGGCTATAGACATTAGGTAAAGTATAAATCGTTCGTTTTTTGTCTTCGTTTTTGCTTTGCAAAAAAACTTTTCCCCCAAAAAACTTTTCCATCTTTATAAGTTTTGAAGCCTTTAAATATTTTTGTTTTAATGCCATTAAATAGAGCTTTTAAAATATGAAGCGTTAATTCCAAAGCAAGGCGTTGTGGTTTTCAATATTTTTGCCCAATCGATTTCCCATAACATAAAGCATAAACTCTCTCATTTACCGATTTTGTGCCACTCAAACGAAAGTGGAGACAAGCGATCCATGCGTCCCCTCACGTCTATAGCCCCAAGCAAAGCATGGCACCCCTCCTCTAACGATCCAACGTAAAGCCAAGGACAGAGAAAACGTGAATCGGGCTGTGCAGCAATCGGCTGTGCACCGAAGGGCCGTTTCTTGGTTACTTCTTTGGGCCAGCAAAGAAGTAACACCTACCAGACAAACGTCAAGCACACAACATCATTTCCATGCTCCCTCCCCCAATTCCCCCCCCAAAAAAAATATGAACAAACTGTAAAAACTCCCCTTCCCCTCTTGCACTCACACCCCGTTTAATGTATACTTGTATACATCCTCAAAATTGTATACAAGTATACATTCGCCCCATCGAGCGAATATACCATCCATAAAGGAGAATTTACCATGCTTGAAATTTCCGGAAAAACCAACCTATTGGAGCAAAAATCCTACAAATATCAGCTCCAAGACGTAGCGGAGCCAAACCTGTACCGCGACGTTTACCCCTATGTGGATGTCCCCAAGATCCCCTTCAACCATCGCCGCGTGCCCATGGATATGCCCGAAGAGATCTGGATCACCGACACCACCATGCGCGACGGTCAGCAGTCGGTAGAGCCTTACACCGTTGATCAGATCGTCGATCTTTACAAGCTTATGTCCCGTCTCGGCGGTCCCAAGGGCATCATTCGCCAGACCGAATTCTTCATATACAGTAAAAAAGACCGTGAAGCGGTTGAGCGTTGCCGCGATCTGGGGTTGCAATTCCCCGAGATCACCACTTGGATCCGCGCCAGCAAAGAGGACTTCAAATTGGTCAAGGAAATGGGTATCAAGGAGACGGGTATTCTCGTCAGCTCCTCCGACTACCACATTTTCAAAAAGCTCAAAATGACTCGCCGTGAGGCTATGAACCTGTACTTGGAGACGGTAGCCGAGGCATTTGAGGCCGGTGTTCGTCCCCGTTGCCATTTGGAGGACATCACCCGTGCCGACTTCTACGGCTTCGTAGTTCCCTTTGTCAACGAGCTTCAAAAGATGTCTCAAGATGCCGGCATCCCCGTAAAGATCCGCGCCTGCGATACTATGGGTTACGGTATCCCCTACACCGAGGTTGCCCTCCCCCGAAGCGTCCCCGGCATCATTTACGGCTTGCAGCACTACTCCGACGTTCCCTCCGAAATGCTGGAGTGGCACGGTCACAACGACTTCTACAAGGCCGTTTCCAATGCTACGGTCGCTTGGCTGTACGGCGCATCGGCAGTCAACTGTTCTCTGCTCGGTATCGGTGAGCGCACGGGTAACATTCCGCTGGAGGCTATGGTCTTTGAGTACGCGTCTCTCCGCGGCACCCTTGACGGCATGGATCCCACCGCCATCACCGACATTGCCAACTACTTCCACGAGAATATGGGCTATGAGATCCCGCCCATGACTCCCTTTGTGGGCAAGAACTTCAACGTCACCCGCGCAGGCATTCACGCCGACGGCATGATGAAGGATCAGGAGATCTACAACATCTTCGATACCAAGAAGCTTCTCAACCGCGCCGCAGGTGTCATGATCACCAAGACCTCGGGTCTTGCGGGTATTGCCTACTGGATCAATGACCGCTACGGTCTTGAGGGCGACAAGTGCATCGACAAGCGCGATCCTTTGGTATTGGCTCTCAAATCGTGGATCGACGATGAGTACGATAACGGTCGTCAGAATGCCATCACCGACAGCGAGATGGAAGAGCACATCCAAGCCTTCCGCGCCGCAAACGCATAAGCCATGGCACCCAAGCAAAGAGAAAAAAGCCCGTCCATGGCCGAAGCTGTGTTCGCACAGATCGAGGAGGCTATCCTCAACGGTCAATTGACCAGCGGCGAAACGGTAACCGAGAACAAGCTGTGTGAGCTTCTGTCGGTCAGTCGGACGCCTGTTCGCGAAGCGCTCAACCGCCTGCGGCAGGAAGGACTGATCGAAGAAACAGCCAAAGGCGCGGTAGTGGTGGGCATCACCGAAAAAGACCTCGACGACATCTACGAGGTTCGTCTGCGCATCGAAGGACTGTCCTCCGCGCTGTGCGCCGAAAGCATCACCAACGAACAGTTGGCAGAGTTGGAGGAAACGGTTGCACTTCAAGAGTTCTACACAAGCCGCGGTCAGGCTGACAGCATCAAGAATCTCGACTCTCGCTTCCATGAGCAGATCTACTCCTACTGCGGGAGCAAGATCCTGTCCTCCCTCTTGACCGACCTCCACCGCAAGGTACAGCGATTCCGCCGCGCCTCGGTGGAAAACCCCGACCGTGCCCGTGCCGCCGTCGCAGAGCATCGCAAGATCCTCGAAGCGTTGCGTGCCCACGACAAGGTTCTTGCCGAGCAACTCGCAGTGGAACACATCCGAAATGCTCGCGCATCCATTACACAAATAAATAAATTATGATTTCACACAGGCGCCTGCGGGCGCGGGAGGTCGCTTTTTTGAAAAAAAAGCTCCGCAAAAAACTTTTGATCCGCGCCCTTTTGGGAGTTTGTGCGAACATAGCGATACTCAATGGGGTGCACTATGTTCGCTCAAACTTCAGTAAGGACGCGGATCAAAAGTTTTTGCGGAGCTTTTTTCAAAAAGCGACC
>JAZSPB010000071.1:0-3558 GCA_045537235.1 Eubacteriales bacterium
CATTATAGCATATTTCGACGTTTTAATCAATGATAAATATTTTTTACAAATTTTGAAGAATTATGTCGACACAGTCTGTAATATATACGAAACAACTTATAGAAAGGTAGTTTTTCGAAAGGTTCTTGAAGCATTGAAAGATCAAATACCTGTTTATGCTGATAGTGAAACCGAGTAGATTGATTTTCATTACGGTATATGATATAATATATTTACTATTTTGAAAGGAGGCTTCTATATGGCAAGAGGTTTGATACGGAAACCATCTTTTTGGAAAACTGTAGGAGCATTCCGTTCACAATGGAAGCGGGCGCTTAAGCGGTTCTTCCTTCCCGGATATGGCAAAAAGGGTATGGGCTGGTGGAGAAACCCAAAGAAAGCTTTTTATAATTGGTGGTATTATCGCACATCTATAAGTCTGCCAAGAATGCTTGGATATAAGCCTTCGCGCGGAGCTTGCATTTTAGCTCTTACTATGGCGTGCTTCTTAAATGTATTTGCTGCTCCCGTTGACGTGGCAAAAGCAGCTACAAAAGCACATAAGATTAAGAAGGCTAGGAAAGCAAGAGCTTCAGGCGGAACTACTACAAGAAAGAGGTCAACTGGCAGCAGCTCCACATCTTCATCTTATAATACTAGCAATAATTCTACTAATAATTCTACTAATAATGGCTCGTCAGCATATTCTCATAATACTACTTCAAGTACATATAAGAGACCATACTCAAGCTCTTCATCCGCCTCTAAGAGCGTTCCTTCTACTCATACGGTTAAGAAGGATACACCGGTAAAATCTTCTGCTTCGTCTGTTTGTGTTCCGGTTGTAGAGAAAAAAGAGCCTCCGAAGCAAGAGTCTATATCGTATGAGCGTATTAGATTGTTTGAACCCGCTGAACCCAAAGTTGTTGTTCCCAAAGAGCCTGTCGAGCCTGATGAGAATACACCCAAATCTACTCCCAAAAATGAAAACGATCAATATATAAGAAAGCGGATGATTATAGCAGGTTCTTATTATTGTGATACTAATGTTCTCAGTGAATTAAAGATTGGAACTTATTTTGATTTAGAAGCAGAACCGGACAATCCCAATGATAAGGATGCGGTAAAACTAACATATAACGGTCAAAAAATTGGTTATATAGCAAAACAAGACCGTTTGGCTTTTGTCACCTGTTTAAAGCTTCGAAGAAATATTTACGGAGTTATTACTAACATTACCCAAGAGTCAGGAAGAACCAAATATGAGTTCGAAACTTGGTTCGATCACTCCGTATAAGCAATGTTGATTAGTGAGATCGTGTTATGAAAGATAGTTGTAAGAACGAAGCTCGCGAGCGTTGGGGCAACACCGATGCTTACCGCGAGCACGAGCAAAAGACAAAAAATTATACAAAAGAGAAGTGGACAACGGCAAACGATGGCTTAATGGCGATCTTTGCCGAGTTTGCTGCGTGTAAAAGCAATGGATTTGCTGCAAATTCGCCCGAAGTGCAAAGTTTAGTTGTCAAATTACAGGAATATATCACTCAAAACTACTATACATGCACTAACGAGATTCTCGCAGGACTTGGTCAAATGTATGTTGATGATGAGCGCTTTAAGAAGAACATCGACAAATACGGAGAGGGAACAGCTGAGTTCGTGGCAGATGTAATTGCCATGCATATTAAGGGATGATGAAAAGCGAAAAAATGAAAAATCAACCGAAAAAACTTTTGATAACCGGCTTTGAGCCGTTTGACGGTGAGCAGATCAATCCTTCGTGGGAGGCGGTTGATCGTTTGCTCACGGAGATAAACGAATATGAATTGGTAAAGCTTCGCATTCCGGTTGTGTTTGGCGAAGCGGCTGCAAAGGTAATCAAAGTGGTGGACGAGATACGTCCCGATGTAATACTTTGCATCGGTCAGGCAGGCGGACGAGGAGCAATAACTCCCGAGCTTGTGGGAATAAATTTGCGTCATGCCTCCATTCCCGACAATAACGGATATCAACCAAAGGACGAGCCGATAGTTGAGGGTGGGGAGTGTGCTTGTTTTTCCACCTTGCCTGTGCGCAGAATTGCAGAGGCAATAAATGACGCAGGAATACCATCTCACGTGTCCTATTCTGCGGGGGCTTATGTTTGTAATGACGTGTTATATACCTTGCTTGCGCGTTATAAGAATTCCAAAACGCGAATCGGTTTTATTCACATCCCATATTGCGTAGAGCAAAACAAAGAGCCTGCTATGGACATAAATGATATTGTTAAAGGGCTCGTTGTTGCTATTGATAATCTTGACACTTAACTAATAATTTGAAACTTTAAATATGAAAAGAGTTATAGTCATCGGTTGCCCCGGAAGCGGCAAAAGCACGGTTTCGCGGACGTTACATAACAAGACGGGCATACCGCTGTATCACCTCGATATGATGTACTGGAACGCGGATAAGACTACGGAGGAAAAGAGCGTGTTCCTCGAACGGTTGTCCGCTGTGCTCGAAAAAGACGAGTGGATCATCGACGGCAATTACGGTTCTACGATGGAGCTGCGAATGGTGGCATGCGATACGGTGATTTTTCTCGATTATCCGCTTGAGATTTGCCTTGACGGCATCAAAGTGCGGCGCGGAAAGCCACGCAGTGATATGCCGTGGATCGAAACCGAAGAAGATGCGGAATTCATCGAGTTTATAAAAAACTACGAAGAACAACAAAAGCCAAAGGTGCTTGAATTGCTCAAAAAGCACAGTGATAAAAACATTATCATTTTTAAGAGCAGAGAACAAGCAGATGCGTTCTTGAATGGAGAAAACTTATGATTTTGCAAACAAAACGTCTCATTCTGCGCCCGTGGCGTGAGGAGGATGCGGAAGAACTATATAAATACGCGAGCGATCCTGAGGTAGGTCCACCTGCCGGATGGCAACCGCACATGAGCGTTGAGAACAGCCGTGAGATTATCCGCACGGTGCTGTCCGCATCTGAAACTTATGCTGTTTGTCTGAAAGAGGATGGCTACCCCGTCGGTAGTGTTGGCTTTCATCGCAACGACCTTGCAGAGCAGGACGATGAATATGAGCTTGGCTATTGGATTGGTAAACCTTTTTGGGGACAAGGACTCATACCCGAAGCCTCGCGCGAGATGCTTCGTTATGCATTCGAGGATCTCGGTATGAATCGCATTTGGTGCGGCTATTACGACGGCAACGAGAAAAGCCGCCGTGTGCAAGAAAAGCTCGGCTTTGTCTATCATCATACCACAGAAGGAATTGAAGTCAGGCAGATGAACGAGGTTCGCACAGGTCACGTGATGTTGATGACAAGAGAAACTTGGGAGAAGGTGAGCAAAAATGATTAAAGAATTGATGCACGATCCCATCTTCCTTGCAGGAAAGTCGGAGGTCGCAACAAAAGGAGATCTACAGGTTGCACAGGACTTGCTTGATACGCTGATGGCGCATAGAGAAAGTTGTGTAGGCATGGCGGCTAATATGATTGGAGTGCGCAAGCGTATCATCGCCTTTCTCGATGAAAGTGGACGAGCTACTACATATACAGTAATGCTCAATCCC
>JAZSPB010000099.1:0-9996 GCA_045537235.1 Eubacteriales bacterium
CGATTATACCGCCTCCAACCACGCTCCTTGGTATGCTTACCGCTACAAGATCAAGAATGTTGTGATCGAGAGTGGTATCAGCAATGTCAGTAACTATGCCTTCTATGGCTGTTCCGCCATTGTGTCTGTAGAAATTCCCGACACCGTTACCTCCTTGGGTGTCAGCTCCTTCTCGCTGTGTTCGGCACTGATCGAAGCTACGATTCCCGGTAGCGTAGAGACCATCGGTTCCTATGCATTCTACAAGTGCTCTTCGATGGTAGACATCTTCATTCGTTCTTACTCCGCTTCTATCTCCGCATCGGCCAACACCCTTCCCTTGAATGCAACCATTCACTGTCCTTCCGAATCCACCGCGGCAATCTACGCCAAGAACTTTGGCAGACTCACCGTTTATATTACCGTCCATTCCGTAGGTCTTTCTTACACCTTGGCGGCCGGCGGCGAGGAATACCATGTTGCCGGAATCGGTACCTGTAAGGACACCAACGTGATCATTCCCGAGGAATATAAGGGGCTTCCCGTTACCGCAATTCTGGAAAAAGCCTTCTACGGCTGCGGAACGATCGTCTCGGTGGAGATCCCCGCTTCTGTGGAGCAGATCGGTGACAAGGCCTTTGCCGATTGCCAAAAGCTTCTTGAGGTATTGTTGCCCGAAAATGTAGAGATCGGAATCGACGTTTTCCGCGACACCATTTATGTAGAGATCAAGATCAACCACATTCTTGAATTCATAGAAAGAGTGGAACCCACCTGCACTACCGCAGGTAACATCGCTCACTACATTTGCACGCACTGCGGTCTCTATTATGAAGATGAAAAGGGAGAAATCAGACTTTACGATGTTCACATCGATACCACCCACAACTTCGTGGACGGCATATGTACCCGTTGCGGCAAGGTTTTGGATGAAATCAACATCGTATACATCGAGCCTGTCTCCCATCTTGGAAAATTCGCCCTCGGAACACTGGAAAATGCCATCGGTCTTCCCTCAAAGATCAATGTGCGGACAGCAGATTGGGTAACCCATCAGCTCGACGTTATTTGGAATCTGGAGACCTACAACAAGAGTCAAGTCGGAACTTACACCATCACAGGACATCTCCAGTCGGGTAACTTCCGTTATTCGTCCGGTTTGAGCAGCACGGTAACGGCACAGGTTCAGATCGTTGACTACATGGAAGGTACCGCCGATATCGTATTCGTCCTTGATACCACCGGTTCTATGGGCGACGAGATCAACAACGTAAAGAGCAACATCATCGCCTTTGCCGAAGCACTGGAGGCTAAGGGTGTATCGGCACGTTGGGCAGCAGTCAACTATCTTGACTGGATCGACTCCAATGAGCCCTCTTACATCGTAAAGAACGGTGCATCCGACTGGTATACCACTGCCAAGGAATATGAAACGGCAGTCGGAAACATCTCTCTGGGTTACGGCGGCGACGGTCCCGAGACCGCGATCGACGGACTTATGCTGGCAACCACCCTGACAAGCCGCAAGGATGCAAGAGTATTCTATATTCTTGTAACCGATGCCGAATACAAGGTTGCCAACAACTATGGTATGACCAGCCTTCAGCAAACCGCAAATTATCTGGATGAAAACGGCATCAATGTCAGCGTAATTGCTCCTACAAACTATCAATCCTACTATGCTGCACTGACCAATACCACGGGAGGAATCATGTCCAATATTTACGGCAATTTCAGCACCGATCTGCTGAACTCTCTGGTTCCCCTCATTCAGGAAAAGGTTGAGGCCTGATCCAATTAAACCAATTAAAAAGGAGTCGTTTCGGCGGCTCCTTTCCTTTTTTCTGTCTTCTTTTTTCTGCATTTTTCTTAAATTTGCCAAGATGTATTGACAAATCGCGGAAAATATTATATAATAGTATGTAATCATGCTGTTTTTACGGGTGTTCGCTCCCAAAAACAGCAGGTACATTCGCTTGAATTGCAACATATTTTCCCTTTGTTTGAGCCCTGCTGCGATTAAGTCCTTGATCGTTTTTGTGGGGTTCGCATCATACGGTTGATGTTGTAATTACAACTGGTTGCCAACCCTGTGTAATGTCGTTTTCAAAACCGCATTTGTTATGGGCGCTTCCGACTCATTCAGAAAGAATTTCATTTTGGAGGAATTTACCATGTTTGAAAAGCTGAAAGAACTGCTCGTAGACGAGCTCCAGATCGACGAAGCAGACATCACACCGGATGCCGAGCTTTCCGGTGATCTGGGTATCAACTCTATCGAATTGGCTGACCTCGTTATGCTTTGCGAGGAGAAGTTCAACATCGAGATCGATGATGGCGACCTTAACAAGTTGGTCACTGTCGGTGACGTTGTCAATTATCTTGAAAGTCTTTGATTGAAATGCTAAATAAAAAAACTCCGAAGGGTAGTTCCTTTTGGAGTTTTTTTATTTTGGTTGGGGGGAATCTTTTTTCTTCTTTGCTTGACTAAGGAAAAGTGGCGAAAGAAGATGTATACAATAAAGTTAGCGCAGAATCTCCCCCATCACCGATTCAACACTTTGGCTATCCAAGGTCTCTTAACCCTCATAGCCCCTTTAGGGCAAAACTCCTGACAGCAAAAGCAACGAATACACGTCGCCCGATCAATAACCGCCTTCCCCTTCTCCATCCGTATCGCCTTGGCAGGACAAATATTCTTGCAAACACCACATCCCACACATTCCTTTTTCTTAAGTGCCGGAACCGACCGAAGCGCCTTGGCCATAAACAACGCCGAAAGCTTGCCGAAGAACTTGGTAGAATCCTTGCTGAACTCCATGCTGGAATGATTGGGAATATTCTTAAAATCCGACACAAAAAATGCCTTGGGATCACCAAAAACAGAAAGCCGTTCCACCGACTCGGGAAGATATCCTCGTTCATACGCCGCCGCAAGAGTGGGGACCTCGTCACGCGTCAAACCTATGATCTCCGCACAAACCAGATCCATCTTGTGAGGACAGCCCGAAGCCAAAATCGCACCGATCTTTCTCGGTTCTCCCATGGTGGGGCCGTTTCCTTCCATCCCCACAACCGCATCGCAAATGCAAAGTCGCGGCTTGAAATAATCGTCAAGATCCACGATCATACGGGCAAAATCCTCGTGCTTGGGAAACCGAAAATGATACTCCGGCTTGGTGATTCCGGGAATGCAGCCGAACATATTCTTGGCCGCCGCAGACATCCCCATCATCCCGTGAGTCTTGAGCTTGCAAAAATCAATAATGGCATCTGCCTCGTCAAGATAGGAGGTGTACGCAAAATGCTTGAGCACCATACCGTCGGGATTCTCGACCTCTCGCTGCTCAAAATTTTGGTTCAGTTGCGCACCGACCGCCTCAACCTCCTTCATCCCCGTGGCTTTATACACGCGGTTGACATACACCGAGGAATACAGCCCACCGGGACTGTCCCCCACAATGACCTCCGCACCGCGCGCGACAAGCATCTTCACCAGCTCACAAAGAAGAACGGGATGGGTGGTTGCCGCGCTGTCGGGGCTCATAAAGGACACCAAATTGGCCTTGATAACGATCCTCATGCCCTTCTCTACCCAGTCAAGTCCCCCTACGGCATCGATGGCTTGGCGCAACGCCTCATGAGCAACCGAAGACTCATATTGATCACATGGAACTATCGCTACATCGTACATATTTTACTCCCTGTTGTTACTCTTAAAAGAGCGTTCCATATCGCGCTTGGCCTCGTTTCTCGCCATATCCTCGCGCTTGTCGTACAGCTTTTTACCGCGACAAAGACCGATCTCCATCTTGACACGGGCGCCCGAAAAATAGAGCGACAGCGGAACCAGTGTATATCCCTTCTGCGACACCAGCCCGTGGAGCTTCAAAATTTCCTTTTTGTGCATCAACAGCTTTTTGTCGCGAAGCGGCTCTCGGTTGTAGATGTTGCCCTTTTCATAGGGGCTGATGTGCACACCAACGGCAAAAAGCTCACCGTCGTGCACCTCGCAATAGGAATCCTTGAGATTGACCGCTCCCGCACGCACACTCTTGACCTCGGTGCCGTAAAGTGCAATGCCCGCCTCATATTTTTCGTCCACAAAATAGTCGTGGTACGCTTTTTTATTTTGGGAAATGATCTTTCCCGTCTGTTTCTTTTCTGCCATAATTCTCCTTATCCGATGCGCTTTTCGTAAGCCACTCGGTGTTCTCCATTTTCAAGATATACACTTCCGCAGTGCACATAGCCGTTTCTCTCCAGCATCGCACGCATGGGGGCATTTCCCCGATGGGTGTCGATCCTGACACTCTCGCACCCCATTTCGGCGGCCAGCGACTCCGCAAACCGCATCACCTGACCCGCCACACCGCGCCGAAGCTTCGCGGCAGATACCGCCACGCGGTGCACTGCCAAATACTTACCGTCCTCTGTGAGCCACGCACCGTCGAAAATGCGGTCATAGTCCGGCTCTCCGTCGTCGATAACGGCAAAGACCGCACAGATCGAGCCGTCCTCATCCAGCGCTACATAGGAGCGCCCGAGACGGATATCCTCCGCCATGATCTCCCTTGTGGGGTAATTCTTCTGCCATTGATCAATGCCGAGCTGCCCGATGCGAGCGCGCGCCTCCATGACGATGTCGGTGATTGCGTCCAATCTTTGGCGTGTGGTTTTTTCAAAGGTCATAGCTTCCTCCGCTTTTTATGGTTGACCGCAAAAATGGCACGGTCTTGACTTTCCTGTGGCATTTGCTTCTTCTTGGGCTCCTTGTTGCAGAAGACCTTCCTTGTAAATCCGATTGCATGAATCGTCAACGTGCCCCCATGCCATCGGCTGTCCAATATACTGTGGAAATTGGGTCTGTATCTGTTTCCGTTTCCGTCTCCGTTCCCGTTTCCGTCTCCGTTTCCGTCTCCGTTCCTGTTCCCGCTTCCGTTCCCACTTCTGTTTCTGTCTCCACCCTTTCAAACTGCTGTCCAAGTGCCGCGATCTCATCAGCGGAAAGCATCCTTCCGTCATACTCTACCGCTGCACTCCGCGCCGTACAGGACGAAAGCAAAATCGCAAAAAGCAGAACGATCACCCTAAAATATCCCATGCCCCTCTCCTATGACAACAACTTTTCGAACTGCGAAACTCTCAATTCCTGATAAAATCTCGCATTTTTCTCATTGCCAAGGCGGTGACAGCACTCCTCCATGTCACCGAAGACATGGTACATGAAAATTCCCGGCAAGACATCCTCACCGTGTAAAATATCGGTCAACTCACGCACCGCCGATTCCAGCTCTCCCTCTCGCATATACCGCACCGCGCGAACATGGGCGACCAAAAGATGGGAGGTTGCGGGATCGGTGGAGATAAGCGTCAGCTCCGCGCCCTTCTCCGCCTCCAAAAGCGCCGCAATATAGCGACAAAACACGTCCTTCTGCGGCGCGGCACCAAAGCAGGCCGGCGTTACCTCGGAATCCAAATTCTCCGACATCAGCGACGGAGACAGCATCCCCAAATATTCAAAATACAGCCAGATCGCCGTCAGCAAATGTTCCGCATGACAGAGAGTGCGTCCCGCATAGAAAACCGACTCATCAAAGAGACGGCAGGCCTCGCGAACATGGTCTGACAGCAAGGCATCTTTGGCATTTTCAAACAGACTTTCCGCCAAGATCAGATCCACCTCGTTGTCCGGCGCATCGGTCTGCGCATAGAGCCTCCGACAAAGATCGGCGCAAATACGGTAGTTCCTGCCCGAAAAAGCGAGACGGATATCGTCAATGCAGGTCTGCTTGAGAAGGGCGGTCTGCTCGGTGTCGTCGGCCAAAAGGAAGGCGGGAGAGACCTTAAGCTTGGATGCCAACGCCTCTAATGTTTGGAGCGAGGGAGTTGCCCGTCCGTTTTCGATCAGGCTGAGCATATTGCGCGACACCTGCTCCCCCGCAAGCTCGGACTGTGTCATCATCTTTTTCACACGCAACTGCTTGATCTTTTCACCGATGTTCATATTGCTTTACTTTCCTTATTGGTTCTGGCATACAGGTCATTCATCCGTCTGTAGCGCGCGCGATCGATGCCGTCAAGCTGCTCGCGGGTGATGCGATACCGCCAATTTCCCTCGGGCTTGCCGGGAATGTTCATTCGGGTGTCCGACCCGTAGTGAAGAATGTCTTGGATGGGCAGAATGACCAAGCCCGCATGACTGGAGAGCATGGTTCGAATTTGTGCATCGTAGGAATGATCCCAATCGCCGCCCTCGTATCCGCAATATTCAAGCACCAGCTTGCGCGAAGCATCGTCCTGTTCCCACATGAAGCCCAACAACGTGTTGTTATCGTGCGTTCCCGTGTAGGCAACGCAATTGTTGATATAGTTGTGGGGAAGGTGCGGTGAATTATCGTCCCCCATAAAGGCAAACTGGAGAACGCGCATTCCGGGGAAGCCGCTGTACCGTACCAGCTCTGCCACCTCCTCGGTAATATCTCCCAGATCCTCCGCGATGATCAAGCGGTCGCCCGCGATCTCACGAAGACGGTCAATGAAGGGCTTGCCCGGTCCCTTGACCCACTTGCCCTCCTTGGCGGTCTTGGCCTCGGCGGGGATGCTCCAATAGGCTTCCAGTCCGCGGAAATGATCGATGCGGACACCGTCGAACAGCTCCAGCATATAATTCATGCGATCCGTCCACCACGCGTATCCACCGTCGGCCATGCGCTCCCAGTGGTAAAGAGGATTGCCCCAAAGCTGACCGTCCTCGGCAAAATAGTCGGGAGGAACGCCCGCCACAGCCGTGGGATGTCCGTCCTCATTCAGTTGGAAATCCGCGCGGTTGGCCCATACGTCACTGCTGTCATAGGCCACATAGATGGGGATGTCACCGATGATACGCACACCGCGCTCGTTGGCATAGCGACGAATGCGTTGCCATTGCTCGTAAAATTCGTATTGAATAAACTGCCACAAAAACAGTTCGTCCTGCGAATAGGAATCGGTCGTAAAGTCGATCCATTCCGCGCCGTCATTGGACGCCTTGAGCGCCATGAAGCGGCAAAAATCCGCCACACCTCGGTGCGAATCGATAAATGCCGCCACCTTCGCCCGTTCTGCTTTATCTGCGCGCTCGGCGGCACGGCGCAAAAGAGGCATCCGCTCTTCCGCCAAACGCTCAAATTCGCAGGAATAGGGCGTATTCTGCTTGGCATCCAACAGCTCGGTCACAGAGATCAGCCCCTTCACATGGAGCATCTCCACATCCACAAAATAGGGATTGCCCGAAAAGGCACCGAAGGATTTATAGGGCGAATTGCAATCATCCGCCATATTAAAGGGCAAAACTTGCCAATAGGAAAATCCGCAGTCTGCCAGAAAGTCAATGAAATGCTGTGCCGCGCGCCCAAAGGAGCCTACGGAAAAATCGCCGTACAGCGAAGAAATGTGCATCAATACACCGCTTGCTCGATTCATTTGTCCCATCCCTTTCCCGTCATTTGTCATTTGCATTCATACCATGTCTCTCCCACACCGACCTCCACATCAAGAGGAACCGAAAGCACCACGGCATTCTCCATCTCTTCACGCAGAATGCTCAATGCCTCGTCGGCACAATCGCGGTGAGACTCCACCAAAAGCTCGTCATGCACCTGCAAGATCAGCTTGGCATCAAGACCGCTCTTCCGCAACCGTTCCTCCACGCGGATCATGGCGATCTTGATAATGTCGGCCGCCGTTCCTTGAATGGGGCTGTTCATGGCCACGCGTTCCCCAAAGGCTCGGAGCATTTTGTTGCGCCCCGCAAGCTCGGGAATATAACGGCGCCGTCCGAAGGCAGTAGTGACATACCCCTGCTCATAGGCCGACTGCTTAATGTCATTCAGGTAGGCATCAACCGCGGGATAGCTTGCAAGATAGCTGTCGATATAGGTTCTCGCCTGCGCACGGGAGATGCCAAGGTCCCCCGCCAGCGAAAAATCACCGATGCCGTAAACAATACCGAAATTGACCGCCTTGGCGCGCTTTCGAAGCTCGGGTGTAACACTGTCGGCATCCACCCCAAAGACCTTTGCGGCAGTTGAGGTATGGATATCCTCACCTTTGACAAAGGCCTCGCGCATATGCGCATCTCCCGCGATATCCGCCAACAAACGGAGCTCAATTTGAGAGTAATCGGCATCCAAAAGCACATGATCGCGGTCGGCGGGAACGAAAAAGCGGCGCAATTCCCTTCCCAGCTCGGTTCGAATGGGAATGTTCTGCAAATTGGGCTCGGTAGAAGAAAGTCTTCCCGTGGCCGTTCCCGTCTGCTTGAAGGTCGTGTGGATACGCCCCTCGCCGTCGGCACCCTTGACAAGACCGTCGGTATAGGTACTCCTGAGCTTTGCCACCTGACGGTAGTCTAAAATATCTTCGACGATGGGGTGGTAGGGCTTGAGTTTTTCCAAGATCTCGGCATTGGTGGAATATCCCGTCTTGGTCTTTTTTCCGCCGGGAAGCATGAGGCGCTCAAAGAGGATCTCTCCGAGCTGCTTGGGAGAGTTCACATTGAACTCGCAGCCCGCGTGATAGTAGATGCGCTCCTTGTACTGATCCTCCAGCTCCTCCAGTTGCTTTCCGTACCGCGCCAGTCCTTCAACATCCACCTTGAAGCCCAGCCGTTCCATCCGCGCAAGCACACCTGCCAGCGGCATTTCAATGCGATACAAAAGCTCCTCTTGTCCGTTTTCCGCGATCTTTTTTTCGATCTCACGGAAAAGGCGGAGGATCGCCGCCACGTCTGTCGATTCGGCGCCGTGTCCGATATATTTATAGCAAAGCCGTTCAAATTCAAAGGAGCTTTCCGACGGGTCGAGCACATACGCGCCCAGCATGACGTCATGAAATACGGGTGTCGCTTCCATGCCCTTTTCCGCCAAGGCTTTATACAGCGACTTGGCATCATAGCACACCAAGTGCCCCGTCACCTCGGCATCGGTCAAAAGCTCGAAGGCGCTGTCCTCGGTCAAAAGGCGGCGCTCGCCGTCAAAAAAGATCAAGGACTCTCCATCCACGGCAACGGACACAGCAGGAATTTGCAGGATCGCTTCACGGAGATCGGCTGTGGAAAGTGTGACGGTGGGGAGTGTCTCCTCCGCTTCTTCCGTACTTGATGCCTCTCCCTTTTCCAAGGAAAAACGCTTGATAAAGACCGAAAATTCCAGTCTTTCAAACAACTCATACGCCGCGCCTCGGTCGATACCGTCATAAGTCACCTGCTCCAAGCTTTCTATGATGGGAACCTCACGGAAAATACGCGCCAGCCGTTGGGACATAAAAGCGCTGTCCCGTCCGCTCTCCAGCTTTTTATTGACCCCTGCCGTAAGCGACGGTGCAGGCAAAGCTTGGTAAAGACCTTCCAAGCTGCCGAACTCGGAGATCAGCTTGAGCGCCGTTTTCTCGCCCACACCCGCCACACCGGGAATATTGTCCGAGCTATCGCCCATCAGGGACTTGACATCGACAAACTGCTCCGGCTCCACGCCGTACTTTTCACGGAACGCGGCACGGTCGAAGGTGACGGTGTCGGTATTGGTGGCAAGGAGCACGGTGGTGCGGTCGGAGATCAACTGAAGCGAGTCGCGGTCCCCCGTAAGAACATAGCTCTGAATGCCCTCGCGGTCGCCCATTGCCGAAAGGGTTCCGAGGATATCGTCCGCTTCATAGCCGGCCAACTCCAGCACCTTGGCGCCCATGACGGTCATTGCCTGCTTGGCATAGGGCAACTGCGCCAAAAGCTCGGGAGGCGTGGCATGGCGTCCTGCCTTATAGTCGGAATACATCTCATGACGGAAGGTGGGGGCTTTGACATCAAATGCGATGGCACAATAGTCCGGTGCCAGCGCCTCCAACTGCTTGGAGACGATATTGATCATGCCGTATATGGCATTGGTGTAGATGCCCTCTTTATTGGTGAGCAGACGGATACCGTAAAATGCACGGTTAAGGATGCTGTTGCCGTCTACGACGAGAAGTTTTTTCATACCG
>JAZSPB010000157.1:0-14097 GCA_045537235.1 Eubacteriales bacterium
TGAAAAAAAGCTCCGCAAAAAACTTTTATCCCGCGCCCTTGCCAATGTTTGAGCAAACACACTGCATCCCATAGGGAATCGCTATGTTCGCACAAACTACAATAAGGGCGCGGGACAAAGTTTTTTGCGGAGCTTTTTTTCAAAAAAGCGACCTCCCGCCCGCAGGCGCAACCTTCTCGGAGGATACCAATGGAACTGGAAATCAAATCGATCAAAAAGAGCTTTCACAAAAATATACCCCTGACGGACATCAGTTTTTCGGCGGCGAGGGGAACCTGTGTGGGAATCCTCGGCAAAAACGGAAGCGGAAAATCCACTTTGCTGTCCATCCTCGCAGGTGTCCGCAAATGCGACGCGGGTCAATGCCTTTGGATGGGCGAGGATCTTCTGAAAAACAGCCGTCTGCGCGCCTCTGTGATGGGATATGTCCCTCAAGGCACGCCGCTGTTTGAAGAACTGACCGCATGGGACAATCTGCTTTTGTGGTACGACAAAAAGTCGTTGAAGCAGGAGCTGGAAAACGGCGTTCTTCATATGCTGGGCATCGGTGAATTTTTGAAGGTGCCCGTCCACAAAATGTCGGGCGGCATGAAAAAGCGACTGTCCATCGGCTGTGCCATGGCAAAAAAACCGCCCGTTCTGCTTTTGGACGAGCCGGGCGCGGCACTTGATCTTGTCTGCAAGGAAAGCATTGCCGCCTATTTGGGCGAGTACAAAAAGAACGGCGGCATTCTCATTCTCACCACCCACGACCAAGGCGAGCTTGACCTCTGCGACGTTTGGTACATCCTCCGAAACGGACGTTTGGAGCCCTTCGACTACAACGGCGATATCCACAGATTGGCGGTTGAATTGACAAAATGAAAAAAACAGTAACTTATTTCTGTCTGCAATTCAAGCGAGCGGCGCGGTTCTTCCCTTTTGTTCTCACCGTCTCTCTTCTGCTGTGTTTGGGACTGGGTATGATCCTCAACTCCGTCCTCGCCGTTGACAGCAATGCGGAAAGCAAGCAAAAGCTGTCGGTCGGCATCGTGGGCAATGCGGAGGATACCTACCTCAACTTCGGTATCGCCGCCATTCAGTCCTTTGACTCCTCTCGCTTCACCATCGACATCGTGGAGCTGACCGAGCCCGAGGCACGGGAGCAGTTGGAAAAGGGAAAGCTTGCGGCCTATGTCATCATCCCCGATGACTTTGTGGACGGCATCATGTACGGTGATGTCAAGTCGGTCACCTATGTGACCACGCAAGGCTCGGTGGGAATGGGCACCCTGTTCAAGGAAGAGATCTCCCGCGTGGTGTCCCGCATCGTCGTCGAGTCCCAAAAGGGGGTCTACGGAATGCAAAAGCTGATGCGAAACTACGGACTCAGCGGCATCAGCAAGCATACCGACGCCATGAATCTGCAATATTTTTCTCTGATCCTCAATCGCACCACCGTGCTTGAGACCGAGGTGATCGGTATTTCCGACAATCTGTCCTTGGCAGGCTACATGACCTGCGGCATACTGGTGCTGTTGCTTCTTTTGTTCGGCATATCCTGCTGTCCGCTGTTTGTGAAAAAGGATATGTCACTGCCCTCCCTTCTCTGTGCCTCGCGGCAAAATCCGCTTTTGCAGATCACGGGAGAGTACATTGGATATTTTCTGCTGATGCTCGCCAATCTCGCGGTCATTCTCGGCGCGGTGATCGTGGCGGCCGGGGATGCGATCAAGATCATCCCCGAGCTTGACGGCATGGGACCTACCGAGCTGCTTTGGCTCGTCGTCCGCGCCATTCCCGCCATGTTGGCCATTACGGCGCTCCAATTTCTCTTGTATGAGTTGTCCTCGAGCATTGTCAGCGGCGTGTTGCTGCAATTTCTCTGCGCCGTGTCTCTCGGCTATATTTCGGGATGCTTTTATCCCATCGGCTTTTTGCCGAAAACCATTCAGACCATCGCCCGCTTTACCCCCTCCGGTATGGCGCGGCGCTATCTATCCGATCTGCTCACCCTCCGTGAGGGCACGGGCGATCTTTGGGCACTGATCGCGGTCTTCGCGCTTCTCTTCGGTCTGACCGTAGCCATGCGAAGCTATCGCATCAAAAAGCAATAAAGGAGGCGCGCTTATGAAACCGATTCTTGATCTGATCCGCCGTTGGGCGTTGTTTAATAAGCGGCTGCTGAAAAAGCCGGGCTTTCTTGTTATTTTGCTTTTGATCCCCATTTTGGTGGTCGCCCTCACCGTGATCACAGGCAAGGAGGACAGCGGCATCATGACCGTCGCCATCGCGTGCGAGGACAGGGATGACGCACTGGCCTCCAAGATCACCGACGAGCTTTTGACCGAGCCTTCCCTGATCCACTTTGTGGACTGCGAGTCCCCCGCCGATGCCGTCTCCATGGTGGAGAGCGGAATCGCAGATGCGGCATGGATCTTCCCTGCGAAGATGCAGGAGCGCATCGATCAATTCACCAAGCTTCTCGGCACGCGCAACTCCTTTGTCAAGGTCATCCAGCGTGAGAGCAACATCCTTTTGCAACTGTCCTACGAAAAATTGAGCGCTACCCTTTTCCCCTACTGCTCACGCTCGCTGTATAACCACTTCATCCGCCAAAACTTCATTTCGCTGAACGCTTTGACCGATGAACAACTGGAAGAAATGTATGACGCCATGAAGGTCAAGGGCGACAGTATGTTCGACTTCGCCTATACCAACCCCGACGAATCCGTCGAAAATGCCACCGAGATCAACTATCTCCTCACCCCCATGCGAGGTCTGATGGCGACTCTCACCGTCCTTGGCGGTCTCGCGGTCTCTCTGTTTTATATGCAGGACAGTATGGCGGGTAAGTTCGACTGGGTGCCGCGCAAAAAGAGATTTCTCTTCGCCGCAGGCTACCATATGACCGCCGTGTTTGACGTAGCCGTCGTGATGCTTCTGACGCTGATGATAACGGGAATGTCGGTCTCCCTCGGACGGGAGCTGATCACCATGCTCTTATTCGCCGTCATTACGGTTGGCTTCTGCATGGCGCTGGGATCGATCTTCAATAATCTTCGCCTGTTTGGTTCGCTCATCCCCATACTCGTCATTGCCATGATCGCGCTGTGCCCCGTCTTTTTCAACTTCGTTCACATCCCCGCCATCCAATATCTTTTGCCCCCCTATCACTACTTAAATGCCATTCATAATGTGAAATTTATCTACTATATGCTGATCTATGCCGCCATCATCTGGATCTTAAATTATTTCTTGATCCGAGTGAAGGTCAACAAGTGAGGCACCGCCTGCGGGCGGGCGGGGGAGGTCGCTTTTTGAAAAAAGCTCCGCAAAAACTTTTGATCCGCGCCCTTAATGATGTTTGAGCGAACATACTGCACCCCATGGTGCATCGCTATGTTCGCACAAACTACAAAAAGGGCGCGGATCAAAAGTTTTTTGCGGAGCTTTTTTTCAAAAAAGCGACCTCCCCCGCCCGCAGGCGGTGCCTCACTTGATCAACTCACTTGTCAAGCGCAAGATTTCGGGAGCGACCCGACGGCGTTCGCGCTCGGTAATTCGTTTATAAAGAGGATAAGCGATCGCGGCGATTCCCATACCGACAAGACCGACAACGATTCCGAGGATCATAAAAAGGGTTCCGCCGCCGAGGACTTCCATGGCAAGACACATTCCCGTTCCCATGATCAGTGCCCCCACAATACCGACGATCAGCGACCAGACAGTTCCTTTTTTGGTGACATTGGCATCCAATCGACGCACGCGCGCCATTTTATCCTCCGCCTCGGACTCATCGAGATACTTGCTTCGAATGCGCTTCAGCTCCTCTTGATCTTGCGCGGAGTAGGTGTATCGAAAGCTCTCGGGCAAATTGTTATTTGTGTTCATTTTTATTCTCCTGTTTTCATAATAGATTGGATCTGACGACCTGCGCGGACGATCATATAGACGGAAATAGCCAGCACCGCCACGCAGACACCGGCACCCGTCAGGGCAGTCATAAGTACGGTAAATTGCGGCTCCTCTCCGAACTGTGCCAGCATCGCCGTTTCCAGGGAAAGAAGCGACACCAACGCGGCGGTCAGCCGTATGGCCTTGGATGCCGAAAGCACGGGGCTTTGATATTTTCGGTACTTGACGATATCCACAATGGAAATGGTAACGGTATAGAAGGTATATGCCGCCACCGCAAAGATCAAAAAGCCGGGATACGAGTAGGCCTTGTTGCGCCAAACCATCATAAATACGATCCCCGTCAGCGACAGGTTGACCGCCAACAGCAAAATACCGCAAAGACGGTACCGCCGAAATTCGGCCACAAGCCCCCGTCGGCTGTTCTCGTCCGCTCTCATATAGCGAAGCAAAATAAATCGGATCAAAGCCAACAAAATGTAGTAAATGGCGACGGCGCCCCACCAAAAGGAGGAGTAGACCCATCCCATCAACAGCTTAAACACCGAATACGCAACATTGATGCCCAGCGACAAATAGAGAGAAACTCGCACGCGAAAGGCGGCGTCGGTCATATACCGATGCCCAAACGGATGACTGTCGATCCGCGCTCGGAGCTTGCGGTGGCAAGTGGGAAGCGTGACCGACAAAAAGATGACCAGCACCGTAAGGGTATAGGTCGACGCGACATATACCGCATAGGCCACGGGTGTCTCCTCCCATCCCTTGACAAACACCGTGATCAGTGCCGCCGCGCAAATGGGCACTAGCAGCACGATGACCCAGATCGGCGGAAACAACCATTTTTTCCGGATATTTTTCTCGTCCTTCATGATCAACCTCTCGGAATTTTGACAGTGAAGGTGGAGCCTTCTCCAAGGCGACTCTCCACATCGATCTCACCGTGCATGATATCCACCACGCGCTTGACCAGCGCCAGTCCCAAGCCGTTTCCGCTTGTGGCATGGGAGGTGTCCCCTTGATAGAATTTTTCAAAAATGTGAGCACCCACTTCCGCCGTCATGCCGTATCCCGTGTCGCTGACCTTTACCGTGGCATAAGTCTCGTCAGCCTCGAGCGTCACGGAAACCCGTCCGCCGCGGTCGGTGAATTTGAAGGCATTGGACAGCAGATTGTTCCAAACAAGCGCCAACAGCTCCTCGTCGGCACGAATGATCACCGACTCCTCAATGTGGGTCTCAATATCGATCTCGGCGGGTTCCCACACCCTTTCAAACTGCAAAAGACATTCGCAAAGCTGCTCCCCCAAATCATATTCGCGGCTTTGGGGATAGATCTGCTGATTTTCCAATCGATTGAGCTTGAGAATATTGGTCATGAGCGCCGAAAGTCGCCGCGTGCTGTCGGTGATGACCTTGGCATACTCAATGCGCTTTTCGTCGGACAGCTCTGCACTCTGCAACAGCGTTCCGTAATTCTGCATGACCGCAAGCGGGGTCTTCATCTCGTGGGAAACATTGGCGATAAAATCGGCGCGAAGGGTCTCTACGCCCGAAAGCTCCTCCGCCAAAAGATTGATGCTCCCCGCGATCTCCCGAAAGCGGTTTTCGCGGTCGATCACATAAGGAACCGATATGCGCGCGCTGAAATCGCCCTTCATCAGTTGCTTCAAGACCGTCTGAATCTCGCGCGTGGGGCGATCCACGGTAAGCTTACGTCGGATCCCGTCTACGACAACAAACAGCACCGCCAGCAAAAAGGTGTTAATGAATACCGCCGGCGCCGCCCGCCGCACCTCTGCCTCCGAAAGCGACATCGACGCGCCGAACAGCAAAAAGTTGCAGGTAATGACAAACGCGATGATTCCGAAAAACAGGACAAAGGTGCGCATATACAAAAACAGTGCTCCGAAAAATGCCCTTACTCGCCCGCCTCTCATTTGATCACCGCCTTATAGCCGAGACCGTGAACCGTCACGATCTCAAAATCATGGCACTCGGACAGCTTCCCGCGCAGCTTGGTCATATACACATCCACCGTTCGGGGGCCCGAGGCGGTGTCCGCATCCCAAAACTCATCCATGAGCCGGGTGCGCGTAAATGTCTTTTTGGGATAGGACAACAGCTTATAAAGCAAGCTGAATTCTCTGGTGGTCAGCGCGATCTCCTCGCCGTCAAGATAGGCCGTATGCTCGTCGACATCCATGACAAATTTCCCGACCTCCAGCTTGCGGCTTGATGCGATCTTGGCGCGTCTGAGAAGCGCACCGATGCGCAAAAACAACTCGTCAAGATCGATGGGCTTGACCATATAATCGTCGATTCCCACCCGATATCCGCGCTGCTTGGCGGCAAAATCGTCCCGCGCGGTCATGAACAAAATGGGAATCTCCTGATTCAGTGAGCGCACCGTCATGACGAACTCAAAGCCGTCGATCCCCGGCATCATAATATCCGAAACGATCAGGTCGAACACGTTGGCGTACATGGCGTCATATGCCTCCTCGGCACCAAGACACCCCACCGCCTCATAGCCGCTCCCGTTCAAAAAAGAACAGACCGACCGATTCAAGTCCCGATCATCCTCAACTACCAATATTTTAAACACGGCTTTCTCCTCCGTTCTTTTTCGGGGCGCCTGCGGGCGCGGGAGGTCGCTTTTTTGAAAGAAAAGCAGCACTTTCTTCGAAAGTGTGCAAAAAACTTTTATTCCGCGTCCTTTTTGGGGGTTGTGCGTACACAGCGATTCCCCGTATGTTCGCTTAAACCTTAGCAAGGGCGATCCCGATGTGATGATTGATTATAACATATAAATGTTAAAATTTTGTTTCCGTGAGACTCCTGTGAGCATGAGAAATCACTTTTTGAAAAATGCAGTATGTTCTTCGAACTTTTTCTGCGCCTTGGCGAAGTTTGAGCAAATATGCAGTTCCCCTCCGCAAAAAATACATAAATTTGCAAAAAACTATTTACAAAATAATGGCAACTATGGTATAATATATATAATATTCATTTTTAGGGAGGTTAACCGTATGAACGGGAATACCATTCAGATCTTGATTTCCATGATAATCTATATGACCGCGGTAATCATGATCGGTGTTGTATACGCAAAAAGAGCCAATAAAAGCTCTGACGATTATTTTCTCGGCGGACGTTCGCTTGGTCCCTGGGTCACTGCGATGAGTGCCGAGGCATCCGACATGAGCGGATGGTTGCTGATGGGGCTGCCGGGTGTAGCCTATTGGTGCGGACTGGCAGATGCCGCATGGACGGCCATCGGTCTTGCCATCGGTACCTATTTCAACTGGCTGATCGTCTCCAAGAGACTCCGCCGCTACAGCGTTCGCGCCAACAACTCCATCACCTTGCCCGACTTTTTCTCCAACCGTTTCCGTGAAAAAAATAAGGTTATTATGACACTGGCCGCGCTGTTTATCCTGATCTTCTTCACGGTCTACGCAGCAAGCTGTTTTGTCACCTGCGGCAAGCTCTTTGCCCAGCTCTTCGGCGCACCCTATGTCGCCATGATGATCGTGGGCGCCCTGTTCGTTCTTCTCTACACCATCCTCGGCGGATTCCTTGCGGAAAGTGCGTCTGACTTTATGCAGGGTGTTGTCATGATCGTGGCACTTACCGTTATCGTTATCCTCGGCACGATCAATGCCGGCGGTTTCGGCGAGGTGATCGAAAACTCCAAGGGAATTCCCGGGTTCCTCGAATTTTTCGGCATGGCCAGTCCCTCGCTGGATGAGACGGGCAAGCAGATCATCACGGAAAAAGGTGCCCCCTTGTTCGGTGCCAAGTCGGAATACAGCATTCTCAATGTCTTCTCCATGCTCGCTTGGGGTCTGGGCTACTTCGGTATGCCTCAAGTGCTTCTTCGCTTCATGGCTATCCGCGATGAGAAGGAGCTTAAGCCCTCTCGCCGCATCGCTATGGTATGGGTGGTCATTTCTCTCGCCGTTGCCGTGTTTATCGGTATCATGGGCAGAGCCGCATTCCCCACCGAGCATCTGACCAAAGCCGCATCGGAAAACATCTTCATCACACTCGCCACAAACGCTCTGCCTCCTATCCTTGCAGGCTTTGTTATGGCAGGTATTTTGGCGGCCACCATCAGCTCCTCCGACTCCTATCTTCTGATCGCAGCCTCGGCGGTTGCCAAGAATGTCTTCCAAGGTGTGGTTCGTAAAAAGGCGTCCGACAAGCAGGTCATGCTTGTGACCCGTATCACCCTTTTGGTCATCGCCGCTATCGCCATCATCATTGCTTTGGACGAAAACAGCGTAATTTTTGATATCGTCTCCTTCGCATGGTCCGGCTTCGGTGCCACCTTCGGTCCCTTGATGCTGTTCTCCCTGTTCTGGAAGAGAACCACGCAAGCAGGTGCTATCGCCGGTATGGTCGGCGGCGCCGGTACGGTCTTCCTTTGGAAACTGGTGATCAGCAAGTTGGGCGGTGTATTTGCCATCTACGAGCTTCTCCCCGCCTTCATCGTCTCTGCGATCTGCATCGTTGTCGTCTCTCTCCTGACGAAAAAGCCTTCCGCTGAAATCGAAGCGGATTTTGAAGCGGTTAAAGCCGGAGAATAAGAAAGCGCCTACGGGCGCAAGAAATCACTAAAAAAGCACACTTTCTTTAAAAGTGCACAAAAATTTTTGATCCGCGCCCCAATAAGGTTTGAGCGAACATACTGCACCCGCAAAGGTGCCGCTATGTTCGCTCAAACTGCAAACAGGGCGCGGATCAAAAGTTTTTTACGCACTTTCGAAGAAAGTGTTGCTTTTCTTTCAAGAAAGCGACCTCCTCACACCTTCAGACGCTTTCATTCAGCAGATAAAGGAAGAAATGAGCGGAATCGATCGCCTTGATCCGGTCAGCCAAACGGATGGCGGCTTCCCTGTCACCGTCTGCCAGTGCGGCGAAGGCACAAAGCACCAGTCCGTCCAGTGTATGCGCTTTGACAATATCATAGCCAAACGGCGGGTAGGCGGGAGAGCCGACACCGTAATAGTCATTCACGGCAGCATTCGCGATCTTGCCTTCTCCGATCTGTCGAAGCGACGCGGCAAGCGCCAAAGCCTCTTCGCTCCGTCCCATGCGGCGAAGCGCCTCGCATTGAAAATAGCTGTGAACGGTCGGTGCGCCCTTGGTGGAATCGGCCAATTTTAAATACTCGCCGGCCTCTTTCTTATTCCCGCGCTCCTCTTCGATCTCGGACAGTGCCAAATAGATCGGCGCATCATTGACAAAATAGTTCTTCTCTTCCCCGTAATTTTCGGGGAACACCAGTCCGTCGCGAAGCAGTGACTCGGCATTCTCAAGCTCGCCGTTCTTTTGCGCGCGCTTCGCCGCAAGATAGCGGAGCCATGCGTGATGTTGGGTCAAGTTGCCCTCACCTCCCTCGTAGGTGTGAAAACGATGCTCGCGCAAAATGCGATCTGCCTTTTCGTAGTCGCCCGCCACCGTGCAAAGCACCGAATAGGACAAGGTGCAATCATCGCGCGAGGCAGTGAGTGTCGGGTTGTTTTCATAAAGCGCAAGACGTTCGGAAAGCGGGAGGTTCAGGCTCCGATAAAGCTGTGTCAGCTCATAGAAGATCCGATTGCTCTCGGGCATCAGGCGGTGCGCCGTCTCCAAATAGACCTTGGCATCCTCCGCCCGATCCAAATGGTCAAAGCACCCCAAGGACAAATTGCGGTATGCGGGCGCAAAGGAAAGCTCTGCCACCGTATGCTCCCACGCCTCCACCGCATCGGCATAGCGCCCCAAATGATAGAGGATGCAACCGCGATAATACTCGGCCATAGGCGTCGCGGCATGGGCAAGCACGGCAAGGCTCTCGGTGCGGCTGGGAAACTGTTCCTGCCAAGGGCAAGCATCCGCGCGAGCCACGGCAAGATCGGCAGCCGACTCATTGCCCAAAAAGCGCTCGACCTCGGCCAGATAGTAGAACTTCATCGCGCCGTCCGCAGCGCCTTCAAGGACGGCTTTCGCCTTACCGTACAAGCCGAAATCCATCAGCTCAATGGCAAAATGTACAGCATTCTTTTCGGTGCCAAGACCGGAGAAGAACAAGGGATCGTCCGCCAAAATGCGCGACTCCACCGTGGCATCTTCCTCAAGAAGTCCCAGCACATAGGTCGCCCAAAGATGGCGCGTATTGGTGGAGAGCGACTCGCGAAGGAAGGTCACGGCCTCGTCCGTCTTGCCCTTCTTGGCGGACAACTTCGCCAAAAGATAGTAACCCGCACTGCGCTGGGGATAGCTCCAGATCGAGGCATAGGCATCGTTATACGCTCCCTCGCTGTCCCCCATGCGCATACGGCAAAGGGCGCGGTTATAGAGCGGCTCGGTATCGTAGGGATTGGGATTGCGGAGCGTGAGACGCTCCATGGCACGGGTATAGTGCTCGACCGCCTTCTCCCACTCGCCGCGCGTCATGTAATGATCGCCCATCGCCTTGTTGCAACGAATGTCATGGGGATCCCTCGCCAAGCCCTCGCGGAAATAGTCCTCGGGGCAGTAGGCAAAATGCTTATACTGCCGCAAATGGATGCCGTGAAGATACAGCTCCTCTGTGCTCTCGATCTCCGCAGGGGCGGGAGCGGGCTTTCGAGGCTCAATGGGGGTCTTTGCACCGCGCTTAACGGGACGGTAAGAGATCAGCTCCACACCCGTCTCGTCGGTGACCACCAGCATCAGCTTGTCACAGTCCGCATCGCACACCACCTCGTTTACATAAGCCTTCTCGGGAGACACATCGGCGGTGTCGCTGAATACCGCCCGATCGCCCGAAAGCAACACGATGCGGCAATTCTTGCGCTCGCAGGTGGAATAGAATCCGACCCTGTATCCACTCTCGGTTTTCTCAAGATTACAAGCCCCCTCGACATTCGCGTTCTTGACCTCGCCAATAGACTTTACCGGATACCAATACTGGGTAAAGGTCTTGGTCTCATAGGGCGCGATCCAAGTGAAATCGGGCTGATTGTCGGTGTAACAGCCCGTCATCAGCTCCACATAACGGCTGCCGTCATCGGTCAAATTGGCACACCATTTGGCACCGAATTTCCCGTCTCCCCATGTCCAAAGCTTCTTACCGGGGGCAATATGATGATTGGCCAAGGTCACCACGCCGCAATCGCGCTCGGTGTCATATCCGCAGACAAAATCGTAATCCGACTGCCCTCGCGAGATCATAAACGAGGACGGTACCTTAACCGCCGAGAAGGTGTGAATGTCCGTTCCCTCCCCATAGTCAAAGGGACGAGCCGTTTGATATACCCCTCGTGCGATCGGCCATTCCAGCACCGCCCGTCGGTCGTGGTCGTTGACATACTCCACATCGGGCGGAAAAACGATCTTGTAGCTGTCATGGATCTGCACCGCCAGATTCGCCCACCACATAAAGGGATGCGGCGTGGGGGTCGAGTTGTAGACCGTGATGTCGGCGCGGAAATAGCTGTGCTCGTCGTCCACACTGACGGCTACCATGCCCTTCATCTTATGGAAATAATCGATCTCGCCCATGTAGACCGCGTCATTTTCCCCCGCCTTACCCACGGCGCTGTCCACGGGCATAAAGGTGGTGGGGCGGTGATGCTGGGGCCAGTTGAACTCGATGCCTCCCGCCACCCACGGACCGGCAAGCCCCACCATGGCGGGCTTGATCACCTTGTTGTGATAGATAAAATCGTAGTCAGCCGTCTTATCGTAGGCGCTGTGGATCTTTCCTCCCAGCTCGGGAAGGAGCTTGACCGAAATGTACCGATTTTCCAGCACATACCCATCATAATCGCGGTCACGGCACTCGTCCGAGATCTCGGAAACGTAGGGGATGGGATACACGCGCCCCGACGCGCCTTGGTACGGACGTTTCTCCAAAAACAGCGGCAACGGTTCTGCCTTGCCGACCGCATATGTGGGAATGGTTATCTTTTTTCTGACAGGTTTACTCATAAATTTCTCCTCTCCGCATTGGAAGTCGAGGCGCTTTTCGGTGCGGCATACCTTGTCCGCAAATGCCCCGTTTTTATTATTGTATCGCAAAGTCCCCCCGAGCTGCAAGACCAAAAAGGCAACCGAAATTCCAAAATCTTTGTACCAAAAAAGACGGCCGCTCCACCTTGGATAGCCGTCTTTTATGATCTTTCTTTGCTTTTTTCTTTGACTCGGTACTTTTCTTGGTTCCGAATGCGCTCTGCCGTTCCTTCGGCACGGTATTGACCGGGTGTGCACCCAAAACGCTTGCGAAAGGCACGAATGTAGTAGTTGACGTCGGTAAAACCGTACCGCTGTGCCACCTCGTTGATCGGGACATTGGTAAACAGCAGGTCGGGGCGGCTTTGGTTGAGACGCTCCTCCAGCACATATTGCATGGGCGACATTCCCGTCATATTCTTGATCGCTTTGGTCAGCGTTGTTCGATTGGTGTGGAAGCGGTCGCAAAGCGCCTGCAAGGTCAGCGACTGTCCCAAATTGTCGCGGATATAGCGAATGACACCGTTCTCTTCCCCCACCTTCTCGCCTGCATACGCACTTTCCGCAATCCGCAGGATCGCAATCATGTCCGAGCGAGCGTGGCACGACCAGCGCGTTCCCGCCTCATGGTGATCCAAATAATACCGCACCTTTAAAAAATGCAGTCGCGCGATCTCATACTCGTCCGCAGTCAACGGAACGATGCCGCAAAATCCGTTGTCGCGCCGCCGAAACAAATGGAAATCGGGATATCCAAACCGCTCCCTCATTTCATCGTACACCGGCATTCCGATCACTGTGTGGTTGAGATTAATATTATAAAAATAGGGCAAAAATTGCAAATTGGTGGCCTCATAATGCCCTCCGTGCACCGTCAACGTATCGTCAATGCTCAAGCAGAGCAAATACGTGCCGTCCAGCCAACACCTGACATCACAGACCGAAATCGAAAGCGACGAGGCTTTGAGCAAGATCAGCGAATACATCGTTTGACCCACGCGAAGCTCCGAGGACATATCTATCAGTGTTTTTTCGTATTTCATCTTGGTTCCCTGCGCCGCCTGCGGGCGGGGGAGGTCGCTTTTTTGAAAAAAAGCTCCGCAAAAAACTTTTCTATTGCGCCCTTATTGTAGTTTGTGCGAACATAGCGAAACACCATGGAATGCAGCATGTTCGCTCAAATTTCACCAAGGGCGCAATAGAAAAGTTTTTTCGTACTTGCGAAGAAAGTGTGCTTTTCTTCAAAAAAGCTACCTCCCTCCCGTAGGTGCCGTTCTTCCGTTGAGAGATTATAAGAGATTATATTTATTATAGCATAAGACCAAGTATTTGTCACGGATTATTTTACAGCAAAAATAGCACAATTTACAATCCGAGAGGGAAATTTATTAAAATGGGTTGGCAAACCGAGGGAAAATATAGTATAATGAGAACAGAAATTCACACGAAAAAGGAGTATGTATATGAAAGTTTTAATGCTCAACGGAAGTCCTCGCGTGGGGGGCAACACCTCCATCGCCCTTGCGGAAATGCAAGCGATCTTCAATGAAAACGGGATCGAGACCGAGATCATTCAGGTCGGAAATCGCGACATCCGCGGTTGCATCGGCTGTGGCTATTGCTACAAAAACGGTTGCTGCACCTTTGGAGACATCGTCAATGAGTTGGCGACAAAATTTGAGGAATGCGACGGTCTTGTAATCGGCAGTCCCGTTTACTACGCGGCTCCCAACGGCACGCTGGTGTCTCTGCTCGACCGCCTGTTTTACAGCACCCATTTCGACAAGACCATGAAGGTAGGCGCAGCCATCGCGGTGGCACGGCGCGGCGGTCTTTCCGCCACCTTCGATCAGCTCAACAAATACTTCACCATCTCGGGAATGCCCGTAGCATCCAGTCAGTACTGGAACAGTGTTCACGGACGTGCGCCCGGGGATGCCGCAGAGGATGCCGAAGGTCTTCAAACCATGCGCACCCTCGCACGCAATATGTCCTTCCTCATCAAGAGCATTGCGCTCGGAAAGCAACAGTTCGGTCTCCCACCAAAAGAACCTCGACAAGCAACAAACTTCATCCGCTAAGAGGCTCGCCTGCGGGCGAGGGGAGGTCGCTTTTTGAAAAAAGCTCCGCAAAAACTTTTGATCCGCGCCCTTTTTGTAGTTTGAGCGAACATAGCGGTACCCCATAGGGGTGCAGTATGTTCGCGCAAACATCA
>JAZSPB010000174.1:0-4756 GCA_045537235.1 Eubacteriales bacterium
AAAGGCTCCCTTGTGTAAAGGGAGCTGTCGCAAAGCGACTGAGGGATTGTTTTGAGTAAAAATTTAACCTTTTACAATCCCTCCGTCACGGCAAGCCGTGCCACCTCCCTTTACACAAGGGAGGCTGTTTTTTACCTCCCGAAAGGTAGTCACATAGGCTTTTGATATGCTAATGTCAAAAGTGACTCTACGTTTCTTTTGGCAAAATCTTGTTGTCTTTAATTCAGTCAGTAGTTGTCAGGAAAATTGATAAGGCTAGATGAACATAAAAAAGGCTCCCTTTACACAGGGAGGTTTTTTTCTACCTCCCGAAAGGTAATTTTGTAAAATCAACGAAATATATTTACAAATCGAAAAATTCGTGATATAATAAAAGTGCCACATAATTCAATCAACAAATTTTACGAGATAACTCTCTATTTTTATAGAGGGGTTTGTGACTATACCCATTCTTACTTGCTAATAATGGATTTGGCAAAAATGCGATTTCCGCTTAGCAAGTGAAGGCGAGTATCCAAAGTTTGTTGAGAATTGTGTGGCAACAATGGAGACGCATTTTTCGGTGCGTTCTCTATTGGGCGCACCTTTTTATTTGCTGATTGGAGGATATATGACAAAAAACATTCCGGAAAAAGTAATCGATGTTACCGGCGTAGAACTTACGCCCGGAGAGCCTGACGTTTGTCTTGGCAATGGAGATCAAGGATTTGAGTGTTGTTGTGACGAGTGCGACTACTATTTGTTTTGTTTCCCCGAATTTGATCCGATG
This sequence comes from Eubacteriales bacterium, assembly GCA_045537235.1. Classification (GTDB taxonomy): domain Bacteria; phylum Bacillota; class Clostridia; order Oscillospirales; family CAG-272; genus RGIG8775. Next base: position 770 of record JAZSPB010000174.1, read on the forward strand.
AACAGAGAAAAAAACAATGACATAGAATTACCTCTGCCAAGTAAACAGCACAAGATACGAACGAACCGTCTGTTTCGCGAGCGTGTTGGCGGTTCGTTTCTTCCATTCCCCGAGGTGGATTGTTTTTATGAGAGAGTACGAAGCAAGATCGTTGTGAAACTCAAAATCAATGAGTTTCTCGATAAATGTAAAAAACGCAGATGGACGAGATCAAAATAAAAATGCGAGAAGCACCGTAGGTTTTTCATGTGACCGCGGTCAAGTGTCGGAAGCGGCTTGAGGGGCAATTGGGAAATGCGGATTTGACAGTCGGTTTGTAAATATTAAGAGGGTAGCCCTGTGTTTGCGGTTACCCTCTGTTTTTGTGATCCGACATAGGCAAGTCATTGGGGAGCACTCTCATTTTTGGGAGTCGGTTTTGCCATTTCGCGCAAGGCTTGGAGGGCGTCGGACAGACCGCCGACTTGATCAATGATCCCGTACTTTACCGCCTCATTTCCCTCGATCACCGTTCCCACATCATTCGCCATCTGGTCGGGATTCATCATGAGCTTGGTCACTGTCTCCTCGTCCGCCCGAGAGTGGTGGCAAATAAATGCTGTGATCCTCTTTTGCATATCCGCAAAATGCCGAAAGGTCTGTGGCGCACCGATAACCACCCCACTGATGCGCACGGGGTGGATGGTCATGGTGGCCGACGGCACAATAAAAGACCGCTTGGCTGCCACCGCCAAAGGAACACCAATGGAATGACCGCCCCCCAACACCAACGAGACTGTGGGTTTTGTCATGGATGCGATCATCTCGGCAATGGCCAAGCCTGCCTCTACATCGCCCCCCACCGTGTTGAGAAAAATGAGCAGTCCGTCCACCTCGTCGCTCTCCTCGATCGCCGCCAAAAGCGGAATCATGTGCTCATACTTGGTGGTCTTTTGCGTCTCGCCTGCCACCGTATGCCCCTCGATCTGTCCGATGATCGACAAAAAATGAAAGGTTTCTCTTTCATTCTTCGTGACCACGCTCCCCCCTTTGAGAATATCCTCCGTTGACTGATCCTTCTTTTCTCCCATATCTTTCTCCTTTCTTTGCCGCCTGCGGGCGGGGGAGGTCGCTTTTTTGAAAAAAAGCTCCGCAAAAAACTTTTGATCCGCGCCCTTGGTTTTGTTAGTGCATACATACTGCACGAATCGGAGAGTCGCTTTGTTCGCGCAAAATTCCGCAAGGGCGCGGGTCAAAAGTTTTTGCGGAGCTTTTTTCAAAAAGCGACCTCCCCTCGCCCGCAGGCGGCTCCTTGGGGTTATTCTTCCCCCGAATTGTTAAAAAAATTACAAATTTCTTCAAAATGACCATTTACATTTGAATAAAACTATGTTATAATAACCATGTATGTAACGCACTTGCCCGGAGGGGCAAAATTTATGCGAGAAAGGCAATTATTATGGAAAACAAGATTTTAGTTGAAACTTCCGCAAGACATATTCATGTCACCGAAGAGACTTTTAAGACGCTGTTCGGCGCGGACAAGACCCTGACCAACAAGAAGGATCTCAGCCAGCCCGGTCAGTTCGCTTGCGAGGAGAAGGTTACTCTCGTAGGTCCCAAGGGCTCCATGAAGGTCTCTATCCTTGGCCCCTTCCGTCCTGCCGATCAGGTTGAGCTTTCGCTGACCGATGCGCGCGTTTTGGGCATCAGCGTTCCCGTTCGTGAGAGCGGCGACGTGGCAGGTGCTCCCGGTCTTCGTTTGGAGGGTCCCTGCGGTGCCGTTGAGATGGCAGAGGGTGCGATCGCTGCAAAGCGTCATATTCACATGACTCCCGCCGATGCCGAGGCTCTCGGTGTATCCGACAAGGAGATCGTTAAGGTGAAGCTGGATACCGCTCGTCCTCTGATCTTTGATGACGTTGTGGTTCGTGTTTCTCCCAAGTTCGCGCTGGCTATGCACATCGATACCGATGAGTGCAATGCTGCTTGTGCTTTCGGTGCGGTTTACGGCGAGATCGTTAAGTAATTTCACATAAATCGGAGGAATTTCTTGTGAGAATTTTGTTCCAAGGCGACAGCATCACCGATGCGGGGCGCGATAAGAGAAACTATCATCACATGGGCAACGGCTACCCCAAATTTGCCGCGAAGCTCATTGCCGAAGCACATCCCGAGCTGAATATTGAGTTCATCAATCTCGGTGTCAGCGGGAATCGCACCGATCAGCTTTTCGATCGCCTGTCTAAGGATGCCATCGACTTTCAGCCCGATATCATCTCGATCTTCATCGGCATCAATGACATTTGGCACCGCTACGGAAGCGAGCGTATCATGACTACCGACGAACAGATCGAGGCCAATTACCGCGCCATTTTGGAGCGCATCCGCAAGGAAACCAATGCCAAGATCATGATGCTGGTGCCTTACATCCTCGACTGTGAGGACAAGGAGAAGACCCGTGCCGATCTTCCCGCGCTTCAGGCTATCGTGCGTAAGCTGGCCGCCGAGTATGCCGACGTACTGATCCCTTTGGATGAGCAGTTTGACGAGGCACTCAAGACCCAGCCCGAGCCTCATTATTATTCCAACGATGCGGTGCATCCCAACGGGAACGGTGCCGCCTTCATCGGTGCGCGCTATGCAGAGGCGATCGAGCCGTTGCTTAAATAACGCGATTTTTCCGGTTTCAAAATCCGTGGGCGAGTCGTTTTTCCGTTTGCCGTCGGGCAATGCGGTCTTTCGGACGCTTTTCGGTGTGTTGCGGTGTGCCGCAATGCTTATATCAGTCAAATTTTATAAAAGGAGATACATAAAATGAACGATTCCATCATTTACTCTGCCGAAGTGCAGAATATGTGCGTCGTCGCAAAGGGTCCCCACCACGGTCCCGCTCCCATCCCCGAAGAGGGCAAGTGGGTTCAGGCCAAGGAGATCAGCGATATTTCCGCTTACACCCACGGTGTGGGCTGGTGTGCACCCCAGCAGGGCGCTTGTAAGCTGTCCCTCAACGTCAAGAACGGTATCATCGAGGAGGCTCTTGTTGAGACCATCGGTTGCTCGGGTATGACCCACTCTGCCGCTATGGCCGCTGAGATCCTTCCCGGCAAGACCCTTCTTGAGGCGCTCAACACCGACCTTGTGTGTGATGCTATCAACACCGCTATGCGCGAGCTGTTCCTTCAGATCGTGTACGGTCGCTCCCAGTCTGCCTTCTCCGAGGGCGGTCTTGTTGTGGGTGCCGGTATGGAAGACCTCGGTAAGGGCGAGCGCTCCATGGTTGGTACCATGTACGGCACCAAGGCTAAAGGCGTACGTTACCTTGAGATGACCGAGGGCTACTGCACCAGAATGGCTCTGGATGCTGACGATCAGGTGATCGGCTATGAGTTTGTTTCTCTTGGCAAGATGACCGACTTCATCAAGAAGGGCATGGAGCCTAACGAGGCATACGAGAAGTCCAAGGGTACCTACGGTCGCTTTGCAGAGGCTGTTAAGTACATCGACCCCCGCAAGGAATAATTAAAGGAGGAATAACGAAATGGCAAAATTTGAAGGTTACGAGAGACGCGAGGCCAAGATCCTTGCCGCTCTTAAGGAATACGGCATTTCCTCCATTGACGAGTGCAAGGAAATTTGCGATGCCAAGGGCATCAACCCCTATAAGATCGTCGAAGAGACCCAGCCCATCGCATTTGAGAACGCAAAGTGGGCTTACACTGTAGGTGCTGCTATCGCAATCAAGAAGGGCTGCACCAAGGCGTCTGATGCCGCTGCCGCTATCGGTATCGGTTTGCAGGCATTCTGCATTCCCGGTTCGGTTGCCGAGAACCGCAAGGTTGGTCTTGGTCACGGTAATCTGGGCGCAATGCTCCTTTCCGAGGAGACCGACTGCTTCTGCTTCCTGGCAGGTCACGAGTCCTTCGCGGCTGCCGAGGGTGCGATCAAGATCGCTCTGAACGCCAATAAGGTTCGCGTAAAGCCCCTTCGCGTTATCCTGAACGGTCT
>JAZSPB010000187.1:0-20024 GCA_045537235.1 Eubacteriales bacterium
AAATTGAGGGTATTAGGGATACATCCCTAAAGAAAAAGCCAATCTCTCGGATTGGCTCAGCAAGCGTTATAACACTTGCTATGCTCGTTAAAGTATCGGACATCGTCCGCCACTTCTCTTAACTGGTGTCCATTGGATCACATCCTTTCGTTGAGTTTATGTAGGTTGATTTATTCAAAGTTTTGTGATAAACTATTACTGCAAAAATTAAAGTATGAGTTGAATTATATTCGCAAAATACTTGGTGTGAAATTTCCAAAAAGATATGTATAATTAAGGTACAAAAGCGCTTTTGAATTATCAAAAAAGGAGAAACATTATGTCTATTGGAACTACAATCAAAAAGCTGCGTCGTGACAGAAATATCACGCAGGAGCATCTTGCAGAATTGCTCGGTGTATCTACCAACGCCGTTTCCCAATGGGAGTGCGACAAGACCGCACCCGACATTTCGCATCTTCCTGTATTGGCAAACATTTTTGAAGTCAGCGCAGATATCCTGCTTGAAATCGATATTGCCAAAAGCAAAAAGCAATCCGAAATCAAAGAGTTTACAAGCAAATACGCCGAACTTCACAGCCAAGGGAAAACAGAAGAAAGACTAAATCTCTGTCGTTCCCTGCAAAAGAAATACCCGAACGATGAAACCGTGCGTTACTACTTGATGAGAGTTTTACAAAACGGATATATTGACGAAAGCTTTGGCGAAATCGTTATGCTTGGCGAACAGCTTTTGGACTCCGACAATATGGAATATCGAACGGGAGCTATTCGCGGACTGTGCTTTACCTATTTGCACAAGGGCAATAGAGCAAAAGCTTTACAGTATGCGGATATGATACCTTCCGCAGAAGACCTCCACGTGCACGTATTGGAAGGTAATGAACTTGTAGAGCATTGTCAGAATTATTTTTGGAAGGTCTGTGATCAAATGTATCTCTATATGAAATATTTGATTGATTGTAAAGATGCTGGATACACTCACGAAGAAAAGCATACTATTTTGAAATCTCTTTACGATATGTTCCATATAATCTTTTCGAATGAGGATTTTGGATTTTACAATGATCGTCTAACAAGGATAAGCTTTTTTATGGCACTTGAAAGTGGCAAAGCGGGAGAATTTGATAGAGCAATAAGCGAACTTGAAAAAATGGTACTGTACTGCGAAAAATTTAAGAACTTCACAGAAATTGACCATTCATCTTTGTTTGTTAATAAGATCAAATTCAACCGAAAAGACATTTCAAAGCACAGTGAGGAAACGCTCGGTCACGCTTACTTGAGATATCTTAACAACAACGATAACCTATTTGCCTCTATAAAGAACGACCCTCGTTATACAAGCATCAAAGAACGTCTTGCTGTACTGTAAGCAAAATCACATCCATAGCGTTTTATGCTCAATTATGGGAGCAGTATTCATTTTACCGTGTGGACAAAATGTCCGCACGGAGTGGTATGGGTCAAAATGACCCATACCACTTTCTTTTGCTAAAGAGGTGCGGTTGATTTTCAACCAGACCACATCATCGGGCGAATTTCGCCCGATGAAAATCACCTCCTCACTCTATATCCGACACGAAAACGCGAGATTTGTCCTAAGCCTCAAAAATATTTTTTCTCCGTCAACTTTGTCGCAAACTGCGATAAGGTAAAAAGAAAAAAGCCATTCCGCACATTCGTCTTTTAATGACAAATATGGTAGAATGGCTATGTAAAAAATATTAATTACGGAGGATGAATTATGGAACTTACTTACACAGAAAGAAACGGCATTATGTATCCCGACTTGGCGCTCCCCGAGCAGACCAATTACACCATCGGCAAGTATGGCAGAATGCGCCTCGACTATCTCAAAAAGCACCGCCGCGGCACGTACACCTCGCTTCTCACCTCGTGCACGCTCAATCAGCATCTATACGAAACCGAGCAGGAGGCAAAGCGGCAGCTCGACCTCACCCTTTCCCGGTTAGTAAAAGAGCGCGGCATCACCGAAAAACTCAAAGCCTCAGACCCACTCCGCTGGGCGCAGGAAATGAACAACGCCAAACATTGCGCGGAGGAAATCGTGATGTCAAATTATCTTTACAAATAAAATTGAGAGTGGCATATGTCACTCTCAATCATAGCTGTTTAATTATTGGGACAAGAGATCAAAAATCGATAATTGTTCAGCTTCTTCTGTAGAACAAGTCTTTACCCTTAAACTCAAATTGCCTTTAGAATTTTTTTGGACTTTAAATTGCAAACATTGAGTGTCAGGCAAAAGTTGTTTGATTTTTGGGGAATTAAAAAATATTTCCCAAGAATTAACCGCAATAGGAACAGAAAATCTACACAACATTCTGATTTGCTTTTTCTCGTGGTTTTGTAGAATTTCAAAATACTTATTGCTGTCTCTCTTCAAAGTGTGTATCTCACAGCAGTTGCTGGGATCGAAAATTTTATAGTCGTCGATAATACTATCTTCTAAAGCAGTTTGATTCAAAACATAACCCTTTTCAAATCCGCCGACCTTAATTGCTTTTGATATCATTTTTTGATTAAGTTGCTCTCCTGTGAGTCCTATATGTTGGCATAAACACGATATTTGTTGATCAATCTTTTTTATATATTCCATAAGGGTTCGCGAGTTTTTGCAGTTAAGAGCCTTTGATACTGCTGAAATGATATCAAGTTTATACTTGTGTATTTCTGCATTTTCCACAGCCACCTTTTTTGTTGAATCTGCCGTAGGATAGTTTTGTAAATTAAACTCAACTCTATAAATGGTTTTCTGACGATGCACTTCGAAGTTTCCGTATAGTTCTTTCATCTTAAATGATGTCAAATTTATAGGATCATTTACGAATTTATAAAGTTTAAATTCTTTATAGTCATCAAATAAAACCATTGCCTTATTATTTATAACATCTTGGCATGATATGGGAGTATCATTATTTAACTTCCGAAGTGAATTAATAATTTCTCTCATGTCTGCCAATTCAGATATTATATCTGGTTGGGTATTCGCATCATAAACTTCATAGGCTTCTTCTAATAACTTCTCTAACAGTAGGCGATCTAAAAGCGGCCGTGCTACTACTGAGCAACGCACATGTTCGCCATTTGAAATTATTTTTTCCGGGATCTTATCTCGCACCAATTTGTTAAATTCTAATGTGTCCGAGTATGTAAGTTCATCGGTATTCGAACAAACTACATTTGCTCCAGTACTTTTTAGTTGATAATATGAGTGCGTTAACTGGGTGCCATCTAACAGTATCGTAATATTGTGTTTGACAGCTAAATCTCCTATGCTTTTTATTAATTCCTTGTTTCTGAGATCTTTCTCACAATTGGGTTTAACACGGAAACATTTTTTATCCTTGATATTTCCAGATGAGATTAAAGTTTGTAATTCCTCACTATTGTTAATTATAAGTTCTTCTTCGGAAAAATACTTACGTTTATACTCATCTGGAGTATATGATTCCAAATTAATCTTTTCATGAAACCAAGGCATATTGCTCGTGCCATAGTAATTCTTATCTATACCAACAAACCACATTACCGATATTTCTTCTCCAGTCTTGTTGGCGATTTGTTGAGATTTTACAGCAATATCAAAAATTGCTTCTTTGTTTAATATAGAACAATTCCAATCATTTGGCGGAGCTATTTCTTTAGCAACCCAAGTTCCATCCGCATTGGGACAGATAAATGTGTCCTTGTACTTGTTCTTTATTGTTACATTCACGTCAGCTTTTTTTATGGAATCAATATCATTGGAACCCAAATCCACAAGAATTGTATCGTGATAATTATAATAAAGTCCCTCTGGGAGTCCCCACAACGATTGAATTCTAACTAAACGTCCATTGGGGGTAGCATGTGCAAAAGCCGAAGAAATCGATGGAACAAAATTATGAAATATAAAAACTCCGTCACCATTATACTCATCTAAAATGATTGAAACATTAGTTTGGAGCCAAAGAACAATCTCATCATAATTACGCATTTCATTGCTTCGCGGTAGCATTTGCTTTTTGGATTGGTCTTTAGTATTAATATCCATTCGAATTACAATGGACTGAATTTGAATTAAAGTTTCTATATCCTCCTTTAATTCATCCCAGACTATGCCATTTTTTAAGTCCGAAAAAATATTAGCATCATTCAAAAAATAAAACGGAACCGTTCGAAAACCAAGTCCATGATATATTTTAACATTTTGAAGTTTCTTGAATGATGACTGTTCATCCAGATTGAATTTTTGCAATACCTTTGGTTCCCATGTTTTTGACGGGGCATTTACTTTTATATTATAAGATTTAGGATTAATCGCATTATCATTTGGATAATCACGGTCTGCTTGTACGATATAATATGATATTGCATCATATACAAACTCCAAATGAAATCTACATTTCATTGTTTTCGAAAGTTCATGCCAATAAAATGCGACCTTTTGTAATTCGGTTCTGAAATTTTTCGAACTGCCGCATAGCGATTCTTGAGTAATGGTATCGATATTATATCGCGTTCTCCAAGGTCGAACGCATATTGTATCCTGCTCATAAGAGTCACCGTTCTGATATGTCTCCACTTTCCAATCTCTACTGTCAAGTGAAAAACGACGTTCATTTGACATATGACCTGTAAAAACGGGTTTCAGATATTTCTGTATAATTATAGGCATTCCTTTGTTGGGAATGTCTTTTAATATATCCAACAATTGAATTAGAGAATTTTCAAGATTCTCAATACTTGTTTCAACAGAATCAAAGCGTCCACGTTCATTCATGCCTTCGTTAACAGCAGAGGATCTTAGTATAATATCTCCGTCAATATTAAGAATTGCAAGAACTTTTTTTATATTATCAACATAAGCAACAATCGCCTCATGATTGGAATAATCATTCAACAGTTCCTTTGATACAACAAAAAAGGGCACAGACCAAGCAATAGGAATATAGCACAAGCCCACCGCCTTGCCACCAACATTGTCTATTGTAATTTGGTCAGTACCCAATTTTGTGATACCATCTTTTTTTACAAAATAGATGTCTCTTTCAATCATATCACTTATTTTCTTCTTTGTTATCTGAAGGGTGAACGTTTTCCGTCGTTTTATTGTTTGTGTTAAATAGGACTTTGGCTACTTCCGCCATTTTTCCGACTGCTTCGTCCGAAAAATATCCAGCCAAAAATCCAAGCGTAGCAGCAGAAAATCCATCACCGTACACAACGATATTATCCTTAAATATACAAGCCAAACAAAAAGCAAACGAAAGGGAAATAATAGGGGTGAAAATTCTCCAATACATTCGATCCTCATTCCAAAAGCCATGAGCTACCGATTTGTAAAACCATTTCATATCAAAGATTGCACCGCCAAGCATACCACACAAGGCACAAGTAACAATGCGCGAAAAATAAAGTTGTTTATCTTCGGGAACACATAACCATTGTTGAAAACAGCTATTGTAATTCAGAACTAAGCCAGCAAAGGAGAGCATAACCATAATGAAAATATAGATTGCCTCTACAACTTGCCATTTTCTTGCTGATGTGCCAGCATATCTTGATTGCCACTCACCTTGATTTCTTTCATCGGTTTTTCCAGACATTGCATCAAGATCTTTGTTTTTCATTTTCAATCTCCCTTTGCAAAGTTACTACCGTAGCATTAGAAATTTCAATATTATCATGCTCTCTATAGTTGTATTTTTCTGGGCATCCTAATTTAGTGGCAATTATTTGTCTGAAAAATTGAGAAATGGGTTCTTCTAATAGGTGAATGTAACATTCGGATGTTTCAAACTTGTCTTCAATATCTGCATATAATAAATATTCTGAGTCTTTTACATAGTCTTCAACTTGGTCAAATTTCACCTTTGTAAAAGAGCGAGTTTTAGAAAAGTCATTCAATAAAGAATCATTTAACGGTACAATGTGTATGTGAGAATGGTTTGTGCCACAAGCAGTCAAAGATCCAAATTTATTAGCACCATGCTCAAAAACGATAACTTTATTAACTCCATATGCTTTTTTTGTAATATGAATACAATTATTTATAAAACTATAAAAACTTGAATTAGTATAGTGTTTTTTCATTGAGTATTCATGTTCTTTCGGAATAACCAATGTCCATCCTTCCAACAACGCGCCAATGCTTGATAGTAAATAATAATCTTCATTTTCAATTATAGGCGTATCAATTAATTCAAAAACTTTATTCCCATTTTGAATTGAACAAAAACGGCATTCATTTGTGCATTTCATATTATTACCTCCGCACAATATTTCATCTGGAATAATTAGATTCTTGCTAAAAAACATATATTCTTTTTTCTTGGTTTTGCTTTTAGCACTATATGTTACTGTTATAAGTTCACTGTGGTATTTACTATATAGTTCACCGATAAAGTCACCTACATCATATGTTACAATCCACTTTTTGGTGCATTTACTAATACACTCGAATAATTGAATGTGATCTTTTTTATTAAAAGAATTTTTATACAACTGAGCTCCTTTGTTGACATATGGGGGATCAAAGTTTACAAACAACTTACGATAGTTATTAAGATAGCCGCCAGTAATAAAGTCCTTTGCATCAAGATTGTATAAAAATATATCATTTTTTCGTGCTGCGATATTTCTGATTCTTTGTTTAAGATTTTCTTTGTTAAAACGAGCGTCTATTTTATAATTACCCTTTTGATCAATTCCTCCAATAACACCGCCATTGAGAATTCCAGAAACATTTGTGCGGTTCAAATAAAATACTGAAAATGCATATTCAAATTCGTTCCCACAAAATCCTTGTTTAAAAATTTCCTTCTGTTTTTGCCATTCATCAATAGTTAATTTAGCTTGATCTATAGCTTGACAAAATTCTTCTGTTTTGTTTAAAATGGTGTTCCAGAAATAAAATATAGCGGGATCTATATCATTTAGAACGATTCGCTTTACATCTTCTTTCAGCAACAATTTAATTGCTAACCCTGCACCACCAGCGAAGGGTTCGACATATGTACCGCCAAGCAAGCCATTACTGGACAATATTTGTTTTACTACATTATATAGCCTTGCTTTTCCACCCGGATATCGTAGTGGAGAATAACTTCCTGACATATTACCCCTCTTAATCTATCTTATAACATCTACAAATTTAGAACTTGCGGAATTGTATTTAATAATTTTCTAATTCTTCTATGACTGAGTTGTTAACACACTTGCTTTTGCAATAATCTAATATTTGTTTTTTTGCCAATGTACTCGGAGTAGTACGACCGTTTTCCCAACGATTTATGGTAGAAAAACTAACATTTAGTTCTCTGGCAAATTGTTCTTGTGTAAGATTCAGTTGCTTTCGAATGCATTTTAGCGTTTCAGAAAAAATCATATTTCTACACCTCCGCATATTACATTATAGCATATGCTATAGCAAATATCAAGAGTCTCAGAAAAATATTTACATTTTTCTTTAAGTCTTTTGATGATTCACACGCTTCCTTCTTTTGTGAGAAAATATACTTGACAAACCCTCAAAAGTATGTTATAATTCTATCGTGAACATATTTTCATTTATGTATTGAGGTGCACATATGCGATACTTGAGCGAAGAAACGATGCAGAGGATCATAGCCTTTGTGGACGAATATTACAACGAGAATAGCTACTCACCGACCATTGCGGAGATCTCGCGGAGCTTATCTTTAGCGGTGGGAACGGTACACAAATACCTGCACCGTATGACCGAGATGGACAAGCTGTATTTCGACGGACGGCATATCATCACACCCTACATTGAGGAATTGCAGGGCAAGTTCCATGCGCCTGTAAGGGGTGATATAGCCTGCGGCTCTCCGATCTATGCAGAGGAACAGCACGACGATACATTCCCGATCCCAACTGATTTTATCGGAAAGGGCGAATACTTTTGGCTTCGTGCCAAAGGCGACTCTATGATCAATGCCGGAATTGACAGTGGTGATTTGGTATTGATACGCAAACAAAACACCGCCAACGAGGGAGATATTGTGGTTGCTTTGATTGATGACTCGGCTACACTCAAAACGCTCTCCTATGACCGAGCAAATCGCAAGGTCGTACTAAAAGCCGAGAATGACGATAAGAAGAATTATCCTAATCAGATCTATGATAACATTATCATTCAAGGCGTTGCAGAGCACGTGTTGAAAAAATTATAATAGGAATACAAGGTAAAAATCATGAAACAACGCCAATATATTGATTTTTTGAACAAAATAGAGAAACTGAAATGTAACACACGCCATTCGTGGACATCAAGCGGTAGACAAGAAAGTGTTGCCGAACATTCGTGGCGTCTTGCTGTAATGGCAATGCTTTGCGCTGATGAATATCCCGAGCTGGACATAAACAAAGTTATAAAAATGTGCCTTATCCACGATTTTGGCGAAGCAATAACGGGCGACATTCCCGCATTTCTTAAGACGGCTCAAAATGAAGTTGACGAGGATAGTGCTGTAGTTGAAATGTTATCGGAATTACCTGCGGATTTTCACACCGAACTTCAAGCATTATTTGATGAAATGAATATGCGCGAAACACCCGAAGCAAAACTATTTAAGTCACTCGACAATTTAGAAGCTTTGGTTTCACATAATGAAGCCGATATCTCCACTTGGCTCCCACGCGAATATGAGGAAAACCTTACATACGGTCAAAAGAATTGTGAGTGGTCTGATTGGACAAAAGAACTGAAAGAAGAAATAAAGAAAGATAGTATCAGAAAAATCGACGCAAGTCGTAAAACGCAAGAATAAATCAACGGAGGTAAAACTATTGGCAGAAGAAAGAACAATGCAAGCTCTCCCTATTGAGGAGATCAACGAATTGACAAAAACATTGGTAGATACAATGGCAAACGGCACTCCAAAGGAAATTGCGAAGGGTTTGGAATCGCAGTTTATTGACCGTTCCACTGAGCATCTGTATCGCAAGGTTACGCCTACCGATCAGAACGGTTCGACCGAGATATATAAATACGTAAAAGGCGAGATTGAGAGCGCCTTTATCCCCACGCGGCGCGATATGAAGCTTTCGTTTCCACCTACGTGCTATTCGTCAAATGATCCGATTACGCTTCTATATGAATCCAACTATAAGCTGATTCAGTTTTGGACGCTCGCCATCTTGGAAAACGAGGATATTATGGGCGCGTTCCTTGAAGCTATGGCACAAGCAGGCGTGGACGGCAGCAATATCGATGATTTTCTTAATACAGAATGCGCGGTATTGGCGCATCTTCAACAGATGCCTATGATTGCGAGCATTCAACGAAAGATGCCAGACTACGACGATTTCAACCGCTTTAAGCCGAACAATTTCAGATATCTTGACGCGCAGAAAAGGATTGAACATACGATGAATGGCGAGCTTGTCACCAAAGTTTCTCTTGAAACCGGCGGTCCTGCCGACGCGGGCGGTAATCCGACACCTCTTGAGATCGAAGCTCCCGACATGATTGCTGAGATCGCAACAGAGGTATGTATTCAGCAGAGTATGAAGGCTCTTTCCGAAAAGGAGCAAAACATCTTGCGCCTCCGTCTGCAAGGCAAGAATATGAGTGAGATTGCTACCGCACTCGGCTATCACGACGCAAGCGGTGTTAAGAAAGCAATCAAGCGCATTGGGCAGAAGCTCATCGATGCAGGCGTAGTTGATCCCGATCAGTTAACTGGACGAAAGATTTCATAATAAAGAACGGAGGATAAGGTATGTCGTTACCTACTCAAAATCATTTTGACAAAATAACAAACATCATCGAAACAGCTCGCAATAATGCTTTGCAAGCGGTAAATACCGAACTTATAAAAATGTATTGGAACGTTGGCGAATATATCTATGAGTTAACTTCCAATTCGGCATACGGTGATAAGATTATAGATGAAATCGCAGAATATATTGCGCAAAGCAATCCTACTATTAAAGGATTTAACCGTCGCGGACTTTACAGAATGCGTCAATTTTATGAAGCATACAAGGATGATGCAATTGTGTCACCGCTGGTGACACAATTAAGCTGGACAAACCATTTGATCATTTTGTCCGGTGCTAAAAGTGCTGAGGAACGAAGATTTTATATTGAATTGGCAATACGTGAGAGATATTCAAAGCGCGAGCTTGAAAGACAGATCGATAGCGCGTATTACGAAAGATACGTACTGTCGCAGGGAAAACAGTTGCCCGAGCATATTTCTCAAACGGTCAGAAACAGTATTTTGGACACGTATATTTTGGACTTTCTCGATCTTCCGGAGCAGTATTCGGAGCGAAATTTCCAAAAGGCTTTGATCGAAAACTTGAAAAACTTCCTTCTTGAGCTTGGAAAGGATTTCTCGTTTATCGGAGAAGAATATAAGGTTCAAGTAGGCGGTCACGATTATTTTATTGATTTGCTTTTCTATCATCGCGCATTGTCTTGCCTTGTTGCATTTGAATTGAAGGTGGGCGAATTCAAGCCGGAATATCTTGGAAAGATCAATTTCTATTTGGAGGCACTTGATCGCGATCATAAAAAGGCTAACGAAAATCCCAGTGTTGGCATTATTCTTTGCGCATCTAAGAACGATGAAATCGTAGAATTTGCTATGAGCCGCAGTATGTCTCCGACACTTGTTTCCGATTATAAATTGCATTTGCCCGACAAAGCAGTATTGCAGAATAAATTGCGTGAAATCGCAAATGCAATCGAGGAAGAAAAATAATTTCACACATTTGTCATTCCACCGAATTTATATTATACTATCAGCGAAAGGAGATGAAGTGATATGGCAAACAAACGAGTGAACGACGACGGCTCGATGAAGGCGGTAATTTATGCCCGTTATTCGAGCGAGAATCAGCGTGAGGAATCCATTGATGGGCAGATACGTGAGTGTTACGCTTTTGCGAGAAAGAATAACATCAGCGTTGTTGCCGAATATATAGACCGTGCCTTTTCAGCAAAAACAGACCGCCGACCCGATTTTCAACGTATGATCAAGGACAGTGCCAAGAAAAACTTCAATCTTGTGCTGGTATGGAAGCTTGACCGCTTTGCGCGCAACCGTTACGATTCAGCGAACTACAAGGCAACTCTCAAGCGCAATGGGGTTAAGGTCATGTCGGTGACCGAATCCATTTCTGAAGGCTCTGAGGGTATTCTCTTGGAATCTGTGCTTGAAGGTATGGCGGAATATTATTCGGCTGAGCTTTCCGAAAAGGTGATGCGTGGTCACCACGAAAATGCTCTTAAATGCAGATATAACGGTGGTACGTTACCCATTGGATTTTCGATAGACAAGGATAAAAACTATCACGTTGATCCAATTACTTCGCCGTACATTGTGGAAGCCTTTACGATGTACGATGAGGGACGCACGATGAAGGAGATCGTTGCCGTACTGAACCAACACGGTCTTAAAAATCAGCGCGGTGGCGAGCTCAATTTAAATAGTGTTTCTCGATTGCTTCAAAACCGCTTCTACATCGGAGAATATAAATACCGAGAGGTTCTTGTCCCCGACGGTATTCCTGCAATTATACCGAAAGATCTGTTTGACAGAGTCCAAGAAAAGCTCGCTAAAAACAAAAAAGCTCCCGCGCGGCACAAAGCGGAAGACGATTATCTGTTGACAACAAAGTTGTTCTGCGGCGATTGTCAATCCTTGATGTTTGGTGAAAGCGGGACGAGCCAAAGTGGAGCGACGTATCATTACTACAAATGCTCCAGCGCGAAAAAGAAAACGGGATGCAATCGCAAACCCGTTAAGAAAAAGTGGATCGAAGATGCGGTACTTGACCAAGTCAAGATCGTTCTCCATGACGATGTTTTCATTGGCGACGTGATACACAAATATTTGGAGTATCAGCAACAAGAAAACACAGTTATTCCGTATCTTGAAAAGAGTCTTGCTGACACGCAACGCTCTATTGACAATCTAATAGCGGCTATCGAGCAGGGTATCATCACACCGTCCACCAAGCAAAGACTTGAGACGTTGGAGATATCCAAGCGCGAATTAGAAGACAAGATATTGATCGAAAATATGAAGCAACCTTTGCGAACCGAGAACGAGCTTTGGGCTTGGTTCCGCTATATGCGAAACTTTGATCTGACGCGCCTTGAGGAACGCAGACAGCTTATCGACGTTTTCGTCAATACCGTTTTCCTATACAATGATCGATTTTTACTTACACTAAACTTCGGTTACGGCTCAAAAACAGTGCTCTTTACGGACATTCCGTGTTCGGATAAAGTTGCATGTGGGCGACCAAAAAACAGCCGAAAGCAAGGGCTATTTGCCTTGATTTCGGCTATTTTTTTGAAGAGAATGTCCGGATGTTTGAAATTGCAAGGCAAATTGCTTGCAATTATTTCTTCTTTTGAGGCATCATAACCTCCATTTTCAGTTGCCTCTTTAATGGTTTTCTAAATGGTCTAATACACTAACTGTATAGCATATATGTAACCCACTATTTTGTAATGCAGTCAAGTCATCCATATCTATAGAATACAATACCAATGAAACAATATGACTTTTTTCCTCATTCCACTTCGGAGATGAGGATATACCGCGTTCCGCAAACCAATTTGACAGCGCGGTATATTTTTCGTTTTGCCAATCGTTCTTTAAGCCTTGAATATTAGCCTCAAACTCTGCGTCAATTTGAGCAATAATATTTTCCAATTGGCTTTCCGAAAGTTCTTCGTTTGTTTGGGCTTCTAAAATGCGGATGTTTTTTTCAGTTTCAAAAGTCGTATGTTTGTCACTATATTCGCTACTGTTATATGTGCCAAAGATATCATAACTATCATAGGCGCGAATTACCACATCTTCATCAAAAAAACTATCATTTTGGATGGGATGGGTAATAATAATTTTGGAAAAATCCAAAATACTACTTGTTTGGGCGGATGATGAGCCTGAACCTTCAGAAGCACAGCTACCTAATATCAGACAGATGACGATCAAAACCATTCCAAAACCAAGATTTGCGAATTTTTTCATTTTTCTTTCCCCCTTAAAAAATAAAAGCTGAAAAATTTTGCATTATTCGGAATAAAGACGAAACTTTTTGCACTTTTATTATGCCACATCTTCTCGTCTCTGTCAATATAAATTTTCCTTCATATCGCGCGCTCATAACAGCTTTTACCATATAGTGGGGGAGAGGCGGAATTTCGACGACCGAACCGAGAGGTCAGCGCTCTTTGGTCGGAGAGATTCCAAAGTGCTTTTTGTACATCCGCGAAAACTGTGAGGCATCGGTATAGCCGCAGAGAAAGGCCACCTCGCCCACCGAGTAGGTCGTTTCGGAAAGCAATCGCTTGGCTACACTCAGGCGATGACGCAACAGATATTGCTCGGGCGAGCAGCCCTCCATCCGCTTAAAAATGCGGCAAAGATAAGGGTGAGACAAATTGACCGAATCGGCCACACGAGAGATGCGCAGATCGGGGTCGCTGTAGCTCGTTTCCAGATATTCCTTGACGCGGCTGACATAAAGTTGGGTCGCGGAAGGGAGGGGAAGGGCATTGGCACAATGATTCTCCAAGAGCGACAGGATCTGACAGGCGCATCCGAGCAGATCGTACTGACCCACACTGCCGTTCTCTTTTTTTTCAATGGTCTCCTTGATCAGCGTGCCGATGCGGTCAGTCAGACTGTCATGAAACAGGACGCGGGAGCTTGTCCAGCCGATGCTGTTGAAGAAGTCGGTCATCTCGGGCGCACCGAAGCTGATGCCGCAGTACTTCCACGGCTTTTTTTCGTCGGGGAAGTAGCGGATGAGCTGTCTGTCACAGATGAAAAAGAGATCGCCCTTGCTCAGTCGACGGAGCGGCTCGTCCTCGGCGGCGAATTTTCCCTCGCCTTCGGTGATGTAATGCAGACTGAAGCTGTTTTTCATGTGCTTGCCGTAGGTGTGGTGTTGGACAGGATAAAATTCTCCCGAAAAATCGTCATACCACAGCTTGATCCTTTGCGCGGGGAAGGGAAGACTGGGATTGACCTCCAGCAAAAAGTCCTGCTGTCTTTCGGATAAGGGCTTGCTCATAACGGAAACCTCCTGCGTTTTTGGGTTATCTTTATGCTATCAAGTTTTTTTCTCTGTGTCAAGGAGGTTTTGAAAAAAAGGATAAAAAAACACAAATCAAGGGCAAAATTGTACTATCGCAATGCCGATTTTTGTGATACAATGAAAAAGCAATCCCATATCACAGAAAAAGGAGACAACAAATATGGATATCAATCGCATTCCCCCCGCAGAGCTGGGAAAAGGAAGTGAGATCTGTCTCGACGTTTGCGACACCGAGCAGGATCTTTATTGGAAGATGGCCATCGAGGTTTTGGAGGTCATCGAGGAGAACAATAAGAAGGGCGAGACCACCCTCATGGTCGTTCCCTACGGTCCCTTGGGTCCCTACAGCCGTTTGGTTTATCTGGTCAACAAGTACCGCGTCAGCCTGAAGAACTGTATCTTTATGAATATGGACGAGTACCTGACCGACGATATGAAATACATCGACAAGGCCGATCCGCTGTCCTTCCGCGGCGGCATGGAGCGCATCTTCTACAGCCTGATCGATCCCGAGCTTAACGTGCTTCCCGAGAACCGTTATTTCCCCGACCCCGAGGATCCCGAGGTTCTCACCCGCCTGATCGAGAAGGTGGGCAAGCTGGATATGGCATGGGGCGGTGTCGGCATCAACGGTCACTTTGCCTTCAATGAGCCGCCCGAACCCGGCGAGGCTTGCACCAACGAGGAGTTCCTCGCTCGCAAGACCCGTGCGCTCGCCATCTCTCGCGAGACCAAGACCATCAACTGCTTCATGAACTGCGGCGGTGATCTGAACGGCATTCCCAAGTACTGCGTGACCGTGGGTATGCAGGAGATGTACCGCGCCAAGAAGGTGCGTATGTGTATGCCCCGCGACTGGAACGCAGGCGCCCTTCGCAAGATCCTGCACGGCGACATCGACTGTCATGTGCCTTGCTCGCTGTTCCGCAACCATCCCGACGCCAAGCTGTATGCCTCCCGTCTGGCTTGCGAGACGCAGGTGGTTCCCGAGATCCGCATCTATAACAAGTAATGATGAAGACTTATTTTTACGGCGGCTGTGTGGTGCTTCCCGACCGGGTGGTCACCGATATGGCGGTGGTCGCGGAGGGAGAGCGCATCGTCGGTTTGATCCCCGTGGGGGAGATGCCCGCCGATGCTGAGCGCGTCGATCTTGACGGCGGCTATCTGCTTCCCGGCTTTGTGGATATTCATGTTCACGGAGGGGGCGGCGCCGACTTGATGGACGCAACCCCCGAGGCGGTGCGGCGCATGGCGCAGCTCCACTGTGCTCACGGTACCACTGCCATGTGTCCCACCACCATGACCTGCCCCACCGAGCAGCTTTTGCGCTGCATCGACGCCTATCGCGAGGCCAAAGAGCAGGGAACCGACGGCGCCGATCTGATCGGTCTGCACTTTGAAGGTCCTTATCTTTCGGGCAACAATCGCGGCGCACAGCCCACGGGCTTTATGGCGATCCCCACCGAGGAGTCCTTGCGTGAGATCCTTGACCGTGCCGAAGGGCATATCGTTCGATGGGATGCCGCTCCCGAGGTGGAGGGGATGGACGTATTCGCGAGCATGATGCGTGAGAGGGGCATTTTGTGCTCCATCGCCCATTCCGCCGCCACCGCCGAGGAGACGTTGGAGGCCTATGAACGCGGATTTACTCATATTACCCATATGTACTGTGCCACCACTACCGAGCACAAGGTGGGGCAGGTGGTTCACGGCGGCATTATCGAGGCGACCTATCTTGAGGACGGCATCACGGCAGAGCTGATTGCCGACGGGTGTCATATTCCCAAGGAGACGATGAAGTTGGTTTTCCGTCTCAAGGGGGATGATCGATTGGCATTGATCACCGACGCCATGCGCGCGGCGGGAACCGATCTTGCCGAGAGTATGCTGGGAGATCGGGAAAACGGAGTGCCCGTTATCATTGAGGACGGCGTGGCCAAGCTTCGTGACCGATCGTCCTTTGCGGGCAGTATTGCCACCATGGATCATGCACTTCGCGTGGCTCATTTGCGTTACGGGATCCCGCTTTGCGATGTGGTGAGGGCTATGACACTCACCCCGGCGCGGCTCGTCGGCGCGGATGCGCGAAAAGGCAGCATTGAGGCGGGGAAGGATGCCGATCTTGTGATTATGGGGGCGGATTTTGATGTTCGGGCGGTTTATGTCAGGGGATGCTTGAGAGGGGAGCGGCATTAACGGAAGTTGGTGCGGTTTCAAAGCATTCGATACTTTTTTGGTTGCCCTAAAAGGCGGCACTAACTTGAGTTGGTGCCGCTTTTTTTCGGTCGGCAACGATGCATCGCCCCTTTAGCCCCCAATACCAACTCCGATTGGTGCCGTGTCATTAGGTAATTTTCGCCAATCCCCTCCGCTTATTTTTGTAGAAGGTGCCAAAATCCCCCACGAAACAAGGGATATTTCCCCGATTGTGTTGACTTTTTAAACCTCTTTATGGTATACTGACCCTAACCATAGCCACTCTCTCATCCCCCGCCGTGGGCGAAAAAAGGAGACGGTAATGGGTGTAAAAGAAATTTGAGTGTCCCCCATCCCCAAAGCCTACATCCGATGCGGAGAACGGGCGGACAAAAAATGGTATCGCATCCATTGGGAGCGAGGGGCGGATACAGCACCCCAAGTGGCGTTCGCGTCGGTCAACTTCGATGCCAACAAGGGTGCCGTGGACAGCGGACACCGTCCCTATGACGAGTCGGTGATGCCATGACCGAGAGCCATAAAAATGTTTACCGACTCATTGAGCATTTCGATGTCAAGTATAAGGAGTGATAGAAAATGAAACGGATACTGTTGATCGGAGATTCCATCCGAAAAGGGTACGATCGCTATGTGGAAATGGCGCTGGAGGATGTTGCTCAAGTGGTTTATCCCAAGGAGAATTGTCGCTTTTCCTCTTATATCGTTCGTCATTTGCTTGATTGGAAGAAGGAGTTGGGCTTGGATCGTGTGGATCTGGTTCATTGGAACGTCGGTCTTTGGGATGACCTTGTTATTCCCGACGGTCTGCCTCTTGTGGGCTTGGAGGAGTATAAAAGAAATATCGAACGCATCTGCAATCTGATCGAGCTGCTGTTTCCCGATGCCAAGATGATCTTTGCGACCTCCACTCCTGTTCAAGAGGAGTTTTTCACCGAGTATAAGCGGTACAATAAGGACACCGAAGCCTACAACGCGGCGGCGGTGGAGATCGTGCGTCGGCACGGAGGAGAGATCAACGATCTGTACACGACAGCCTTGGCACTTCCCGCCTCCTGCCATTCCGATCAGACCCATTATTACACCAAGCGCGGCACCCAAGTCTTGACCGACCAGGTGCTCCGACATATCGAAAAAGCCTTGAATATCAAGGGCAAACGCTTGGACTATGACCTGCTGTTCCCGGAAAAGACCGCGGTCGTAGGCATCTGACCCAACTTTCGGCACAGCGCGGTGCCGCACAACATCAACGATCTTTTACCTCCGAGAAAGCGCGGATACATCGCTTTTCGTAGGGGCGACCTGTGGTCGTCTGCCAAGAATCGAAATCGACCGAGCTTTTCGGGCGACCACAAACCGCCCTTACGGTGAAGCCGCGATCCCTTTTCGCATTTTTCGAGAGGTTCAGGATAAAAAATTTGCAACCATTTGCAAAAATCAAAACTTTAGTGACAGAAAGTGAGAAGAAAAATGGAAAACAAACAACAAGAGATCCGCATTCTTCCCGCAGCCAAGGCGTATGTTCGCGGAGGCAAGTGGGCAGATAAGAACTGGCGTGTTATCAACGCCGAGATCGGTATTGACACCAACAATGCCGAGCCTTTGGAGCTGAAGAACTCCCCCGGTGATTTCGACAGACAGATCTTCATGTCCTTCGATATCTCCGCGTTCAAGGGCGCTGAATTCAAGCACGTTCTCCTCCTGCCTTCCTTCAGCAAGGTGGACAGTTGGGCGATCTGTGAGTTCGCACTTTACGAGGTGGATCCCGCCGCATGGAACGAGGACACCCTGACCTTCAATACCAAGCCCGCATTCGGCAAGGTGATCTCCGAGAAAAACGTGGCAGGCGGTCTTTCCAAGATCGATATGACCGAAAGCGTTCGCGAGGCACTGGCCGCAGGCAAGGATATGATCTCCTTTGCTATCGTGGTGACCTCGGGCGATTCCAAGGATTACAGCCGCATCAACCCCAAGACCACCCGTCTGGTCTCTACCAATACCGACGTGGTTCAGGGCTATGCTACCGATCTGCGCGAGGATGCTGCGGAGAACAAGGCGATCTGGGATTGGGCAAACACCCTCTATGATGAGTGGTACGAGCGCTATCAGAAGCTGCTCAAGACCGGTCTCGCCAAGGTCAAGAAGATCGAGTCTGACCCCAAGCACTTCGACAAGGAAGTTTTCACCGCCAAGTCCGGCTTTGCCCCCGCCACCGGTTGGACGCCCGAGCTTGTTAAGAAGTATTCCTTCCCCACCCGTACATATAAGTCTATGGATGACTTGGGTAAATATACCGACTATAACAAGGAGCAGAAGTTCGACGAGTTCGGCGGTCTGATGGACGATTCTCGCCGCCAAGAGGTTCGCGGATTCTTCTATTCCAAGAAGATCGACGGACGTTGGTGGATCATCGACCCCCTGGGTTATCCCTGCTTCATGCGTAATATCAGCTCGGTCGCTACTTGCTACCTCGGCTCGCCCAACCAGACCAATGCCGCCATCGTGCGCTACGGCTCCAAGGAGGCATGGGCTGAAAAGACAGCAGACCTCTTGAAGAACGAGTGGGGCTTCAACCTTTGCGGCACCTTCGCAGACGAGACGGCTAACCGTTCGGTCGTTCAGGATCGTTGCGGCGGTATGGCGGGCGGCTACGGAAGCCGCGTTGGCTCCAACTGCTCCAACGGCGGTTCGACCCGTTTCTCCGAGAACAATACCATGAATGTGTTCGACCCCGGCTTCGTGGACTACTGCGATGAGAAAGCGGTTGAGGTCGAGGCAAAGAAGGACAATCCTTGGATCCTCGGTTACACCACCGACAACGAGCTTCCCATGGATAGAAATATGCTCTACAACTATCTGACGCTGGATTTCACCAAGGAGGTCAATCACTATTCCTATGCCTGCGCATGGACATGGCTGACTCGCATTCTGGGCAAGGACAATCCCCAGCAGGCCGATATCACGCCCGAGCACGTTGAGCTGTTCCGCGGCTTTGTTTGGGACAGATACTACAATGTGGTCTGCGCTGCCGTCAGACGCCATGACCCCAACCATATGCTTCTCGGTACCCGTTTCCTGACTCATGTTAAGGGCGCCGAGTGGGTGCTTCGCTTTGCATCCCTCTATCTCGATTGCATGACCATCAACTGGTACGGTCAGTGGCAGCCCGATGCCGACGATCTCAAGATCCTCTGCGAGCGCGCCGACCTTCCCATTCAGGTCACCGAGTTCTACACCAAGGCCATGGATTCGGGTCTTGCCAATACCCGCGGCGCAGGATGGGTCGTTCCCACCCAGCAGGACAGAGCGGATTTCTATCAGAACTTTACTCTCCGCGTGCTGGAGTGCAAGAACTTCGTCGGTTGGCACTGGCATCAGTATCTGGACGACGATGCATCGCCTGAGGTTATCTACAAGCCCGGTACCCAGATCTGGCGTGACCAGTCTAATATCGATGCCAACAAGGGTATCGTGGACAGCGGTCACAGACCCTATAAGGAACTGGTCGAGGGAATGGCCGAGATCAACAAGAATGTATATCGTTTGATCGAACACTTCGACGCGAAATACGCCGATTAAAAATGTGATTTTTCGGGGGGCGCCTGCGGGCGCGGGAGGTCGCTTTTTGAAAAAAAGCTCCGCAAAAACTTTTCTTCCGCGCCCTTGCTGATGATTGAACGAACATACTGCACCAAATTGAGTGT
>JAZSPB010000065.1:0-2525 GCA_045537235.1 Eubacteriales bacterium
AATCTCGACTCCGCACTTTTTACAGTAGTTGGGCTTGTTCTCCCAAGGTGCGCAGTCCACGCATTCACACACATCGGCGTTGTACATAGCATCGCAGACAAGGCGACCGCAGCGGGGGCACAAGCTGAAGTTTTCTTTTCCTTCCTCCCAGGCAAGAAGCAATTCCTTCTCGGGAGTCTCGGCTTTGACAGGCTTTGTCGTACACACAGCCGCGCCCGATGCTTCACAGTAGAAACGGTATCGGTTTCCGCCGGTGTCGGCAATGATCTTGTACTTCGCTATCTTGTTTTCGCGATTCACCATTTAACACCTCCTGAGCTTTTTGAAAAATGTGTGATATTTGTCTTCAACCCTTGAATTTTTCAACGGTTTGTGATATACTGTAGAAAAATAAATCTTTTTGTCTTGATCTTTACAAGCACAATTATACGGATTTTTACGGTTTTGCCCCCACACCAAACGGCAAAAATGGGTGGGAACTCGAAAAATATCTATGATTTTTTTGTGAAATCCACATTTTTCTGCTTATAAAGGGCAAAAAAATTTCTTCATCGGAGGCTTGCTCTATGAAAAAAGTATTATCGTTGCTTATTATCGTATTTTTACTTTGCGGACTCTTTGCAGGGTGCTCCAAATCGCCTTTGGATCCCAAAAATCCGGTCACGCTGACGATGTGGCACAACTATGGTGGGGATATGCAGGCGACAATGGATTATCTGATCGACCAGTTCAACTCCACCGTTGGAAAAGATAAAGGAATCATCATCAACGTGGAAGCTATCTCCTCCAGCTCCGAACTGAACAAGAGCCTTGCCATGATCGCGGACGATGATCCCGGCGCACCGGATATGCCCGACATCTTCACAGGATATCCCAAGGTGGCGATTCAGTTCCAGGAAAAAGGGATGCTCGCCAATCTGGACGAGTATTTCACTGAAGATGAATTGAGCAAGTATGTGGACGAATTTGTCGCGGAGGGCCGTCTTTCCGACGGCGGGCTGTATGTGTTCCCCATTGCCAAATCCACCGAGGTTCTCTATGTCAATATGACACTGTTCAACGAGTTTGCGGCAGCGACCGGTGCAAGTGCCGACGATCTTGCCACCTTTGAAGGCATTGCCCGTCTTTCCAAATCCTACTATGACTGGTGCGGCAAGCAATTCTTTGCTTCGGATGCCTGGTTTAACTTCTTTGAGGTGGGCATGGCACAAAAGGGCAGCTCGATCTTTGACGGTGAAGCCTTGTCTCTGGATAACGATACGTTCAGCTACATATTTAACACGGTTTACACTCCTTCCGTGGAAGGCGGTATAGCCGTTTACGACGGATACTCCTCCGACCTTTCCAAGACAGGTGACATTGTTTGCTCTACCGGTTCCTCTGCAGGTATTCTGTTCTACGGCGATACCATTACCTACGCCGACGGAACGGTGAAGAATGCACAATACGATATTTTGCCCTATCCCGTTTTTGAAAACGGAACCGCAACCGCCCTGCAAAGAGGCGGCGGACTGATGGTAGCCAAGACCGATGAGAAAAAAGAGCATGCCGCCTGCGAGTTTATCAAGTGGCTGACCGCCGCCGAGCAAAACATGAAGTTCGTGGATGAAACCGGCTACCTTCCCGTAACCAAGAAAGCCTTTGAAGAGGATATGGACAGCCATATCGAAACCATCGAAAACGAGAAGGTCAAAATGATGCTTACCTCGGTTATGAATATGTATGACAGCTACAATTTCTTCTCTGCGCCCAATTATTCGAACTTTGATAACGACACGAAAAAGTTTGAAGATATGCTGTACAGCATTCTCAGCGATGACCGGGATGCCTTCCAAAGCGGCCAGAACGTAACTGCCGAGGCAGCACTGGCAAGGCTGAAAAAGTGATATGAAGTTTTGAGCCGAAAGGAGGTGCTTTGCTGATGCTTAAGAAGGCTCTTGAATTATGGAAAAAGGAACGAATCAAAAAAGGAACCACACTGCATCGCAGGCTCCTTCTCTTCTTTTCTCTGATTTCCGTATCCATCATTTTAATTTTCACGCTTCTGCTATCCCTTTTCGGCATCAACGGAAAGCAGGCGCAAACGGTTCAGAACCATCTGAACACCGAGCTTTCCATTATTTACGATAAGATAGATGCCGATTTTGGTCGCATATCCTTAGGCGGCATTTCCATCGCAGAAAGCATTTCCGAAAAAAGTGACGATTTCTTTCGCCAAAGCAACGTGAAAGCATCCGATCTGCAATCTCACCCCGAACTGATCGAGCCCCTTCTCGCCACACATATGCAGACGCTTCTGAACACGGTAAACAACCGATACTGCGGCGGTGTCTTCCTGATGCTGGACGCCACCATAAACCCCGATGCCGAAAATGCCGACACAGCAAAGGCGGGTGTGTTTCTAAAGAAAACACAGCCCACCGCCACCTCTGTGGCAGGTGTGGAGGTTCATTGCTTGCGCGGTCCTTCTCAGGTGGCAAGAGACAACGACATTATGCTGATCGGTCAATGGAAAATGGAATTTG
>JAZSPB010000015.1:0-5181 GCA_045537235.1 Eubacteriales bacterium
TATATGGATCTCGCTTACATCGGTGTGTGTGATACGATCGAAGAAATCTGTGAGCTTAACAAGGATACGGCAAGCATCAGATATATTACGGCTTCGGAGGGCATTCTTGATCCCGCAACGGGTGAGATCAAAAATAATAAACCTCCCATAACCAAAAAGCTTCCCGATAGCTTCGGACTGTATATGAATGCGGAATATCTATATAACAAGGCGCAAAAGGGAACCAGCATTGACCTTGAAAAAACAACCCTCGCAGAGGACAAGAGCTTCACACATATTGCCATGATGGATGATAAATACGAGTGCTTTGTGCACCTAGCTAATCCCAACGCCGATGTCGGTCGTTATGCGATCATCAAATACCGAATGAACACCGACAGAGGATTTATGCAGGTCTATACAAGCACCTCAAATACGTCTGCAGCCGCGGGAGACGTTATCCTTCTTGACGTTGATAACGGTCGGTTGTTCCGTGACGAAGAATGGCATGTCGTCGTTGTTGATCTTACTCTCAGCACTACGTTTACAGAAAACGAAAACGGCGAGTATATCGCAAAGTTTTTCAGAATAGACCCTTATAATTCCACATCTAAAACCAGCGGACTCGGCACCGATCTGGCTTATATAGCGATCGCTTCAAGCTATGAAGATGTATTTGAGTTTGACGGGGAGATCGATTCCTTCTGTCTTGTGGATGCAAACGGAGTTGTGACGGTTGATGCCGCTCAAAACTAAACCTTAATATTAAGAGTGATGACGTGGGTATTCGCAAGATTGTAATTACTGTATCCCAGGAAAAGGCAGTCCCCTGCGGAAAGACACTCCATAAGGTCATGATTCCAATAATCCGGATCCGGATCAATACCCGGCGTTCAGATTGTAATTATATTCAGTAGTCACAATACTTATATCTAACTTATATCCTGAAATTTATGTAATTTATCTATTTGAATATACTTTGTGTTGTGGTATAATTACATTGCAAGTCAGGTTTTGGAGGAGGACACTAAATGGAAAGATATGAGATTGCGCGGTTTGATACTTGGGGCAGGGAGCCTGTTATTGCAAAAATGAAGAACGGTACGATCGTTTGCGTCAGTATAAGCGGAGGCCCAACCGAGCCGCATAACGAAAACGTGGTGCTTTATACAAAGAGCTATGATGACGGAGAGCATTGGACACGTCCTGAAATACTTTTCCGACACGATCACAGAGGAGTATGGGCAACCGAGATATTTACCGAAGGGGAGCGTCCCTTTATGGCGGTACATACCTATGACGGAGAGTGCCCTTACAAAAATCTTCAGACTTTTATAAGCTATACAAATGACAACGGTGAAAGCTGGAGCGAGCCTCAAAGCTTCTCAAAGCAGGTCGACGGAATCAGCATTCGGCGCGGTATAAAGATGTCAAACGGAGAATGGCTTTTTCCCATCTATTATACCGTGGTGGATAAGGGTTTTTACGATTGGCATAGCAAGAAAATGGGACAGCGTGGTTTTTGGGATGGTCAGCATCACATAAGCGCGGTGATAGTTTCGGGCGATGAAGGCAAGACATATACGAAATACGGCTGTTTTGAGGGAGAAAAACATGTTTGGGAGCCAAATGCGGTCGAACTTGAAGCAGGACACATACTTCTTTATGCGCGAGATTCGGGAAACCGAATGAAGTTAGGCATGACCGAGAGCTTTGACTATGGAAGAACATGGACTCAGTACTGCCTATCGGAGTTTGACAATGCGGATGCTAAGGTTACTTTGTTGAGAGTAAAAGATAAGATCATATTGATACACAATGAAATTGCTTCGGTATCATATCAGGGAAGAACTCACCTCGGAATACACATCAGCGACGATTTTGGCAGAACTTGGCGAGAGCCTATTCCCGTTGATGATGCGGAAGGTCATTATTTTTATCCACATGCCTTCTGCGATGATGAAAAAGAAATACTTTACATAGCATACGAGACCCCGAGGGTGCATTATCTCAAGAAATTCACCTATAAGTCTCTCGGAATATAAATCAGGAGGAATAATAAAACATGAAAAAAGTTAAAATTGGAGTGTTCGGCGGTTATCGCGGAGCAAGTATGATCAAATACGCAAGAATTGCGGAGAATGCCGAGCTTGTTGCGATTTGCGATAAGCTTCCCGAAGTCATCGAAAGACAGAAGAAGATCTGCGGAGATCAAGTTACATACTACGACAACTTTGAAGACTTCATAAAACACGATATGGATGCAGTTATCCTCGCCAACTATGCCAACGAGCATGCGCCATTCGCCATCCGTTGTATGAAGGCGGGCAAGCACGTGTTCAGCGAGGTTTTACCCGTACAGAATATGAAGGAAGCGGTAGAGCTTGTTGAGACGGTAGAAGAGACAGGTATGATATATGCCTACGGCGAAAATTATTGCTATATGCCGGGGCCTTATGAAATGAGAAGGCTTTACCGCGAGGGCAAGATAGGCGAATTTGAGTACGGCGAGGGCGAATATATACACAACTGCGAGCCCATCTGGCATAAAATAACTTACGGAGATCCCAATCACTGGAGAAACCATATGTATGCCACCTTCTACTGCACACATTCCTTGGGACCTATCGTACATATAACGGGTCTGCGTCCCGTGAGAGTTACGGGATATGAAGGCACGAAGAATGAAAGAGGACTTCGCGTTGGCAGAGGAGCAGGTCAGTTCGGCATTGAGATGGTAGAATTTGAAAACGGAGGAATTGCCAAATCCATTCACGGCGATCTTTACAAAAATTCTATCTGGTATACGGTCTACGGTAGCCATGGCAGACTTGAGACGGCGCGCGAGGACAACGATCTTGAAAGCGTTAAGAGACTTTATACAAACACCGATCAATATAGCGGAGCATACGACAAAAACGAAACTAAGGACTATTTCCCCGCAAGAGATATGGACAACGTGGCGAAGGACTTTGGTCACGGTAATTCGGATTTTTATACCATGTACAACTTTGTACGCAAGATTCAGGGGTATGAAGATGCCGACACCATAGATGTTTACGAGGCATTAGATATGTTTTTGCCCGGACTTTGGGCGTATCGCTCTATTTTAGCGGGCGGTATTCCCATGGATATTCCCAACATTCGCAATAAAGCCGAAAGAGAAAAATGGAGAAACGACACTACTTGCTGCGATAAACGGGTGGCGGGAGATATGTATGTTCCCGCATTTTCGAAGGGTGAGCCTGATATACCGGACGAGGTCTATGAGAATATGAGGAGAAAGTGGCAGGAAAAGTAATTTGACAGATTATATTTTGCTTGTCGTTGCCGCAGGACTTTTCTCTTTGATGTTTCTTTTTAACAGAGGATATCAAAGGTCTCGAGGCACAGGATTTGATTCGGTTCTGTCCTTTTCGATGTATTCAAATTTTTTCAGTCTCATTATATTGCTTGTTTTAAGTGCAGTTGGTGCATTTTGCGCATATCGCGGAATATTTGCCGATTTCAAGCTTGAGTTCTCGCTTTTTTCACTTGCGGTTGCTGTTAGTGGTGCGGCAGTGAATGTCGGCTACGCATATTTCGGCATCAAAGCATTAGAAATAGCCAATCTTTCGCTTTATTCGATCTTTGCGATGCTTGGAGGAATGCTCCTGCCATCGGTCTGCGGAATTATCTTTTTTGCCGAGAATATGACCTTGCCGAAAATCGCCTGCTATCTTTTGATAATAGCCTCGGTTTTTCTTACATTTGAAAAGGGAAAGACCGATAGAAAGGCAATATTCTATTATTTTGGTGTTTTTGTTCTTAATGGAATGTCAGGTGTGGTTTCACTGATACATCAATCTAACACAGCAAGAGCTGTCAACAGTAATAGCTATATGGTTCTGACCGCCGCTATATGCGCATTGGTCTGTTTTGTATGTTTTTTGATAAAAAACAAGCGATTTCCCACTCTGAAGCTTAAAGAATGCGAAAATATTATGGGGTATGCGGCATGTACGGGGCTTGGTAATCTTTTTGCGCTGATTGCCCTGCTTAATCTGGATGCCTCGGTGCAGTATCCGATCATTACGGGAGGAACGATGTTTTTTTCCACCGCGGTAAGCTTGATCATACGCGAAAGACCAACTGTAAGAACGCTTATATCCGCAGGTGTCGCGGCGATATCTACTATTCTTATGATGTTTTAACACAGGGAGGATCCATGAAAGATTTTTTTACGAATAAATTCAAAGAAATGGACGACGAGAGCAGAGAGAGCTTTTTGAAGACAGTTTTTATGAACGATGACTCGGAATATGCTATGAATGCCCGTCGAGAATACTACAAAAGCAAGCTTAAAGCTATGGGTGATAATGTATACATAGGCAAGGGCGTGAAGATAGTGAATCCTGAGTATATAAGCATCGGTAACAATGTGAAAATTTGGGATAATTGCACCCTTATTGCTCGCGGAGAAGGTGGCATTACCCTCGGTGACGGTGTGTGGCTCAATGAGCGTGTTTATCTTGACACTGAATGGGTGGACAAGGGATATATAAACGTGGCAAATCATGTTTATATCGGTACAGGTACCACTCTTTTCGGTCATAATGGACTTGAAATAGGTGAGCATGCCCTATTGGCACAGAATGTTACTCTAACCCCATATTCGCATAAATTTGAAGATCCGAACTCTTGGATAATTACTCAAGGCGGTCACTCGAAAAAGGTGATCATCGGTAAGGACGTATACATTGGAATGGGTGTGTGCATAATGTATTCGGGAGATATAGGCGACGGAAGTGTGATCGGTGCGGGGGCAGTAGTGGTTAAACCGATACCGCCATATAGCGTTGCTGTGGGCAATCCCGCAAGAGTTATCAGAGACAGAAAATAATTTAAAAACAAA
The DNA here is from genome assembly GCA_045537235.1 of Eubacteriales bacterium. Lineage (GTDB taxonomy): Bacteria > Bacillota > Clostridia > Oscillospirales > CAG-272 > RGIG8775. The sequence goes on from JAZSPB010000015.1 coordinate 4,874, forward strand.
TTTGGTTAAGCGAGTGTTTAGAAAGGAACAACTTAAATATGGAAAACATTTGCCGATTCATACCGAATAATCCTGTACCTGACATAATACAGGTCATTAATTTTGTTTACGAAAAAAAAAGAGTCGATAATCATGAGCCCAAAATCAGCTCTGTCTACAGAATACATTTCGTCAGCGAAGGATGTGCTGTCATTCAATGCGGAAGCGTGCGCCGAAAAGTGAATGCGGGTGATATCTTTTTCATTTTTCCGTCGGTTCCGTACATTATTGAGAGTAATGAAGAATTCAAATATTTTTATATCAGCTTT
>JAZSPB010000080.1:0-3889 GCA_045537235.1 Eubacteriales bacterium
TGGTTAGCGCCCCAGTTATTCATCACATCGTATGCCGTGCGGAAGGGACTTCCCTCCTTGCCGTCACAGCGAGGAGCAAACCATGTGCAAGGCCATGTATAGTCGGTGCGCTTCCAAAGAATGTCGGTCACATCGGAAGGAAGCTTGACCGTCCATCCCTCCGCGATCTGAACCACGGGTCCGAGACCTCTGACAAGGTTGAGACGCATCATGGTACAAGGAATCTCCGCCTCCGTGACGAAGTGAGACGAAAATCCACCGCCGCGGAAATAACCGTTGTCGGCAGCACACCAATCAGAGGCTTCAAGAATGGCCTTTTGATCAGCTTCCGTCAACTCGAACCAAGGCTTAATAACGGCATTGCCGTTTTCGTCCGTAGCGCGAGCATTATAATCCAGAGCCGCCGCGCCGGAGTTGATCAAGTGGATAAAGCCGTCCGCTTCAAGCGCCTTGCCCTCAATGTCGTAACCTGAGGCCTTTTTGACAGCATCCTTCGACCAGTATGTACGAACATCAGCAAAAAGCTGAGCACGATTGGTCAGGAGCTTCATAAACAGCATACTGACACCGTTAAGCGTGTCGTTTTCAGTAGCCACAATGTAAGGCTCGCGGGCGCCATTCCAGTCAAAGGATGTATTGAGAATCGACTCGGTAAAGTCGGCATTGGGATAGTGGTCTGTCCACTGACGCTGGCCTTGGAAGCCTGCGGCAATGGCATTATGCCCCACTTCCTCCTCTCGACAGCCATCGGGAAGATTCTTGTTACCGCACATCAAATCACGGACGATAATAGCGGTCTTAACGGTGAACTCCCAATCCTTGGCTTTTTGTTCGGGGGATTTCTTGATAAACTCGGGGTTTTTGTCAAAGCCCTCGGGACAGTTTTCCTTGACCCACGCGATGGCGCGCTCATATTCCTCGTGGTCATAAATACCCTCGTCCATGCGGCGAAGAACCTCAACCTCATCTACCGATTCCACACGCATACCGAGGTATCTCTCAAAGAACTCGGGATCGATCTGCGAACCGGCAATACCCATACAAAGTGAGCCGATCTGGAGATAGGACTTTCCCTTCATGGTAGCCGCAGCGATAGCAGCACGTCCGAAACGAAGCAACTTTTCCTTGACATCCTCGGGGATCTCGGTCTCGTCGGCATTCTGCACATCGTGACCGTAGATACCGAAGGCGGGAAGTCCCTTCTGGGCATGGCAAGCAAGGACCGCAGCAAGGTATACCGCACCGGGTCGCTCGGTTCCGTTAAAGCCCCAGATGCCCTTGATGGTGTGAGGATCCATGTCCATGGTCTCCGATCCGTAGCACCAACACGGAGTAACGGACAGAGTCACCGCCACATTTTCCTTTGCAAATTTTTCGGCGCAAGCAGCCGTCTCACCAACGCGACCGATGGTGGTGTCAGCAATGACTACGCGAACAGGGGTACCGTCTGTGTAGCAAAGATTTTCGGTGAACAACTTGGCCGCGCTTTTGGCCATATTCATTGTCTGCTCTTCAAGGGATTCTCTTACGCCAAGCGCACCGCGGCGACCGTCGATTACGGGACGGATACCAATGGCGGGATGGCTTCCAATCAATCTGTTTTGCATAAGCGTCTCCTTTTGTTTATTTAATATAAAATTTGAAAATAAAATCATATTATCTTTTAATATTATATCAAATTTTTATTGACATTTCTTTTACTTTTTGGTAAAATAATATAAAGATATTCACTTTTTTGCATTTTGCAACAAAAAAGGAGGCAAAAATGAGAACGCTGAAAACACTGGAAGACAAGCAGCACGGCACCGACAGCTTTCCCTGCGGCTACTATGCGGTGGATAAAGAGCACCCCACATTTCAAATGCCCTTTCATTGGCATCCCGAGTTTGAGATCATTCTGGTGCGCACGGGGCGATTTCAATTGACTCTTAACGGAGAAACCAACCGTTTGTTTGCAGGCGATATGGCGTTTGTGGGAGGCGGAGTGCTTCACGGCGGAAAACCCGAAAGCGACGACTGTGTGTATGATTGCGCCGTTTTTGACCTTTCCCTTCTCACTCGCAGCATGGAAAACACCGTCATTACGGGGCTGATCCGCGATCGTGTTCGCATTACACCGACCCTCTCCTTCACCGAGGCAAGAAAACCTTGGGAAACCGTAACGCGGCTCATGGATGCCTTGAAGGATCACAGCACCGATGCCGACCGTTTTATCTGTCTCGGCATTCTTTATGAGGTATTCGGTCATCTGATCGGCGGCGGTCATTTCAGTGACAGCTCCGAGGATCCGGGCGATGATATCCGTCGTTGGAAGAAGCTTCTTTTCTATATTGAGGAGCATTATCCGGAGAAGATCACATTGGAAATGCTGGCCGACGTGGCCGGTTTGTCTCCTAAATACCTGTGCCGTGCGTTTTCCAGACTTACGGGCAAAACACCGCTGGCTTATCTTAACGAATACCGAATGGATTGCGCTTGCGAGATGCTCCGAAACACCGATGAAACCATTCTGTCCATTGCCATGTCCTGCGGATTTAACGATCAAAGTTATTTTGTCAAGCACTTCCGCCAAAGCCGAGGAATCACGCCCGGGGCTTATCGGAGACAGCAGAAATAAACGATCGGTTCGTTTCCATGATAACTTTTGAAACCGAACGACTTTGGCTGCGAAAATTTTCACTCGACGATTTGGATGACCTATACGACTTCACAAAGAATCCCGATGTGGGTGTTATGCAAGGTTGGAAGCCGCATGAAAGCCGAGAAGAAGCTTTGACAGCATTAAAAACCTTTGTCAATGACGAGGAGCGATGGGCCGTCGTATTGAAGGAGGACGGCAAGGTGATCGGATGGGTCAAGACTTGTGACGATAACAACCGTGGGAAATTACGCGCTAAATATATCAGTTATGTTCTCTCCTCACATTATTGGGGAAACGGTTATACGACCGAGGCGGCGAAACGCATCCTGTGCTATTGGTTTGAAGATAGGGACATCGACTTGATGACCGCATTCTGTTTTCCGCACAATACTCGTTCAAAACGTGTAATAGAACGGTGCGGACTGGAATATGAAGTTACCTTGAAGCAAGCAAAAACCATCTACGATGGGCAAGTGTTTGATTCTGTTTGCTATTCGCTATGCAAAGCGGATTATTTTTCGCGGCGCTCGTATTAAAGACTGTAAAGGAACGTCCCCTTAAGGACAATTTTGGGTGTACGTTACCTGCCAAGAGGAAAGAAATACAAATTTTCTATTGTTTCTAACAAAGAAATGGAAAACATAAAAAACGCAGATTAATTTTCTGCGGCTTTTGTGCTATAATAGGAGTACGGAAATTAACTGATGTTCATTTGTAATATATAATGAAGGAGATTGTTATGAGAGTGCCATTTCAAATACTCGCAATCCCATATAAATATAAAAACGGCACACCGATATATTGTGTTTTACACCGTTCAGATTATGACCAATGGCAATTTATTGCCGGAGGCGGCGAAGATAAAGAAGCTCCCGAGGATGCGGCAAAAAGAGAAATAATGGAAGAAGGCGGTATAGTTGTAGATAATATTATCTCATTAAAGTCAATGTGCTACATTCCCATTGAAATATTCCCTCGCAGACACCTTTATGGTTGGTCTGATGATTTGTATGTCATTCCCGAATATTCATTCGGCTTTGAATGTACCGACGAACTTATTTTATCTCACGAACAAAGTCGGATCGTAGCCATGTCGTTCTGTGAGCCAAGGAGTTGACTATAAAGCTTGTCTTCCTAAGACCGCTTGGCCTCCGACTTCCTTTATGGTTGGTCTGATGATTTGTATGTCATTCCCGAATATTCATTCGGCTTTGAATGTACCGACGAACTTATTTTATCTCACGAACA
>JAZSPB010000168.1:0-3262 GCA_045537235.1 Eubacteriales bacterium
CCTTATTGTAGTTTGGGCGAACATAGCGATCCCCCATGGGGTGCAGTATGTTCGCTCAAATTTTACCAAGGGCGCAATAGAAAAGTTTTTTGCGGAGCTTTTTTTCAAAAAAGCGACCTCCCGCGCCCGCAGGCGCACAAAAAAATTTCAAAAAAGCCTTGCAAATATTGGATAGAAATGGTATAATAATAAAGTATAACAAAATTTTGAAGAAATCATTGGAAACAGCCGCGCGGCGGCATAGGAGGTAAATTTTGATCATTGCACTGGAAGAGGCAAAATATAATTTGACAAAGCTCCGTGAGGATGTAACGGAATTGGGGTCTGCGCTCCGCATTGAGGAAAAGCGAGTGACTGTGGCAGAGATGGAAGAGCAGACACTGGCTCCCGATTTCTGGAACAACCAAGAAAATTCCTCCAAGATCTTGCAGACCATCAAGCAGACCAAGGACACCGTCTCCGACTACGATGCACTCGGTGCGCGTTTGGAGGATGCCATCGTTCTTGCGGAAATGGCCATTGATGAAAATGACGAAAGCTGTGTGGAGGAGGTCGAAAACGAACTTCGCGAGATCTCGGCCGCCATTGAGAAAAAGCGCATTGAGGTGCTCCTCTCCGGCGAATATGACAAGAATAACGCGATCGTGTCCTTCCACCCCGGTGCGGGCGGAACCGAGGCACAAGACTGGGCACAGATGCTGTACCGCATGATCACCCGTTGGGCCGAGCGCAGCAACTACAAGGTCAAGCTGATCGACTGGTTGGACGGCGACGGCGCAGGCATCAAGAGTGCCACCATCATGGTGGAGGGGCTCAATGCATACGGATTTCTCAAAGCCGAAAACGGCGTTCACCGACTGGTTCGTGTCTCCCCCTTCGATGCGGCGGGCAGACGGCAAACTTCCTTCGCTTCGGTGGAGGTCATGCCCGAATTTGACGAGGTAGACAAGATCGAGCTTCGTGACGAGGATCTGGAGATCACCGCACACCGCTCCAGCGGCGCAGGCGGTCAGCACATCAACAAGACCGATTCTGCCATTCGAATCGTCCACAAGCCTACGGGTATCGTAGTCGGTTGTCAGACCGAGCGTTCCCAGCTTCAGAACAAGGAAACGGCACTCAAGATGCTCAAATCCAAGCTCATGGAGATCCAGCTTCAGGAAAAATTGGACAAGATCGAGGACATCAAGGGCAACCGAGCCAATATTGAATGGGGTTCCCAGATCTGCTCCTATGTATTTATGCCCTACACTTTGGCCAAAGACACCCGAACAGGCTATGAAGACGGTAACATTTCCGCAGTCATGGACGGCGAGATCGACGGATTCATCAATGCATATTTGAAATCTATTACTAAATAATTCAGGAGGAACTTATGAACAGACGCACTAAATTTATGATCGGTATTTCCCTTATCGTTTCTGCCATCACCACCACATTCGCATTCCTTTCCCTGTGCTTGAAGAAAAAGAGCGCATGGAAGGCTATCTTGGCTCTCGCAACCGTAGAAAGCTTGGTGGGCTTTGCGCTCATCGAAGATAAGATCCCTCAAGTCAAGATCGGAAAAGCTCGCAAGCTCACAGAGCCCGAGGAGATCTTCGACGAATCGGAATTGGATGACGTGATCTCCGCGATCGACGCAGATCTTTCCGTCTCGAGCGATGACGAAAGCATCGATGCGCCCCACATCCACAACGATATCCCCCGCGATGACGAGGCGAGCGAGGCAGATTTCATCTAAAGTATTTTAAAAAGAACTAACCCGGGTAAGCATTTTCTTGCTTTATCCGGGTTTATTTTTTGGCAATTTCATTTTCGATCAACTTCATCAGATCGCTTGGTGCTATATTCATGGCCTCGGCAACTTTAAAAAAGGTTTCCAAAGTTGGCTTGCGAATCCCTCGCTCAATTGCACTCAAATGCGTCCTTCCTATATCCGCGAGACCACTCACCACTTCCTGTGACAAACCGCATTTTTCCCTATATCTCACCTCTTGTCTTTCTGACAAACAGCCGCCATCCGATTCCACGAACGAGGCGGATTCCTCGACGACTTCCGATTTAACCGAAATGCCCGAAACAGCGCAAACTCCTGTTTTTAATCTCTTCTCGGAAATCTATATATCTTTTTCGGGTGTAGACGGATACGGCATTGCCAATATAGAATTTTCAGATTCTCTCCCCCAGATTCTCAAAAGAAGTATTTCCTACTCTCTTTCCTCTTCCCAAAACCTAAAAAACGATCAAAAAATCACTCTTAACTTGGCCTATGATTCCGAGTTTTTGCGCAAAAACGGATATAATATTGCCGATAAATCATTTGAATATACCGTTTATGGATTGAAGGAATTAATAAGCATCGACCCTTTTGAGGGATTGGAAGTTGATTATTACGGAATTTCCCCGTTCTGCACCGCCGTCATCAACAATTCCAAATGCAGCAAAGATGCGCAAGCATATGTAAACTATTCGATTGACGGTGATTATTTTGCCAATGGCGATGTTGTCGTTATCCATGCCGAAATTCCCCAAACGATAACCGAGCAATATGGTTATTTTGTAGAAACCGAGAAAGCGACTGCCAATTTCAAAGTCTCGGATATGCCGTATTATATAGAATCGTTAGACAATTTTGAAGTATCACTGATTGAGCGAGAACTGACGGATTATGTGATCTCCCAAACCTCCTTTGAAAGAAATTGGGAACTGTTCAACATAAATGCAAAATCATTTTTGGATAAATATGGCGACGGCGGAAACACCTATTGCAGTTTCTTTAATGTAAACTCCGTAAAATCGGAGGAAGCATACCTTTTAACAATAAAGAGCACTGCAAAAGACAAATTCCTATCGCAAGAAGTAAAGCAATATAACAGTTTGAGAGTCCTTGCGATTTGCACCGCCGAAGCCTCTCACCAAGACAGTCCGAAAAAATGGTGGGGACAAGGAAATATATACATTACATTTAAACTTGACAACCTCATCGCTTATCCCGACGGAAGCATCGGATGGGGCACAAGTGATCCGTCTTCCTTGAAAATCACCTTCGGCTCCACATTGGAGAATTTAGAATCCACAAAAAGCACAAACATCACGAAATTCCGGGATAAATACAACATAACCAAGCTTTCAAAAAAGGATTGGTTTGAAGCAGAATAACAAAAGAGCCGATAGCCTTTAAGGAACACCTTAAAATCTATCGGCTTTTTTTCGCCTGCGGGCGAGGGGAGGTCGCTTTTTTGAAAAAAAGCTCCGCAAAAAA
>JAZSPB010000119.1:0-5547 GCA_045537235.1 Eubacteriales bacterium
TTTTTTGCGGAGCTTTTTTCCAAAAAAGCGACCTCCCCGCGCCCGCAGGCGCCACCAAAAGGAGAAAACTATGACAACCTATCTTATTCCCAAACGCGCCTTTTCGGCGCAAGAGCGCCTTTATCCCACATTGCTAAAAGCGCAGCCTCTCCAAATCGGACTTGGCGAGAAGGAGGTCACCCTGTTCCATTCGGGAGACTCAGTGATCTTGGATTTCGGAGAGGAGTTGAGCGGCGGTGTCCGCATTTTGACCTACCGCGCCAAGAATATTCCGACTCGCATCCGCTTTGGCGAAAGCCTGACCGAGGCTTGCAGCGAGACGGGCGGCGAATCCAATGCCACCAATGACCACTCCTTGCGCGATTTCGAAGTTCGCCTGCAAAACTATTCGGACATGACCTTCGGTCAAACGGGTTTCCGATTTGTCCGCTTGGATTTTGGCGGAGAGGTGCAGATCAAATGCGTGGTCGCCGCCGCGAAAACATCCAACCGCAAAGCACGGTATACCTACGGAGGAAAAGATGAGCGCATCCGTCAGATCTATGACGCGGCCAAGCGCACCGTGGATCTTTGTATCTCCGGTGGGTATGTGTGGGACGGGGTCAAGCGTGACCGCCTCGTTTGGATCGGAGATATGGCCCCCGAGGTGCTTGCGCTGACCACCCTTTACGGTCGTATGCCCTGCATTGAGCGCTCGTTGGACTTTGTCAGAGAGCAAACCCCTTTGCCTGCTTGGATGAACCGATATCCCATGTATTCCATGTGGTGGATCATCGTTTTGCAGATCTATGACGAGAGAACCGACGCCAAAGCCTATATCAAAAAGCAGATCCCGTACCTGTCCGCGCTGGTTCGGCAAATGGACGGATGCGTGGCAGAGGACGGTGAGCTTGGGTATCCCTCTTATTTTGTCGATTGGCCGACGTCGGGGCGCCCCGAGGAAAAGGACGGCGCACGTGCCATCAATATCCTTGCCGTCCGCGCGGCGATCTCACTGCTTGAGTCCTTCGGAGAAGATACGGCTGTTGCCAAAACACTGCTGGAAAAGCTGCTGAAGAAGGAGATCGTCGCAAGAGATAATAAAAAAGTCCTTGCTCTCAAGCACTTTGCAGTCGGACTTTCGCCGCAAGAACGCGCGAGCTTGGTGCGCGGCGGCGCCAACGGCATCTCCACCTTCATGAGCTATTATATTTTAACCGCGGTTGCCTCCTTCGACCGCGAAGCCGCCGTCAAGATGATGAAAGAATACTACGGCGCCATGCTCGACAAAGGCGCAACGACCTTTTGGGAGGATTTCGATATGGAATGGGTTCCCCACAGCAGTCGGATCGACGCCTTCCCGACGAAGGACGAAAAAGACATCCATGCCGACTATGGCGCCCATTGCTACAAAGGCTTTCGCCACAGCCTATGTCACGGCTGGTCCGCCGGTGTGATCGCCTTCATAAAAGAAACCAACCTGTAAAAAAATCGCTCGCAGTAGAAAAAAACTCTACGGCGGGCTTTTTTTAACAAAACAAAAACATTTCGCAAAAATTTCAAAAATATCAATATAGTATTATGTACCCGCAAACGAAGGGCGCCTGCGGGCGGGGGAGGTCGCTTTTTTGAAAAAAAGCTCCGCAAAAAACTTTTCTATTGTGCCCTTTTGCAGTTGGTGCGAACATAGCAATCCCCCAAGGGGGGGCAGTATGTTCGCTCAAATTCGGCAGGGTACAATAGAAAAGTTTTTGCGCACTTTCGAAGAAAGTGTGCTTTTCTTCAAAAAGCGACCTCCCCCGCCCGCAGGCGGCTGTTGAAAAAATGAAATGAGGAGATTTGTTATGAAAGAATTTTTCAAGAAGGCATTCAGAGATATGAAGGAGAGCGCGAAGGCGCAGCATAAGCGAGGCGCAAAAACGGCGGATCGCTCGTGCTGCTTTTTGACAGAGCAAAGGAGTAGAAAATGAACGCTATTGAAATCAGAAATCTTTCAAAGAGCTTTCGCGGAATGTATGCGGTGGATCACCTCAATATGACCGTGCCGCAAGGGGCGATCTACGGATTCATCGGAGAGAACGGATCGGGCAAATCCACGACCATGAAGCTGATCTGCGGTCATCTCGTTGCCGACGGGGGAGAGATCAAGCTGTTTGGCAAGGACTATACCGATCCCGGTGTTCGCGTCCGCGTCGGCGCCTTGATCGAGAACGCGGGCTGTTTCCCGAATTCCGATGTGTACCAAAATTTGCGGATGCAGACCATCAATTTGGGGATTGAAAATCCGGACGAGGAGATCCGCCGTGTTCTGGAGATCGTTCGCATGGAGGAGCACGCGAATCTGAAATTCAAGCGCTGTTCGCTGGGAATGAAGCAACGCATCGGTATCGCGATGGCACTGCTTGGCGACCCCGCCCTTTTGATCCTCGACGAGCCGATCAACGGACTGGACACCGACGGAATGCGGATCATGAGAGAAATTCTCGTGGATATTACGCAGAAATGCGGATGCACGGTGCTGATCTCCTCCCACATTCTCGGGGAGTTGGAAAAGATCGCCACGCACTACGGCATTCTTCGGCAGGGAAGGATGGTTATGGAGCTTTCTGCCGCCGAAATGGACAGCCGCGCGCAGGTGTTTGTCACTCTCAAGACCCGAGATACCGAGGCGGCGGCAAAGGTGCTTTCCGAAAAATATGACGATGTTCGCACAGAGGACGGATATATTCGAGTCTTTGATGTGGACGATACCGCCGCCCTTGTCGATCATTTGATGAAAAACGGACACGTCCCCTGTGAGATCGAAAAGAACAAGGTTGGTCTTGAGGAATATTACATCGAGCTGATGTCCCGTCCCGAGGACAAGAAGGAGGAAGAATAAAATGACGCGAGGATTGCAATTTGAAACGCCGAGCTTTTCGAAGCGCATCAAAGGGATGCTGGGCGTAGACTTTTACCGCCTGTTTCACACGCCCCTGTTTTATATCTTTCTCGGAATCGCGGCGATCATTCCCGCGATGGTCTCGGCTATGACGGTGATGCCGGGACCCGACGGTGCTCCCGGTACAGCACTCTACTCCAATGTTTGGCAGATCATTGCCTCTACCAAGACCCTGTATGTGATCGAGGGCGTTGCCGACTATGCCAACATGAATATGGTCTTCATTTTCGGCGGCATCATGGTGTCCATATTCATCGGTCACGACTATAAGTCGGGATACGTTAAGCAGCTTTTCACCACCCATGCGAAAAAGCAGGACTATATGATCTCCAAAAGCCTTGTCTGCGCCTTTGCGATGGCGTGCATGTGCGTTACCTACCTCATCGGCGGTACGGTCGGCGGTCTGTTCGCGGGCTATGAAGTATCTGTCAATGCAGGCTCCTTGCTGATCGCTATTTTCGGTAAGATGATCCTGTCGCTCGGCTGGGCAAGCCTTTATACCTTCCTCAACGTCATTTTCAGACGGTATTTTGGCGTTTCCATCGCCTCGTCCTTCTTCTTCGGCACAGGTATTTTGATCATCGGTGTGGCGGCGATCGTGGAAAATCTCTCGGTTCCCACGACTTTCCTTAACCTGTTCCTGTACGGTGCCTCGGTCAATGCCAATCTTTCAAGTAATATCGGCGCGCTGGCCGTTTGTATCGCCGTATCTGCGGCATGGACAGTCTTTTATAATTTTGTTGGCTCGAAGATCCTCGCTCGGAGTGATGTTTATTAAGGAGGTCGGAACATGAATGCAATAGAGATCCAAAATTTATCTAAAAATTTCGGACCCAAGCAGGCGGTCTGCGGACTGAATATGACCGTGCCGATGGGCGCGATCTATGGTTTTATCGGTGAGAACGGGTCGGGCAAATCCACCACCGAGAAGATGATCTGCGGTTTGATCCCTCGGAGCGGCGGCTCGATCAAGCTTTACGGAAGGGACTATACCGACGAGTCGGTTCGCGCCAAGGTCGGCGTACTGATCGAAGCGCCCGGATGCTTCGGCGGACTTACCGTGTTTGACAACATGATGCTTCAGGCGATCAATCTGAGCATTCCCGATGCAGAAAAGCAGGTCATCAAGGTTCTCAAAACCGTCCGCATGGAGGGCGCGGCAGGCAACAAATATAAGAATTGCTCTCTGGGCATGAAGCAGAGAGTGGGAATTGCGATGGCTCTGCTCGGTAACCCAACCTTGCTGGTGCTCGACGAGCCTCTTAACGGACTGGATGCCGACGGTATGCGGATCATACGCGAGGTGTTCACGGACATCGTCAAGGACGGCACACGCTCCATCGTTGTGTCATCGCACCTGCTCGGAGAGCTTCAGAAGGTGGCAACGCATTACGGCATCATCCGTCACGGAAAGATGATCGTGGAAATGACCGCCGAGGAGCTTGACGCAAGCTGCCGCACCTATGTGGCATTGCGGAGCGGCGAGACGAACAAAACCAAGATGCTTCTTGGGGGCAAGTATGCTCGCGTGGAGGAGGACGAGGCGGGATATCTTCGGGTCTACGATCCGACCGTTCCCGAAGAGATCGTGACCTATCTATACGAAAACGGCATTTGCGTAACAGAGATCAAGACCGACAAGATCGGACTTGAGGAATACTACATCGACTTGATGAACGGAGGAAAATAAGATGGAAAAGACAGTAAAATTTGAATCCTTCGGCTTTTCCAAGCGCTTGAAAAGTATGCTGAAGGTCGATTTCCGACGAATGCTCCGCTCTCGGGTGTTTTACATCATACTCGCCGTGGCGCTGGTCATGCCCGTTTTGATGACGGTCATGATGACAATGATGGACGGCAGTGTTTCGGTGGATCCGCAAACGGGTGTGGAAACGGTCATGCGAGGACCCGAAAACGCATGGCAGAATATCGGTACACTCCCCGGCGGAGAGAATATGGGCGGCACGGAAGTGTTTGCCATGTGCAATATCAATATGATGTTTATGGGCGTTTGCGTGTTCATCGGTCTCTTCATTTCGGACGATTTCCGAAGCGGATATGCCAAAAATCTTTTTACCGTTCGCGCCAAGAAGGGAGACTATGTCATATCGAAAACCTTGGTCGGCTTTGTTTGCGGCGCACTGATGCTGATCGCTTATTTTGTCGGCTCACTCTTGGGCGGCGCGATCGCGGGACTGTCCTTTGCGCTTCACGGTCTGACTTTGGGAAATCTCGCCATGTGTATGCTCGCCAAGATCTTTTTGATGCTTGTTTTTGTCTCGATCTTCACACTGATCAGCGTGGCGACAAAACAACGGGCTTGGCTTTCGATCTGCGGCTCCCTCGGCGGCGGTATGCTCCTCTTTATGATGGTTGCCATGATCACGCCCCTCGGCTCTACGCCGCTTCATGTTGTACTTTGTCTCGCGGGAGGCGCAATGTTCGCCTTCGGACTTGGAGCGATCAGCCGTATTATTTTAGAAAAAACCAGTGTTTTGTAAGCCGCCTGCGGGCGGGGGGGGAGGTCGCTTTTTTGAAAAAAAGCTCCGCAAAAAACTTTTCTATTGTGCCCTTTTGCAGTTGGTGCGAACATGGCAATCCCCCAATGGGGGCAGTATGTTCGCTCA
>JAZSPB010000089.1:0-4539 GCA_045537235.1 Eubacteriales bacterium
TTTTTTGCGGAGCTTTTTTCCAAAAAAGCGACCTCCCCGCCCGCAGGCGGCACCGCGAGATCAGATTTTTATTGAATGGCTTTGTTCTTCCACTTGCCGAGGGAGTAGAAGATGGAGGTAAGAACGGCACCCATGACCCACGAGACGAGAAGAGAGATCTGAATACACTCTTGGCGTCCGTTCGGGAGGGCTTCGGTGGCAGTCAGCCACGAGATACCGTAAGCCACGGGGACACGGAGCAGCACGGTAGTGATCAGGGAGATCCACATGGGGGTCATGGTGTCACCGGCACCGCGCATGATGCCGGAAAAGCTCTGTGTTACTGCCATGGCGATGTAACCGACAGCGAGGATCTTCATCAGCTCATAGCTCATGTTTACCAGCTCTGCGGTATCGGTAAATACACCCATCAGATTTTTTCCGAACAGCAGAATGACGGCGGTGATCACTGTCGAGCACCCCACTGCGATCAGTGTTCCCTGCTTGGCGCCTTTGGTGACGCGGTCATACAGACCGGCGCCCACATTCTGACCCGCATAGGTAGTCAGCGCCATACCGAAGGAAAAGTTGGGCATCATGGCAAAACCGTCCACGCGCATAATGACCACGTTAGCCGCGATAAACAGCTCACCGAACTGATTGGTCAGCGACTGCACGATGATCATCGCAGAGGAGAAGATGGCCTGCGTCAAGCCGGAGGGAAGCCCCAACCGCACGATGGTCTTGGTATAGCTTGCGACGGGCTTCATGTACTTGCCACCGAAATCGAACTCCTCCTTCATGCGCATCAGCTTGACCATACAAAGGGCGGAAGAAACGAACTGTGCAATGACCGTTGCCAGCGCCACACCGCCGACCTCCATACCGAGAACTGCGACAAAGAACACGTCCAAAACAATATTGATCACCGTAGCCACCAGCAGATAGATGAGCGCGGAAACCGAGTCACCCATACCGCGAATGATACCGCCGAGAATGTTGTAATAGGCCATACCCGCGATACCGATCAAGGAGATCATCAAATAATCGGCACACCAATCGAGGATGGTATCGGGCGTGTTGAGCATCACGAGGATGGGTCGGATGAGCGGAGCCGCCACAAGGATCAAACCAAGACAAGCGACCGCCGTTATGGTAATGGAGTTACCGATGGTATAGGAAAGCCCCTCCCGATTTTTGGAGCCGTAATACTGGGATACCATGATATTGGCACCCGTGGAGATACCGATGAACAGCACCAAAAGCAGATTGAGGATAGGCGCGGCACTGCCCACCGCTGCCAAGGCGTTATCTCCGACAAATTTACCGACGACGATACTGTCTACTGTATTATAAAGCTGCTGTGCGATATTACCGATCAGCATGGGAAGAGTGAACCAAACGATCTTCTTCCAAGGCTCGCCCACCGTAAGATCGGCCGGCGCACGATTTCTTCTTGCCACGTTTTTTACCTCTTTTTCGTTATTTTTCGTGTTATATTTTAGCACAATTCGGGGGTGGTGTCAAGAGGAAAAAAGCATTGACAAAAAAGGGATTCGGGTCATCGTGGAGGAACTTTCTTCGATGTCCTCGACAGACATCTGCAAATCCAAGTATTATTGTGCAGCTTTGTTTACGGCGATCGATCGTTCCTTGCCTCAAATTCCTCCACCACCGGTATTCAAGATCCTTCTCACAGCTCTCCTAAAAGGTCAATTTTGAGTGGTCATCTTCCGCTTTTTCATTGTAAAAATCCTCCGCCTTTCGTTTTCGAACGGTATTGAAGAATCTATATTTTCATGGTATAATGGACACAACCGGTGGTTGATACCCCACTCACTTAACCGGTCATTGACGAACACAGGATTCAGCGGTATAATAAAGGGGAACTTTATCGGAGGTGAAGAAATATGTTTCACATTAATTTGAAAAATCGACGGCTGAAATGCGGATTATCCCAAAAGCAAATTGCCGATTATCTGAATATTACCCCCCAATCGGTTTCCAAGTGGGAAAACGGTAACGCTCTTCCGTCTATTGATTATTTGCCAAAGCTTGCAGAATGTTTGAGCTGCGATATAAATGCTTTCTTTGCACCAATACAAGAGAAGTCAATCGATAACAATACTTTATATGATTTTTTAGTGCTGATGAATGAGGTTATATACAACAGAACCAAAACAATAGAAAATGTTGTTGCCTTTGAAAATGAACATCCCTCAAGTATTGTTACCGCAATCAATTTTTGTGAAGAGTTAAGGAAGCGAAAGACACTCACCCCAAAGGCTTTACAAAAAATGATTGGTTGTACGGAGGCAGACGTACAATTGTTTATAGAGCAATTGATCGCCGGAGAGATGCTGGAAAAACCGGATATTGATAATACATATTTTGTCTTAAAGGATGCGGTGCGTGGGCTTATTATCTTGCTTAGTTTTTATCAAGCTCATCAAGAAGAATTATGCAATCCCGGTATTGACTTTAAGGCTTCATTTTACGAGAAAATAGATGCCATGAAAAGGAATGACGAGTGACGTCCCCGTTTCCATCACGGTTCTATCCTTTTCACGTCGGAAAAACAGCATAAAAATATTGGACACATCATCGGAGCTTAAGCCCAAAATGATGTGTCCAACTTTTTATTGTTCAATTTTGTAGGAGCGTGCATTGCACGTCCGCGAACGACCGACGGTCGCCCCTACAAAACCTTATACCGACAAACCTCTTCATTCGCCACAGCAACCGCCAAAAGACCGCGTGGCAGTGCCGAAGGATACGAAAAAATTCGTAAAAAGCCGTTGGGTTTTCCTTTTTATATGTTTTCTTGATTTATTTCATAAACAAGCTCAGAATTTAACCGTTTTTCGATCGAATTTATTACAACGTACAAAATCAATCCGAAACCGACAATTCCGATACCGGCAGAAAAGCCCGAAAAATAAAGCATATAACGAATAAAGCCAAAATTTATTTCGTCAGAAAACTCTTTTAGAACCAAAATATGGAGAAGCTTCGACACAAAAAGATCCGTAAACACAAACATGATCAGCGACATGACAGATTGCTTTTGGAAAAAGCCCTCCAGTTTTTGACTCGAAATATTTCCGGATTTTTTTATTTCGCTATATTGCGTCAAGACCAATTTGTCCATATTGCTGAATCTGTAAAGCGAACTGCAAATCCGTGAGCTGACCGTTGTGATGAGTATGACAGCCAAAAGCAGAGTAAAGATGGGAAAAATCAGTGCCGGGATACTCATCATCTCGGGTACGCCGACATCCTCCCCTTTAAATATTCTAATAATCGATCCTATGCTCATTTTCACATCGTCATATATTGAAAATTTATCATTGATAACTTCGGAACCGGATTCAAACAGATCGCCCAAATCGGAAAGCTCAAATTCTCTGCCCATGACCTCTTCCCATTCTTCAATGCTTTGCGGTTCGTATGAAAAGGTAAATATTGGGGCAAAAAACAGGACGGCGACCAGTAATAATGCTAAAACCTGCTTGACGCAGGAGACTATGTTGACCGTTGTAATTTTCCCCTTGTATTTTTGATGCACCGGAATATTATCTTTTGGCACACGAGCTTCGACGGAAGGCTGACAAGCAGGTGACGTATCTATTTCTGTTTTTTGTCCGCATTTAGAGCAATAGATACTGTCTTCCGTTACTTGATTTCCACAATTTTTACAAAACATAGCTATTCTCCTTGATTTAATATATTTTGCATCATCAAGATGCGAAGTGCAGATACTGAATTATACAAATCCGCGATAGTTCCCCGAAACAGGAACTATTCTTCGTGTCATTATACTACAAAAGTTCCTGTTTGTCAATAGATTTAGGAGCTATAATTCATATATATTTACTTTTGGAGGAGAAATAATGCTTATTTTGAATTTCAAGGAGATTGGCAATAAGTTATTTTCTTTTCGCAAACGTATGGGCATGACGCAAGCCGAGCTTGCCGAGGCTGCAAACATATCAGACCGTACTTATGCCGATATTGAGCGGGGAGTTGTCAATATGCGTGTTGATACACTTTTGCGAATTTGTTCAGCCCTGCATATTACACCGGACGAAATTTTAACAGATGATACCGAAACACCGAACGCATTGCAAAACGATCTTTTTATGCGATTGGACACACTTTCCCCCAAAGACAAGGAAACCGCATTAAAATTATTAAATGTATATTTGCGTTCATTGGTGTAAAAAAATAAAAATGGGCATTTTCTCTGTTGTCCTTAACGGAGAAATGGCAGGCACAAAATTTCGGCAGAGAACTTGTTTTCTCTGCCGATTTGTGTTATAATGGAAATGATAAAACTTTGGAGGAGTAAGTATGTCGCTTGATTACAACGAAAAGAATATTACTCTTGCAAAAAATCTTCGTAAAAATGCTACACCACAGGAGAACCATCTGTGGTACGATTTCCTATCAAAATATGAAATCAGATTTCAAAGACAAAAAGCCATAGACAATTTTATTGCGGATTTTTACTGCCACAAAGCCAAACTGATCATAGAAATTGATGGGTCACAGCATTAT
>JAZSPB010000090.1:0-51154 GCA_045537235.1 Eubacteriales bacterium
CCATTCGAAGAAGCTTCAAGAATAATTGTTGATTATATTGAACTTTATTATAATTCAGAAAGACTGCATTCAGGTATTGGTTATTACATTCCAAACCAGTTTTTCACTCTTTTATCTGTCCACTAATCTTGACAAGTTTCTGAATAGTGAATAATACAAACAAAAATCCGTCCACTTTCGTGAACGGATTTTCGTTTGTCTTTTATCCCATAAAAGACGAACAATATATTTCTCGGTTGAAATCGTTAGTTCGACTCTGGGTGATTATATTCAAACATTTTTTGGTTATATACATTAAGTATTTTTTTGTTTTTTATAACCAAATAAAATTTATCACCCTTGTTTGAACGGTTTTTAAGATTGCAACTATCCATACAATAAAAATCAGACCAAGGGTAAAAAATTCTATGAAATTCTAATAAAAACTTTCCGTTTTCAGAAAAACATAGACAATGGGTGCCCAATATTCCATAGCCAAATGCGCGCTTAATACTGATTTTTGTTAAGTTATCACAAACAATAGAGTATTTTATATTTTTATTAGAGTATTGAAAAATTAAATAAATCAAATAAGCGGTTACACCAAGCAATACGATTATATATAAAACGAAAATTGCAGTTAGTAATAAATCTTTGCTTTTTGCTATATCACAGGTAAACCAAAAAACGACCGCACCTATATACGAAAACAATGCACAGGGAATGCAAGATTTGAGCTTCCAGAGATATAACCCCTTAATTTCCTGTTCAATTATTAATTTAGTTAAATGTTCTGTATGATTATATTCCATATTTAATTCCTTTTTGTATCGCTTTGAAGTTTGAAAAGCTTTGCATTATTTTCTTTTTCATCAAATCACCGACTGTTAAGCGTATTATAGCATAAAAGCTAAAATAAATCAATGCGGAGTGTTGCTTTATAATTCTCTTTGTGTATAAAATCTTTATATTCTATAACTTTGTTATCACCTGTTTTTCCGTCATTATCAAATCCTGTTTCTTCTACTTTAACAAGACGATTCAACTTATCATAGTAATAATTCGCCTCATAATAATGACTCATTTCTCCGGAACGTTCATAATGAACGGTTTTTGTATATAATAACTTTTCTTCCGTATCATAAGTATAATTAGTTTCATCCCAAACATACATAAAGTCGTACGATATTACCATATGTTGTTTTTTAGTTAGTTGATTTTGCTCATCATATACATTTTCAAATTCAAGTTCTTTAGTGCCATTAGAATATAATTTATATTCTTTAATACAATTTCCGAATTCATCATATTCATATTCATATGCGCAAAGCGCATCCTCATAATCAGACGGGTTAATAATTTGCTTTTTAACAAGCTGTTGTTTTTCATTATAAATATAGTTATAACCTTCATCATAAATCTGATGTCCATCTGTTATATTCGTACAAAAATCTTCGATATGTATAAGTTCTTGGGATATGTCGCCATTTTCATTATATGTATACTCTATATCATATTGTCTCTCGCGAACGTTGAATACCCCCAAAAAACCTTTTGTGTATTCCGTCTTCTGTATAACATTTCCTTTTTCATCATATTTGAAAATAGTCTTATACTCTCTATGAAATCCACTTGAGTTTTCACGGGTATGTAATTCGGTTTTGGGCAAATAAATATATTCTTTACTTGTATCCTCTTTACAAGCCGAAAAACAAAGCATCATAATAAAAACGAGTATTATTGAAGATAATTTTTTCACATTATCACCGCCTCGAGTTTATTATAGCATAAAAGCGGCGATGCCGCAACACTTATTACCTCTTACCTATTACTTCTTACTTTCCAAAAATCCCGTGGGGTTTTGGGTTGAGGTAAGAGTGAAGAGGTAAGAAGTAAAATCCCGCCCACTTACGTGAACGGGATTTTTGGGTGTTTTGAACTTAATGACACGAATAAAATGTGCCTGAAAACCGTTAATTTTCCTTATTTGTTAGTTGCCGCCGCTATCCAATTCTTCAAATTCAAAAAAATCCAGACAATAAGCATAGAGAATTTTACCATTATTCTTATTTGACACTGCAAGGTAAAACTTATCTCCACATTTTGAACGCTCATAAACTTGTTTGCCTTTCATTGAAAACATATCGCTCCATGCATAATTGGTATCTGGTAATTTATATTCCCCATAACCCGAAAAATACAGATTGTATGTTTGATAGCTGTTGACTCTCCCCTTTATTTTTTCCATTCTTATATCCATACCCACTAGCTTATCTTCCACTATACAAAAACTGCTAAACCACATCAATAATTGTGCGATTTCTATTCCTTTTTTAAGCGAAATAATAAACATTACAAAGACGCAACAATACATACCCAACTTATAAAACAGAGCAATATCATCTCTGCCGAAAATGAATATAGAAAAGGCCAAAAACACTAAAAAAGGCAAAAAAATACCAAGAAAAAACATAACTTTCTTCATTACTTCATTCTGCAAATCTTTTTTAATTATATTCCTCGTAAGCTTTTCTTTTTTCATACGCTCACCACCTATGTATATTATAGCATAAAAGCGGCGGAGGGGCAAGGGTTTGAGCGAAGCATCGGCAAAGCCGATGTGAAGTTATGCCGTTGGCATAGTGAAGTTTTGTGCTTTCGCACAAAGTGAAGTTAAGTGTGCCACTCACTCCCGCAGGTTCTTCACTTGCGAAGCAAACTTCACACACCGAAGGTGTGCTTCACGTGCCGTAAGCACACTTAGTTGAAAAAGAAAAGACACGCTCTCGCGTGTCTTTCTTTTTCTGGGAGTTTTGAACTTAGTGGCACGAATGAAATATGCCTGAAAAACCGAGAATTATCACTTTTCATAAGTAATTATAGATTACTCCATAAAACAAAAAACGCTATCGCAACAATCATATGAACAGCAGGAAGAAAACTATAAAATTTAATTTTTTTCTTTGTTGCTGTGATTATCAAAGAAATAATATAAGTAATAATGTATGTACCTGCTAATACCATAGCAAGAATAGAAACAATAGCCTGAAAAACAGACTCAGCCATACCGATGTTCGCTAATGAAATTATAGTTCCAATTATCGAAACCAAAGAAAATGGAATTGGAAGAGCTTGTATAATATATAAAATTATAACTTTAGAATTATTTTTCATATTATCACCAACCTTTATGTGTATTATAGCATAAAAGCGGCGAAGGGGCAAGAGTTAATGAAATCGTGCTACGCACGGTGAAATCAAAGCAAAACTTTGATGAAATCTGCTGCGCAGATGAAATTAAATCCACCCACCGCCGCAGCGATTTCATCCGAACGAAGTGAGGATTTCACATTGCGAAGCAATATTTCACCCACCCGAAAGGGTGGATTTAGTTGAAAAAGAAAAGACACGCTCTCGCGTGTCTTTCTTTTTCTGTCTTTTCGTCCATAAAATACGAACACAATTTTTCTAAATTAAAGTTGTTAGTTCGAGTCTGGGAGGTTGGTTAGTGCCAACGCCCAAAAAGGAATCGGTCTAAAAAGCTGAATCTCTCTAATTTAAAAATCATATCCAATTAAACAATGTTTGTGTTGCTTCAGTAAATTGAGATATAGCGGATATTTGATTCAACAATAAAGAAATGACAAACATTATAAGATTTACCAAAACAAGTCCGCCAATCGCATTTTTCATCGACACTCCATTATTGTTGCTATGTATATTTAAAGGTATATGATTTCTATAAATAGAGTTGGCAAAAAGTCTAAACAAAACGTTAATTATGAAAACGGGAGCTGTAATCAAAAACTCAATAAGTCTAATTTTATTTTGAGCATCATCTAACTCGTCACGAATTTTTTGGAAGGTTGGGTGTGTACCAATCACTACCGTAGAATAAGGCGGTTCTTTATAAAGATTTACCTCGCCGCCGGAATTTATATAATTTGAATATGTTTCTTTGGCGAGATAATATCTCTCTACATCCCCTTTAAATATTGTTGGTAAAACCAAAGTTAAAAGTGAAGATAGCAATATCAAAACAGCGGCATATATTATGGCTATTTTATTCATTTTCCTATAAAAGAACCAGGTCGGTCCAAATAGCAATGCAGCAAAATTTAGCTGAATAAACCATTTGCCTTTTTTCTTTGCAAATTTTTTGACATAATAATCCGAGTTTTTCCCGATATAACTTTTAAGTTCCGAGTTCTCTATTCCGTCTATTATTTGCTCATCCAAATAATTAGTATGCGAAAGTGTATGCGAACAAACCTTACAATATGTATCATCTATATCACTTTTCGCACCACAGTTATCGCAAACAATAAATTTATTATCCATATAATCACCGCCTTGGGTGTATTATAGCATAAAAGCGGTGAAGCTGCAATACTTCTTCACTATTCACTATTACTTCTTACTTTCAAAAATCCCGTTCACAAATTTTTAGTGAAAAGTGAAGAGTGAAGAGGTAATAAGTAAAAATCCCGCCCACTTTCGTGAACGGGATTTTTGGAGGCACCACCCGGATTTGAACCGGGGCATAAAGGTTTTGCAGGCCTCTGCCTTACCGCTTGGCTATGGTGCCGTGAAGTCGGATCGTAGCCATGTCGTTCTGTGGGCCAAGAAGTTGAGTGTAAAGCTTGTCTTCCTAAGACCGCTTGGCCTCCGACTTCCGCAATTTCATAAGGCGCCATAGCCAAGCGGTAAGGCAGAGGTCTGCAAAACCTTTATTCCCCGGTCCGATTCCGGGTGGCGCCTCCAATGCGTCTTGACAAAAAAGATGCCAACCGAAAGACCCGAGATTTTCTCGGGTTTTCTTCGTTTTTCGCCGGTTTTCTCACTTTTTTGAAATTCGGATTTTAGCAAAAATTAAAAGATGCCAATCGGCATTTTCAGGTAAGAGAGCAGAAGTGAACTTTTGCCTTGCCTTTTTTGGGGAAATGTTTGTGGTTTTTCATCGCAAGTATCTCCCCTTTTTATATTACAAACAATAAAATTCATAAACGCATTGTTTGCGATCAGTTGCACTCTTCCCGATATGCTGTGGGGGAAAGGTTCGTTTGTTTCGAAAAAATTTTGAAAATTCCAAAACATTTTCGTAACCAACAGAATTGGCGATCTGCGAGATAGAAAGCTCGGTATTGATGAGGAGTTTTTTTGCTTCGGAAAGCTTACAGCTTAAAATATATTGCTTTGGGGAAAGTCCGAGTTCCTGTCTGAAAATCCTATACAAATACGGTTGTGTAATGCCTATTGCGTTACAAAGGTCATTAACGGATATTGGCAAATGCAAATTCGTTTTGATATAATTGACCGAAAAATCAAGATATATCCTTGTTATCGAGTTTTCCTTTGTGCTTTCTACCGCAATGCAGGTGTTGAAAATATGCAGAAAAAGCTCCGAAATCCGCGTCATTGATGAAAAACTGTTTGTGACAGACATAAGCTGCTTTGCGATAAGATCAAGCTCATACAAATTATAAAACTTGAAAATTCCTGTTTCTTCGTTTGCGCAATGCCGCGAGAAAAAATATTCCATCATAGGCTCCTCGGAAATGACCCATAGAAATGACCAAGGCTCGCTTTCATCCGAATGATATTCTTCATACATACCCGGAAAGATCAAAAAGCCCTGTCCTTTTTCCACCTTATTACCGTTGAAGCTTCCCTTCCCTGACAAAACGTAGTGGATAATGTACTGATTTCTGACGGAAGGTCCGAATCGGGTGACCCTCGGATCGTCCGAAAAACCAATAGAATAAATTTTCGGAGCCCGTACGGAATCTGTTGCTATTAATTGGTATCTTTTCAAGAGCATCATCTCCTTTGTTATGATTTTACCATATGCGGTTATGATTTGTCAATGTTCGATTTTGATTTTCTGTGATAAAATATCAAAAAGCGGAGGTGAAGAAATGTTAAAGGAAGATTTTTTAAGGCTTGGCGAGTACGCCGCCTCGGGATTATACGAAGAGCCAGATAGAAGCTTGTTTTACAGAAAAGCGCTGGGACTCAGACGATTTTACGAAAACTGTGAGCTTGCCGTGTACCGAGGGGAGTCGTTATATCCTTCCGGCGTTACTGCTCAAAAAATGCATGTTGTTCCGGAATATCTGAGGGGGCTTACTTTTGCATCGAAGTCATTAAATGAAAAAGCACCGAGCCTTGCTGAAAAATTAAAAGAAGAATTCTGTGTCTATCACTCAACCGTCCCAAAAGAACACACGGTCGCGGGTAATATGTACACACATTCTATGCCGAATTACGAGCGAATTTTGAAGGAAGGTTTACTGTCATATATACCGAGAATAGAGATGATAAGCGACACTGATATACGTGAAGGACTGCTTCACGTTATCCGGGGTATTGAACATTATATCACGCGATGTGTAATGTACTTGGAAGCGGTTTCGGCAGATGAAATGTTGATCGCGTCATTGCAAAGGGTCCCGCTCTATCCTGCCGAAACAGCTTACGATGCTATCGTGGCTTGGAATTTCATTATGTATTTGGATAACTGCGATAATCTCGGATGTCTTGGCAAGGGGATCTTGCCATATTATAAAGGTGAAAACTTGATTCCATATCTTGAAAATCTTTATGATAATCTTGATAAAAACAACGGTTATTCTATGTCGCTTGATTCGGAATGCCCCGAGTTTACCGTGCAGTGTCTTAAAGCGGCACACGGAAAGCGCCGCCCGATGATCGAGCTTTTCGTAGATGAAAGCACGCCCGAGACCGTATGGGAGGCAGCTCTCTCTGCTGTAAAAAGCGGCGGAGGGCAACCGGCATTTTACAATGCGGGCGTATTGCTTGGAGGACTTAAGAAAAGATTTCCAAGCATTCGGGATGAGGATCTTAGCCGCTTCTGTGGCGGCGGATGTACAGAATCTATGCTTGCAGGCTTTTCAAACGTTGGCTCTTTGGATGCGGGAATAAATCTTCTTTTGATTCTTGACAATGTGATAAAATCAAGCTTATCTTCCGCAACAGACTTTGAAGATTTTTACGAGACGTATTTGACCGAAATTAGTTCCGTGGTGGAAACTGTCAAAAAAGAGATCAACAATTCAAGAAAAGAGCGCGCAAAGTATAATCCACTTCCGATGCGAACACTTTTGATCGATGATTGTATCGATAAAGGTATGGAATACAACAGCGGCGGGGCAAGATACGGCTGGAGTATTATCAATTTTGCGGGACTTATTAATGTGATAGATTCCTTATTAGCTATCAAGGCGCTCGTATTTGAGAAGAAAAAATATACGTCCGAAGAACTCATCCTGCTATTGCAAAACAACGATAGCGGCTTTTTACGTGAGGTGATTGGTCTGAGAGAAAGTTTCGGAAAAGACATTGAGTATATTAATGTCTTTTCACGCAAAATCAGCGAAAGAATTTTTTCTATGACCGAAACGGGAAAGCTTGTTTTCGGCGAGGGCTTTATCTCGGCGTCTATTCAATTTATGTCGCAGGTCGGTGCGGGAAAACATATAGGTGCAACCCCCGACGGACGGTCTGCCGGTGCTCCGCTTTGTGATTCGCTCTCCGCTATTTTCGGCAAAGATACAGACGGACCGACGGCACTTTTGAATAGCGTCACATCCTTAGATTTGAAACGAGCCTTAGGTGTGCCTGTTGTAAACTTTAACATTACGCAAAATTTCAATGAAGACATATTAAAGGCCTTGATCTTAGGCTATATGAAGCAAGGCGGAATTCAGCTACAGATCACCTATGCCTCCAAAGAAGAATTGTTAGATGCGTATGAGCACCCGGAGCATCACGGCAATCTGATCGTAAGAGTTGGCGGATACTCAGAATACTTCAATCGACTTTCTGACGATTTGAAGCGAATGGTAATCAACCGAACGATACAAAATGGAGCTCGAGAATGAAAGGTACAATATTAAATATTCAGCGTTTTTGTACCGAAGATGGGCCTGGAATACGGACAACGGTCTTTTTAAAGGGATGCCCATTGCGGTGTATTTGGTGTCACAATCCCGAATCGCAGATAAGGCGACACGAGATCTTATACGATCCGAAAAAATGTGTTGCTTGCGGACGTTGTGCTACCGTGTGCCCTCGAAATTGCCACACACTTTGTGCAACGCATAAATTAGAACGAAAAAACTGCATCGGTTGCGGTGCTTGCGCAGAGGTTTGTCCTACCGAAGCGTTAGAGCTTTACGGAAAAAGCGTTACCGTAGACGAGGTTTATAATGTGGTTGCAAGGGATAAGGTATTTTATGAAGCCTCGGGAGGCGGTGTAACTCTCTCCGGCGGCGATCCGTGTTCCCAGGCGGACTTTACTGCCGGACTGCTAAAGAAATGCCGTGAGAATGGAATCTGCACCGCTATTGAAACAAGCGGTTATGCTGATGAAAAAGCGTTGCTTACGGCAATTGAATATTGCGATCTGATATTGTTCGATATTAAGGAAACAGACGAGGAAATGCATAAGCGATATACGGGGGTATCCCTGATGCCGATCTTGGAAAACTTAAAGCTCATCAACAAAAACAAAATTCCGTTTATTATTCGCGCACCGATCATTCCAACGCTAAACGACAGGCAGTCACATTTTAATGCATTAAAGGCAATTCGTGAGTCTATGGAATTCTGTCAGGGTGTTCAGATTATGCCGTACCACAGGATCGGTTCTTACAAGTATGCTCTTTTGGGCAGAGATTACGGCTGCGGCGGTATATCGGAACCGTCAAAAGAAATGATAGAAGCTTGGAAATCGTTGATTTAAAAAAGCATCTTTTTTGTCAACACGTCCCAACAAAAAAGGAATTTTTGTATACCAAAAGTTCTTTTTTGTTTATCCAAGCCGCAGGCTTGGCATATCATCACGACGCAGTCGTGGATATCATCAAGGGCGGCGAGCCGCCCTTGTATCTCATCACGCGATAGCGTGCATCTTGCCTGCGGCTTGATGATATACAACGCTTCGCATTGATGATATACCACAACAAGTTGCGGATGATATACAAGGCTTGCGCCTTGATTTATTTGCGTAAGTATGACGCAAGTATGACGCAAGTATGATATAATGGAGCCAAGAAAGGCAGTGAAACGATGAACACACGGATATATAATAAAGACAACTTTATGGAAATGGATCCTATGCATGATTCAAATGCTTCAAAAATTGAGGTTGTAAATAGCGCTTTGATCATTACATACGACGGTCTTGATCAAGGTGTTCAAAATGCCGACGGGTCTCCCTATTATAAATATAAACGCTTGGTTGTAAAGTATGAATTCGATTCCTTCTGCGAAGGAAAATTGTTTTACGGAAAAAACAAATATAAGATCATTGATTTGTCGAAACAACTCGATGCATTTAACAAATTGACAAACGGTTGTATATTTATGTCATACAAGTATTCTGTTGATTGCTTTAAGGAAATAACCTTAAATTTTGACATAAGGAAAATGCGAAAAGGTAGGTGCTTGCACAATAAATATTGGGGAGTAGAAATAAGTTTGGATGCCACAAGAGTTACATACGATTGGACGTAATCTTTAAATTAGCAGACACCTTTTGTTCGTTTTTACCCTTGTTCAGACACCTTTTATCACGTTTAAGGCAACAAAAAACGCACTTTTGTCTACCGACAGAGGTGCGTTTTTTGAATGATGTTTGCCTTCGGCAAATGACGACGGCTTCGCCTAATGATATTCGCTTCGCAAATGATGTGTGTCTGACAGCACAGTAAGGAAAATATCGCATCATTGCGGAACAAAGTGGTGCAACATCATTTTGGCGAATCGAAAACAGCATATTGCCGTAGGCCACGCATCATTGATGGTATACAAGGCTTCGCTTTGGTTTATTTGCAATTGTGTGATATAATCTAATCGATAAATACGGATTTGTAAAGGTTACGTCTTCATTATCTTAATGAAGCGGAACATTTCATCAGATCCCTCGCCGGGGGAGTGCTTCCCGTCTTCAAACAGTTCATGTTCGGGTTGAAAGTACTCACACCAAAACTGATCGATCTGAAACCCACACTTGTTTACATAAAAATGGATATTGCGCTTTTCAAAATACGGAGTGCAGGATTCCCAAACTGCTGTTTCGGGATGAAGAGCCTCAACCGCTTGCCAAGCTCCGTATCCGATGCCTTTGCTGTGCGCTTCGGGCAGTACAAAGAGAATATCCAAGTGGTTGTGATGAGTTTCCTTGTCAATCGTGATTATCAAGCCACCGACTTTTTCGCCATCAAGCATAATGCGGTAGGTTTCGTTTTTTGGATTGTCGATGGAGCTTTCAATAGTTGTGCGAGAGATAATTTCTCCGTCATCGTCAACATGGTCGTCGCGCTCGCCGAACTCTATCATTGCTCCATGCTTGAATGCCCTTTGATTGTCAAGGATAAATTGCTCACGGTCATCTGCTGTAAGCGGAAAAAGAGAAACCTTCGTGTTTTTCATAATACCTCCAAAATAAAAATAGAGCTTCGGCTATTGCTACACAACAACCCAAGCTCACTTGGACACCTAATCCGGCATTACGGTACTACGGTACACTGCCTCCGGTGACAAAATTATTTTCTTGAGTATTATATCACAAAAACGGTTAATAGTCAATACTCGGAGCAAAAAAGTTGGCGAGGACATTTCTTTTCATTATTATCTCGGTTTAGACGCCTTTTTACCCATTTGTCGCAACAAAAACGCACTTTTGTCTACCGACAACGGTGCGTTTTTTGAAGGAGGTTTGCTTTCGAAAATGAAAGTGCCTTCGCTTAATTGATCTTTTATCACATTTAAGGCAACGCGAATTTCAAAAAGCTCTGCAAACCTTTTTTAATCCGTTCCGCTATGAAGCTTGTGTGAAATTTCAAGTGAGAAAGTATCTCACTGTTTTTGCACTTGCCTCAATGGGCACGGATCAAAATGTTTGCAGAGCTTTTTATTTTGCACAATATTTTAAAAAGCGAGAAAGATATTTTGCGAATGGTGTATTTCCGGTAGACGGTTCGCTCTTAAAATACAATGGAGACCCCGTGAATGCCAAGCGGCACCACGTTATATTGATCCGTCCAATTGGGGTAGAAGGACGGCATTTTTTTCTCCCAGTTGGGAACGGTGGTGTCCACACTTAACCACGCTGCGTCGGGATTTTTGTAGCCGCCGCCAAAGGTGTTGCCCACGTTTCCTTGAGGACGGTGGAAGGGACCGATGATGTTGTAAAGGGTAGTGTACAGTTTGATCTGCACCGTGTTGACTCCTTTTTTCAGTGCAGCACCGATGGAAATGTCGAGGGGGGCGCGGTTGAGGTCGCCTACGGATGTTCCGTTGACAAAGAGCTCACCGCAACCGGCATTCATGGTTTCTATGTGAATCTTAGCGTGAGACAGATCTGCATTTTCGGGGAGGGTCACTTCACGCGACAGGGAGATCTCACCTACAAAGAACGGGAAGCCGTCTGCGGTCAATTCGCCGCGAGTGGTAATTTGTGAGGGCATTTTTGTCAGCATAAAATCGCGTTCGAATACCGAGCAGCCGTTGATGGAGGCACAGCGATGACCTCGTACCGCGAATTTTCCCAGCAGATACATGGGCTCAAGTTCAATGCCGTGACGGGTTTCAAATAGTTGTGTCAGGGCATTTGTGACCTTGGAAAGCGGGAAAAAGTTTCGTTTGATCTCTATGATATGATGTCCTGTTTGGATATTGCCCAGCGGCAGGATCTCAAAGGATTTGTCGCAGTAATAGCCGCAAGGGGGGGTGGCGATGGCACGACCGTCTATAGTGATGGTTTGTTCCGTGGGATCTTCCAAGGCGAGGGAAAGGTCGGTTAGCGCATCATCGGTATCGAAATCAAAGCGGAGAGTGATCTCGCCACGGTATTCTTCTGCGCTTAACAAGCGCTGTACGGCGAGGATGGGCAGGGGATCGGAGAATTCGCCTTCTCCTTTGCGGAAACGGCAATATTCCAATAGCAGTGCGTTATCAGAATGCGGTTGTACAGCCCAAACGCCGTCGAGCTTTAAGGCGGTTTCTATGGTGGGATGCAGGAGCTTTTGCGTTACATCGTTTCTCTCGGGCTCTACGGACAACAAAAGGCTGTCACCGACGGGGATGATGAGCTCGGCGGTCAAAGTATCGTTTTCGACCGCGTAGGGATGTTCTGCGATCTCGCCGCTGTAGGCGTTGTAAGCATAGAGGACGCCTTTGCATTTTGTAGAAAAGGCGACTCGAGCCTCGTGGGCGCAATCGTTGTTACATAGGAAGAATTTCTCACCGTTCTCACATACGCGGTGATTGATCAAGAGATTTTCGGCGCCGATTCCTTTGAAGGTATAATCTTTTTCAGATACTTTGTCCAAGAGAGCGGACAGGGATTCGACCTTGAATGAGATCGCGGAAATGCGTGCCGAGAGTGTGGAGTCGGGGATGCCATCAAGCAAAGTGGGAGCATCACCGTAGGTGAGAATCTTTCCTCCCTGTGCTGCAAATTCTTCCAAGAGGGTTAAAAGTTGAGAGGTAATCACCTTTAACTTGGGAAGAATGACGGTTTTGTAGCGCATTTGCCCGACTTGCAACCAACCGTTTTTCACCGATCCCATATCGCGAAGGGAGGCAAGATCGGCATAGTCCGCGTCGCAATGTCCGCTGCGAAGGGCTTTCAGAAGGTCGAACAGCTCAAAATCCAGTTGGCTGAGTGCTTCGCACTTGACCGGGGTTTCATTGAGGGAACCGCGGTAGAGCATATAGCCGGTTTCCAACGGATGAATAATGGCGATATCGGCGGTGGAGTGACCGTCGGTAATGAAGGCGCTTACACGGGCACAGTAATCGGTTATGTTTTTATATTTGGGCCAAAAGGGTTGGTAATAGCTGATGTGAGGGGGATAGGCGCGTTTGCCGCGTCCGTGCAGGGTGTAGAAGAGTCCGTGTACGCTACGGTGATTAATGCCGGCTGCCGCGAAGGTGTCGAACATATGCGTCATGTTGCGGAAGTTAAAGTCCTCTCCGCCTACGCCGTACATTTCTGCGAGGATGTGCTCTTTGCCCGCTTGTTTAGCTGCAGATACGCACTGTAGTGTGGTGTTGTAGAGCACAAACCGCTTGGAGACAAGATCAAGGGAGCGCAAGGGGGCATCCACCCAGTTCATTTCAGCCTTCAGCACATCGATGCCGGGAATGTCAAAATAGCGATAATAGGGCATATACGCCTGTGCACGGGTGATCTGCGAGCGGATGGTGTCCTCCATCATCAAATGACCGGAGAAAAGAAGATGGTTGGAATGACACCAATCCCGAACCTTTTTGAAATAATTTTCTTCCAAAAGATCGCGCATGAGAATGCGGTAATGATAGCGTACGGTGGGGCTTTCATCGGCATCGAAGTACAGCATCCATACCTTATCGGCAAGGCTATATCCGAACTGCTTTTTAAACAAGCCCTCCAGCTTGGGAGTCCACGGCAAATAAGCGCTGTTATAGCTGGGCTCGTCCACCCAGACGGAAAGGATGGTTTTTCCGTACTCATCGGCAAATTCCGCCCACATTTCCTCATAGCTTACCTTGAGGTAATGATCCATGGTTTCGGAATCAAACATATCAAGGAAGGTTACCGAGTTGTGCTCCGCAAACGACCACTCACCGTGTCGACAGAGCACGCGCCGACCGTTTTCCTCGCCTTGTTTTACGGGATAAATGTAGCGGAGTGCGTGATCCTCAGGGAGCCCCGGAACGGCCTCGGGCATATATCCTGCTTGAAGAAAAATTTTGAGTCCCAGTTTTTTGGAGGTGTCAACGATCACTCGCATTTTGGATTTGAAGTTTGCGCCGGGGTAGTCTGACTTCAAGCCCAGATATGTGCGCGCGATAAAGGAGTACACACCTTTATCTTTCATTTCATGGAGCTGCGCAATGATATTTTCTTCCGTCAGCTCGCCGTTCAGCATCCAAAAATCGGTTCCGCGAAAAAAATCGTCGGGTTGTTTGAAGTAATCGTATTCCATAATGGATATCTCCTTTTTCTCTATTATGATAATTTAATTATACGATAAGCGGACAAGGGGTGCAATATGAAATTTCATCCCCGTTAGCACAAAACGGCCATTTGTGATAACGGGGACGGTTTTATTTTACTTTTCTATGGGATTGGCGTTTTGGCTTTATTTCAATCGAATGGGGTATACCGGTATTCCTTTGGCGGGGAGATTGCCTGCGAGGATATCCAGTGTGTATTGGGTGTTGTCCGCAGAGATGGTTCCCACAAGGATTCGCGGGACATGGGGAAGATCCTCCAAAACAAAGGGATTGCCGAAGTGAATCACGGTGGAAATGCGGTTTGTGACCTGTAAGGCTTCCATGACCGAGATGACGCGCGACGATAGGCATTCCCGACCGATGTAGGCGGCGCTGTTGAAGAAGGTAATGAAAACAACGTCATCGTATTCGATGGTCTGATTGAGGAATTGATAGGTCTCGGAGCTTGACGGAAAGATCGAAAGTGTCGTGATTCCCGAATTGGGGTAGAGAGTGCGGATCTTTTCGGCAATGTCATAGGGGCGATACCAATCCTTGTTGAGTGTGTCCACGATCACTTGATCTCTTGTATTGATATCCATGGCTTTTTCGGTGGAAATGACAAAAAGATGACGTCCTTCCCGCTCCAAGGTCACGGGAACGCCCTTGTCGGTATAGGCAAAGGTGGATTCGCGATTGATGCGGTCGAAGGTCGTATAGTCCTCGTCTGTGAGTTGGGTGTACTTGGGTGGTGCCAAGGTTTTATGTTGCGCCGCAAGAACGCGAGAGACTGCTTCATCCAGACGGGAATCGGCTATCATGCCTTCATCATAGCATTCGCAGAGCATCTCATATTCTCTTTGGGGATGACTTTGATAGGGAAGCGCCATATCGTTTCCGTTGGCCACGGCAAGACCGATGCTGTTTCGTCTGCCGAACTTGGCGACAACCCCCATCATGGTCAGCGCGTCGGTAATGGCGATACCTTCAAAGCCCAGCTCGCGGATGATGTTGATCATTTTTTGAGAGAGGCTGGCGGGGTAGTCGGGATCGATATTGATAAAGCGAGCATGCTTGGTCATAATACCGTCCAAAAGCCCTTCCTTTATCAATTCGATATAGGGATACAGGTTGGTTTCGATCAGTTCTTCCTTGGTGGCATGGGAGGTGGACTCTGCCATGTGGGAATCAATATAGGCCTCGGTTCCCGCAAAGCCCGGATAATGCTTGGCAATGGTCATAATGCCGCCGTCGTGAAAGCCTCTTGCTTCGGCTTTTGCTAACCGCGCCACTTTGTATTTGTCATGACCCAGTGCGCGAGCATTCATGCCGCATACGCAGTTACCGTATGCCATATCAAGAATGGGATCACAGATGACATTATAACCCAGATTGCGTGCTGTTACGGCTGTGACTTTGCCAAAGGCGTAAGCCAGTTCTTCGCTGTCGGTACAGCCAATGGCGTTATGACGCCCGATCCGAAGATCGCACATTCCGCCCTCTGCATCGCACATGATGAGAATGGGATAATCAGCGGCTTCGCGAATTTTTTGAATAATCTCGTCCCGTCCCGGTGTGACGAAATTCACCCAAATGCCCCCCAAGGAGTGGTTGCGGATCATATCCAGTGCGTATTCCAATCTGTCCGGCTCTTTTTTGGTGACCAAGGCGATCATGGACATACCCAGTTTTTGCCGTGTATTCAGATCTTGAAGTTTCAGTTCTTTCATGATATTTCTCCTTTTTTGAGACAAAGTGAAAGTTGAATATTATACTGTGGAGTTGGGGGAGACCAGTCTGACGTATCGTGTAAAGCCGTGATAGGCCTTGGGAAGTTGGGTCTGCTCCAGTTCTTCGATTACGTTGTCTTGACCGTCCAAATAGCGGTCAATGAGCATTTTTGCGGTATCGCACCTTGCCGCTACACCGCCGTAGCGGATGTCCATACTGCTCCAACCGAGCACCTTGTTGTTTTTGAGCCAAACGGCGCGGTGAGCCGCGTGAACGGCAGCGGTTTTTTCTTTGAGAAGAGGGAGCAGTGTTTGAGATATTTCGGTCAGAGTCTCCCTGTCTCCGCTTTTATAGGCGGGTCGGAGCTTTTCCGCGATCTGTGTTTTGACGGCGAGATAATCGAATACGCGGTAAGCAAAGTCATACAGATACTGCCAACGGTCGGGGGGATATTTTTGCATCCGATCGGCACAGGCTGCATAGTGATCGCTCATGGGCTTGGCAAACAGATTGAGGTCAAACAGACCTTCCATAATATCCTGCCAAAAGAGTGCCTTGCCTGCAAAACGGTCATGGTAGCGCGGATATTGCTCACCGTTCTCAAATCGGTTTTGATAGAGACTCATGGCATAAAAGGCATCGTAATTTCCGCCCGTGGTGGCTTCGAAGCGGTCAATCCGCTTTTGGTCGGACACGTGGCGGTCGAAGCACAGCTCTGCAAAAAAGGAAAGACCGAAAAGATTGGCAAAAAGGTCACATTCGGCATTGTCATTCAGCCAAATGGTCATCATTACCTCGTGCACATCGTTGCTGCGGCAGGCTTCCAAGGCATAGCGCGTGGATTCCATGGCATAATTGTGCTCGGGGAAGTGACCGATCCAACTCCAAAGACCGCCGGCGAAAATGGTCTTGCGGTCAAGCGCTTTGTGTTTTCGGAGCATATAGTTGTCGCATTTTGCGTTTTCTCCGTAGTGCCAGTACACCAGCTCTATATTTTTGGGGATCGTAGCGGCAATCTCGGGGGAGACCTCGATACTTTCGTCGTAATAAGCATTGTTTTTGCTGCTTGCGCGGAAGTACATATCGCTCCACATCATAGGGGTAAGACCGTATTTGTCGGTGATGCCGATGAGCCGTTCCATGTATTCGGTAAAGATTTGAATGGGCGGAACGTAGCCGTGTTTGTCGAGGAACTTGCCCCGTCCCATATCCCAAGCCTCGTCCATTCCGATGTGGATGCGGCGGGAGCGGAAGCAGGAGGAGACAGTGCCGATCAGATCATCGAGAAATTGGAAGGTTTTTTCCTCGCGTGCCAAAAGCACCTCGGCGGTGTCTCGGATGCCGTTGGCCTCATGCCAAAGAAGGTATTTTCCCATGTGACCGTAGCATTCGATACAAGGGATCATCTCGATTCCGTATTCATAGGCGTAGTCATCGAGGGAGCGCAGTTCATCGGCGGTGTACCGACCGCGCATATAGCCGAAGTAAGGACGGTCGGGAAGTTCTACGGTGTCCTCGGTGTAAAGCATGGCCATGCCATAACCCATGACGGCTAAATAGTCGAGCATGGTTTTGACGGAGGTTATAGTGGGGACGGCGCAACGGGATGCGTCGATCATGACCGAGAGTGTTTCAAAGAAATCGTCCTCAAAGTGTTCAAAGCGGGTGTCGTTTGCGTGTTGGACGAGAAGTCCCAGCTCGCGGAAAAACAGATGCTTTTGGGTATAGTAGATCACGGCGTTTCCGTTTTCCAGAGTTACGCCCGTTTTGTTGCTTTTTTGCGCGGTGACGCGGATGCCGTCGCCCTCGGTAAAGCCGAGCACCTCGCGCAAGCGGTGGATACCGACGGCGAGATCGCGTTCAACTTGAAAGGTAAAGATGATCGGTCGATTCATTTTGATTTCTCCTGTTTTCTAAAATACGTCCGCGGAGCATATTGTTCAGCGGACGTAGGATGGATTATTTTATGAGAGAGCTTACTCCTCAATGATGACGGGGGAACGAAGCTCGCCGGTGCTGGTGTGGCGAACGGCGGAGATCTCCTTGTCCTTGACATCATGCAGGTAGAGTGCCGACATATTGAGATTGGCAGCCTCGCCCTCCTGGGCAACGGTGACATTTCTTACGGTCAGACCGTCGATATGAGCTGCGGCGATGTAGGCGGGCTTGCGGACATATTTGGTGTCGCGCTCGTCTCCCTTTGTGGTGCGCGATCCGCCAAGCTGTTTCTTTCGTGTGGAGAAGTCCACTTCATGACCGGCGCGGAAGGTGATGTCGGAGAGGGTGACATTCTCCAGGTGGGATTCGGGCATACCCTGAAGCAGGGCTCCGCTGCCGGATGCGATCTGAAGATTGCTGAATTGAATGTCGCGCACTTTACCGATCTTTGAGGTCTCGTGGCGCTTTTCTACATCAATATAGAGCGGGATGACGGGCTTTACCTTCTCGCGTGCGGCACATTCGATGGTCATGTTGGTGAAGGAGATGCGCTCCATGAGGGCACCGTCCTTAAGGAAGAGACCGATACCAATGGACGAATTGCGAACGATACAGTTGGTGAAATGCGCATCGCGGAAGTCGGATTTGGACTCGGTTCCCAGCTTGATGGCGGTGGAAGGAGACTCCAGAATACAGTTGGAAACGACCACGTTTTCGACAGGGGCATCGGGGACGGTAGACTTGAGACAGATACAGTCATCGCCCGCATGGATATTGCAGTCGGAGATCACTACGTTTTTACAGCTATCGGGGTCAATACCGTCGGAGTTGAGACGGCGGAAATTGTTTCGAATGGTAACACCGTATACGCGCACATCTTCGCAACGGTGGAGGTGGATAGTCCAGAATTCGGAGAACAGGATGGTGAAGTTGAGAAGCTTGAAATTCTTGCATTCTTCGGCAAGGATGGTAACCACGCGGAAGGGAATGTGGTAAGAGAGCCCCCACCAAGCTCCCCAGTCTTCCTGTCCGTTTCCGAGGATGATACCGTAGCCGTCGATGGAGAAGTCTTCTTCGCCGTGTATGTAGATCAAGGTACCGTGATCACACTTTGGCTCGGATGCCAGATTTTGCACGGTGGGATAATCGCTGATGTCTTTGCTTGCGCGAAGAACGGCGCCCGCCTCAAGGAAAAGGTGAACGTGACTGCGCAGACGAATGCCGCCCGTGAGAAACTCTCCCATGGGGACGATGACCTGCCCGCCGCCGTTCTCGGCACACGCGTCGATGGTCGCCTGAATGGCACGGGTGTTGACAAAGCCTTCTTCGGGCTTGGCTCCGTAGTCCAAAATGTTGAATACCATAATAACCTCCGTTTGCTCGGTCGTACCGAGTTTTTAATTAATACCATTATACAACATATTTTTTCTTTTTTCAATAAGCAAATGAAAAAAGAGTAAAATTTGAAAAAAGAGTGAAAATATTGTGCAAAGCGGAAGCCGAGACGGATTTTGAAGAATATCCTATTGATTTGTAAACGGTTTTATGATAAAATAATAAAAGAATTCCGACACAGAAGGAGCGCTTATGGAACAAAACTTTTTCTACATAGCTGACGGCAAGCTGTATCGCTTTGAAGAGGGGCGGTCAAACGAGATCCGCTCGGGGGTGCTTGACGATTATATCAATAAAGTGCGTGAAGCGGCGGAGAGAAATGAGTGGAAACGCTCGGGACAAGGCGCTATGTTTACGGGAGCTTACGAGGCAGGTTCGGATGCGGCGAGCCGTGTTTCTGCGGTGTCCTCGGAGATTCGTTGTGTGGGACAGTACAAGGGAGACACCGTCTATTCCCTGGGGATCGACCGAACGGCGGGGCTTTATCGTAAGGGTGCCGCCGCGCCCAAGGAAGGGATCGTTATCAGCAGTAGCGAACGAGCTTTTGGAACATTTGATATTGCGGGCGATCGCATGGTGCTCAGTTCGGCTTTTGCGGGCGAGAGCCATATCGGTGTGATGGATATGAACACGTCGCGGTGTGATTATTATACAGAAGGACGTTCATGGGACAGCGAGCCGACTTGGTCTGCTACCGACTCCGATCAGATCTATTTCAGCTGCGCGGGGCTTGCCATTGAGAACAAGGAGCGCCAGGAGGAGCAGCCCGATTCCTACGCGCGTATGGTGACGCAAATGTATTCTGCCACCGCTCCCGTTAAGCGCGGACCCTCTTCGGTTTGCTTGTTGGATATTCGCAAAGGTACCATGGACGAGGTGCTTTGTGATGAGCGGTATGATTTTGTGCGTCCTCAAAGCACGGCGGACGGCTGTCTTTACTATATTCGCAAACCGTATGCCGAAAAGAGCGGCGCAAGACCTTTCGGGTGTCTTGTGGACACCGTGATGTTGCCGTTCCGTCTTTTGACGGCGATCTTTAGCTTTTTCAATGTATTTTCGGTCAAATATTCGGGAAAAACATTGACAAGTGCAGGAGATGCCAAGCATCGCGATGAGGACAAGATGCGCATTGACGGCAATTTGATCAATGCCGAGGCCGAGCTTCGAGCCAATCGGGAAAAGGGTGACAAAAATCCCGGCATCATTCCGCGCACATGGGAGCTTCGCAGACGGCGAGCCGACGGCACCGACGAGCTTGTGCGTCACGGTGTGGTGGCCTACCGTGTGGATGAAAAAACGGGAGAGATCTTGGTTTCCAACGGGTCAGCGATCCTTTGTCTTTCGCCCGATGGGAGCGAACGCAGTGTTTGCTCGGCGGCACGGGTCACATTGATCCGATAATTGTTGCAGATTGCAGCAGAACAGTTGACAAATTTGAAAAAAAGGTATATAATAGTATCCGTAAAATGAATCAAGGAGGTTATATTCATGAAGGTAACGAAGGACTCCATTATCGGCGATATTCTCGATTACGATGTGGAAACGGCACGTTTTTTCTTTGAGATCGGTATGCACTGTCTGGGCTGTCCCTCCTCTCGCGGAGAGTCGATCGCAGATGCTTGCGCCGTTCACGGAACCAATGCCGACGAACTGGTGGAAAAGATCAACAACTATCTTGCATCCAAGTAATTTTTGATCAAAACATTTTGAAATCGCCGCTTCGACGGGTGCCGTGAATAGGTGCGTCGGGGCGGCTTTCGCTTTGGAAAGGATGAGTTATGCGAATTCCCGAACTCAGTCATCGGCTGATGAGCGCGGTGGGATTTGTTCGCGGCGGATTTTTTGCCGACGTGGGCACCGACCATGCGCATCTGCCTGTTTACTTATATAATAGCGGCCGTATTTGCGGTGCGGTGGCCTCGGATGTCAATGAAGGACCCTTGGCGATCGCCGCGCGAAACATTGCCGAAAACGGTGCTTCGGCGGGGGTGGTCACTTGTTTGTCCGACGGATTGACCGAGCTTGCCTCTTATCATCCTGTTGATATTGCTATCTTCGGTATGGGGGGCGA
The DNA here is from genome assembly GCA_045537235.1 of Eubacteriales bacterium. Lineage (GTDB taxonomy): Bacteria > Bacillota > Clostridia > Oscillospirales > CAG-272 > RGIG8775. The sequence continues at coordinate 21,125 of JAZSPB010000090.1, forward strand.
ATTGATCATGCGTATTATCGGTGACGCACCTTGGGTAAAGGACAAAAAGATTCGCTTGATCCTCCAGCCTATGACCAAGCAGGTTGAGGTGCGTGATTTTCTTGCCCAAAACGGATTTGTCATTGTGGATGAGGTACTGTCCGAGGATGACGGAAAAATCTATCAGACGATATGCGCCGAATATGCACCCGATTCGAAGGTTGCGCCTTACAGTCGTGCGGAGAGGCTTCTGGGGCGGCACAATATTGCGCGGGGTGGGGAATTGTTTTTGCGTTTTCTTCGCCACCGAATTGATGTGTTGACTGTGGCACGGGACGGAAAGCGTCGGTCGGGACATCCTTCGGCGGAGGATGAGGCGGATGTGTCGGCGCTTTGCGAGCTTTTGAACAAAACGGAAGGAGAGACAAAATGAAGGTTTCCGAGCTGTATGCTTTTTTGGATGAGCGTATTCCCACGGCGCTTCGCTGTGAGTGGGACAATGACGGTCTTATGTGCTGTCCCGATCCCGACCGTGAGGTGCGACGAGTGCTTTTGGCATTGGACATCACCGAGGATGTTGTGAAGACGGCGGTGGAGCAGAAATATGATGTGATCTTGTCGCATCATCCGTTGGTCTTTCGTCCCGTTAAGGCATTGACACCCGAGAAGGGGGTGTCACGAAAGTTGATAGGATTGGTGCAAAACGGTATTTCCGCAATGTCCTTCCACACCCGTCTGGATGCGGTTGACGGCGGTGTCAATGATGTATTGGCGGGGCTTCTCGGTTTGCAAAACGCAGAGACCTTCGGACCGGATGGTGAGAAAATGGGGCGAGTAGGCTCTCTTTCTTACGCCTGCGGAGTAGATGAGTTTGCCGCAAGGGTAAAGGAGATACTGGGTGCTCCCACGGTTTTGGTCAGTGGCAGGAGAGAGGTCTCCCGCGTGGCGGTTTTAGGTGGCAACGGAGACGATTTTATCGACAGTGCCATTGCCGCGGGGGCGGATACCTTTGTCAGCGGACGGCTGGGATATCATCCCATGACCGATGCACCCGAGATGGGGATCAATCTCATCGAGGCCGGACACTATTTTACCGAGCGTCCGATTTTGAAGGCACTGTCCTCGCTTTTGCGGGAAGCTGCTTCCGATATGGAGATCGGCTTTGCGGAATCCAATGTGATTCGTGCGATATAATAAAAATACCCGCGGGGAAAGATCGATTCCTCGCGGGTGTTTTTTGTTTTATATCGATTGACCAATTACAGGCGAATTATGCATTGAACTCATCGATGATCTTGATGTCCTTGAGATGGGGGCAGATATCTTCGATGTTCATAGCCGTGTCATTGGGAGCTGCCCAGTGAACGGCATTCTTGATGATGCGCTGAACATAGGGATTGTAGAAGGACTTGCAGGTCTCGTGACCGGGCTGGAAATAGAAGATCTTTCCTGCACCGCGAAGGAAGCAAGCACCGCTGCGGAAGATGTTTCCGTCCTCATACCAACCGCCGAAAACCAAGGCATCGGGCTGGGGAATGAAGAAAGGCTCGCTGTAAAGCTCCTCGCTCTCAATGATAAAGTGGTCGGGGATGCCCGCTGTGATTGGGTTGGAGGGCATCAGGTTCCAAATAATCTCTTTCTGATTGCGTCCCCAAGAAAGGTTGCCGTTGGTGCCGACAATACGCATGAAGGGTTTGGATTTATGTGCCGAGTGAAGAGCGATAAAGCCCATTTTTCCAAGATATACGCGATCGCGAATCTTTTCCACCAATTCGTCATTTACTTCCTTGTGAGCAACATGTCCCCACCAAAGAAGAACGTCGGTGTTGTTGAGCACCTCATCGGGGAGACCTTGATCGGGATCATCCAGTGCGGCAAGGCGAACCTCAAAATCATCACACTCATCAAGAAACTCCTTGATCTTGGCATGGAGACCGTTGGGGTAGAGCGCTTTTACGGTTTCACTTTTCTTTTCGTGTCTGAATTCGTTCCAGACGGTAACGCGAATTTTGCGATTCATAATGAATTTCCTTTCTTGCGTGTATAGCAATACGGTGCAATGCGCCGAGATTATGATTATTATTTATTATAGCAGAGGGGTGCTCAATTGTCAAGAATTTTGGGGATTTTAGTGTTTTTTTCTGGCGGTCAGGGGAGAGATGCCAAAACGTTGCTTGAACTGGCGGTAGAAGGAGGAATAGTCACAAAATCCGCACTCGGATGCTACGATGTTGGCTTGCTTACCTTCCTGCAGGAGGGTACGGGAAAGGAGTAGTCGCTTGAGCACGATATAATCCCAGACCGAGGAGCCTGTGGATTCTTTGAAGATTCGGTTGATGTAGGATTTGCTGAAGAAAAATTCCTGCCCCAAATCGTCCAGATTTTTTATGGTAGTGAGGTTGGCATTGATGTATTCGATGATGCGCGCCACGATATCCGAGGAGCCTTGAAGCGGTGCGCTGATTCGCAGCTCGTTTTCCGAGTCGGTGGCATTTTTGATGTGGTACATTTCCAAAAAGATCGGCATCAAGTTGGATTGTACTTGTGCGGGGAGGTGGTCTTCGGTGACTTCCCGACACATTCTTGCCATGCAGTCTGCAATAAAACGTGCGGACTCCTCACGGGGGGTAATCATATTATTTTTTCCCAAGGGTCGTTCGAGAAACAGGTTGCTCAGTTCTTTCTCCAAGAGGGGGAAAGCGGAGAGCGGAAAGTTGACGGTAATACGTTCGTAAGCTTTGTCGGAATGAATATGGGGGGTGTGAGCCTCGCCGGCGCGCATAACCAAGAGACAACCGGGAGTCATTTCATAGTCATTTCCTTCCACGGTGTAGTAACCGTTTCCCGAAATGAAATAATACAGTTCGCAATTTCGGTGTGCGTGAAGGACAAAACGTTCGGGGGAGGGGATGGTATCGATGGTGTGAGCTACCGAAACGTCATTCCCTTTGTAGTGAAAAAGATTCATATTTGTTTCCTTTCCGTGTTTCTTGTTCCATTTTACCATAAAATCATAAAAAAAGAAAGGGATTTCTTGTAAATCGGTTGAATTTTTTTATTCAATGTAATATAATGGTACGAGATCACCAAAAAAAGGAAGGGAACGGCATGAAATGTGAAACGGTTTATACGGTATTTTCGGATATTCCCAATTTGAATACCGAGAGGCTTTTGCTCCGCAGGATGTTGATCGGAGACTGCTATGATATGCACGAATATGCCTCCAATGCGGCGGTGACGCGCTATTTGACATGGAGTCCCCATCCCGATCTGGAATATACCAAGGAATATTTGCAATATATCGCCAACCACTATAAGTTGGGCGACTTTTATGACTGGGCGGTCATCCTTCGCGAGGAAAACAAGATGATCGGAACCTGCGGCTTTACGCGGTTCCACACACAGCATGATTGCGGGGAGGTGGGGTATGTGATCAACCCTGCTTACCGTGGACGTGGGATCGCTTGCGAGGCTTTGCAGGCGGTCATGGATTTCGGTTTCCGAAAGCTGGGGCTTCACCGGATCGAGGCCAAGTATATTGACGGCAACGATGCATCGCGGCGAGTGATGGAGAAGGTGGGGATGACCTTTGAGGGGATCCGCCGAGGTGAGATGTTGATCAAGGGGAGCTATCGCGACATCGGTGTGTGTTCGATCTTGCGAGAAGATGCCCGAAAAATCGGACTGATTGAATAAGGGGACGAGTTACTGTCCATACTCCGAGTAACGACCCGTATACGGGAATCCAATTCGGAGGAATATACCTATGGCAAATTATGTAAAGACCGCAATCACGCCCGAAACACTTAAGGGCACTAAGACCGAACAAAATCTTCACACCGCTCTTTCCGGTGAGTCACAGGCTTATCTGCGCTATCGTTGGTTTGAGTCCAAGGCGCGGGAGGACGGATATGAAGAGATCGCACGAATCTTTCGCGAAACGGCTGACAATGAAAAGGAGCACGCCGAGATCTGGTTTCGCTATCTCGGGGGATGGTCATCTACCGAAACCAATTTGGACGCGGCAGCAGGCGGTGAGCATTTCGAATGGTCCACCATGTATGCTGAGTTTGAGCAGACTGCCAAGGAGGAAGGTTTTGATGTTCTTGCGATGCTGTTTGCTAAGGTGGCTGCCATTGAGAAACAGCACGAGGAACGGTATCGTCATTATTGGGATGATGTCAAAAATGCCAAGTGCTTTACTTCGGACAGTGCAGATACCAAGTGGATCTGTTTGAATTGCGGTCATGTGGTTACGGCGAAGGAGCCGCCTAAGATCTGTCCTGTTTGTTCCCATGAGCAAGGTTACTTCAAGAAACAGTCTTGAGGGGCGCCTGCGGCGCGGGGAAATTTTTGAAAAACTCCGGAAAGACTTTTCGGAGTTTTTTTGGTGCTGTTGATTTGAGAGGGCGATGCTTGGGGCTATGGGGATGAGGCTTCGCGTAATTTTTTAGTTTGGGGGACGTTACTTCTTTGCTGGCCCAAAGAAGTAACCAAGAAACGGCCTTTCGGTGCACAGCCGATTGCTGCACAGCCCGATTCACGTTTTCACTGTCGTTGGTTTTACGCAGATTTGTTAGAGAAGAGGTGCCATGCCCTGCTTGGGGATATAGACATAAGGAATCACATAAATCGTTTGATTGCTTCGTCGGCGGTTTTGCGTAAAGCCATTAGAGGGGCGAGAGCATTCGCTTCTTGGGAAGGTGGACATGAGGGATTCATAAACCATTCGTTTTTTGGTATTTTGGATTTTTTCTTTGCAACGAGTTATATCTACCTCTTAACAGCGAAGCATACTTCTAACCGCAAACCATACTTCAATAGCTCCAAATTACACCAAGTATCCATTTTTTAAAAATCTTACGCAACCTCATAAAAAGCAAGCGACAGAAGAAACAAACGATTTATGTGTTTCCTTATGTCTATAGCCCCAAGCAGGGAATGGCACCCCTTTTCTAACGAATCTGCGTAAAACCAACGACAGTGAAAACGTGAATCGGGCTGTGCAGCAATCGGCTGTGAGAAAAGGTCGTTTCTTCGGTTCCTTCTTTGGACCGGCAAAGAAGGAACACCCCCAACAAACGCTCACCGCCAAATTTTATTTCTATTTCTATTTTTTCAGTTTCCGCCCAAAGCCCCACTCCCAACAAGAATACTTCCCCCTCCGCGCCCACAGGCATAATAAAGGAATTTCAAAAAAAGCAAAAAAATTTCCAAAAACCACTTGACAAAGGGCAAATAGTGTGATAAAATACCTCAGTAAAACAAAGCAGAACGCTCCGTTCTCACCGTATCATATAAGATTTTTGCATACGGTTGATAGCATTTTCCCCCGAAGGGGACATTGTGTGCGCACGGAGTTTTTGGCTTTCGTGTGCTTTTTCTTTAAACAGAAAAAAGCAAATTCCGATTCGGAGGTGTATACCTATCAGTAACGCAAAAGAAGTTCAGATCAACGAGAACATCCGCGAGAAAAAGATCCGAGTGATCAATTCGGACGGCGAACAGTTGGGTGTTATGAGCAGTGAAGAGGCGCTTCGCCGTGCATACGACGAGGGCATGGATCTGGTCATGATGGCACCGCAGGCCGTTCCTCCCGTTTGCAAGATCATGGATTACGGCAAGTATCGCTTTGAGTGCGAGAAACGCGAGAAGGAAGCGCGCAAGAAACAGCAGACGGTGGAGGTCAAGGAAATTCAGCTTTCCTACCGCATCGATACGCATGACTTTGAGACCAAGGTCAGACATGCGCACAGATTCCTCGGAGAAGGCAACAAGGTAAGGGTGGTTCTGCGCTTCAAGGGACGCGAGATGAGCCATGTGACCATGGGTGCCGAGCTTATGAAAAAGTTCGAGGACGCTTGTGCCGAGTTTGGTTCCATCGACAAGAAGCCCGTGCTTGACGGTCGCTTCATGAGCATGATCATCGTGCCCATCAAAAAATAAACAGGTTCATAACAGACGGCGCAATGCGCGGTTTGATGATAAATTACTAACGGATGCCGAGTTGATTGGCGGTGTCCGCTATCAGAAAGGGAGAATAAAATCATGGGAAAAATCAAGACACATAAAGCTTCTGCTAAGAGATTTTCCGTAACGGCGAACGGAAAGGTTAAGATCAACCACTGCCACCATCGCCACAACCTTGGTCTGAAGACCGCAAAGCGCAAGAGACATCTTCGCTCCGGCGCATATCTTGACAGTGCAATGAGCGCTAATGTCAAGGCAATGATCCAGAAATAATTCGGAAAAATCATAACAGGAGGATAAGAAAATGGCAAGAATTAAGGGCGCAATGATGACGCGCAAGAGAAGAAATAAAATACTTAAGGCAGCAAAGGGTTACTGGGGCGCAAAGTCCAAGCACTTCAAGATGGCTAAGCAAGCCGTTATGAAGAGCGGTAACTACGCATTCGCAGGTCGCAAGATGAAGAAGAGAGACTTCCGTCGTCTGTGGATCACCCGTATCTCTGCTCAGGCAAAGGTCAACGGTGTGAACTACTCCACCTTCATGAACGGTTTGAAGAAGGCAGGCATCGATCTTAACAGAAAGATGCTCGCTGAGATCGCTGTTAGCGACAAGGAAGCTTTCGCAGCACTTGTAGAGAAGGCAAAGGCCGCTCTGTAAGCTCGACTTTTGACAAAACCCGGCATGGTAGTCGGGTTTTTGTCGTATTATAAGAAGGTTGATTTGCATTGCGAAAATTGCGTTTTGACGCAAAAAACGCAAGGTTTGATGCAGTTGAGGTGGAAAATGACCGTATCACAGGACAAGATCACATCCCGTCAAAATCGTTTGGTGATCGAGACGGGAAAGCTTTGCGACCGAAAAGAAAGAAATGCTCGAAAACAATTCCGCTTTGATGGTTTAAAACTGTTTTTGGAAGCGGTGGAAAAGGGCATCTGCGTGGAGCGGGTATTCCTTGCGGAGAGCAGGGCGGAGCATTTGATTGCCGAGGTGAAAAAGCATTCGTCGAGCGAGGAGCTTTCGGGGGCTGTAGTTCACATTCTTTCGGATGATGTTTTTGCCAAGGTCAGCGAGGAGCACTCTCCCGAAGGGATCCTTGCCGTCGCTTCTTTCCCCACGTTCCATGCGACGGGGGCTACGGCGCGGAAGATGCTTTTGCAGGTTGCCGAGAAGCAGCAAAGCGTGTTGCTTTTGGAGTCGGTGCGCGATCCCGGAAATGTGGGTGCCATTCTTCGGAGTGCGGCTGCTTTTGGTATCGGTTGCGTAGCTGTTAGTGCAGATTGCGCTGATATTTATAATTCCAAAACCATACGAGGTGCGATGGGCGCTTTGTTCCGCATGAAGATCGCTGTTTTCTCGGATATCACCGAGGCGGTGGCACTGTTGCGGGAAAATGGGCACCGTGTCTATGCCGCGGCTTTGGATCGTGAGGCGATGAAGTTGAGTTCTTCCGCTTTGCACCGAGGAGATTGTGTGGTGATCGGAAATGAAGGGCACGGCTTGTCGCGTGAGGTCATTGCGTCGTGTGACCAAAGCCTGTATATCCCAATGGAGGCAGGCAGTGAGTCTTTGAATGCCGCGATTGCCGCGTCGGTTATCTTGTGGAGCTTGTACGGCGGCTAATATAAGGAGGGGTAAAATGTCAAATTTGTATTGGATATGGTTTGCGTTGCGTATGGGAGCCGGTAGCTCCGGCTGTGTGGAACTTTTGGAGCATTTTGGTTCGCCGGAAAACATCTATGCGGCAACTGCTCGTGAGTTGGAAGATTTTCCGGGCAAACGGGGGAAGGCGAGGTATGCCCCTCTTTTGAACAAAAATCTGGATGAGGCTTATCATATTGAGCAGTATTGCGCAAGATACGGTATTTCCATTTTGAAATATTCGCAGGCGGGATACCCGAAACTGTTGACAAATTTGAAAAATCCACCTATAATATTATATGCCAGAGGAAAGATCGAAGATCTGAATGCCCGTGTGGCGATCGGAGTCGTGGGAGCGCGAGAGTTGAGCGAATACGGGCGTAAGACGGCGTATAAAATAGGATATGAGCTGGCGGCGGCCGGAGCGGTCGTGGTGAGCGGATTGGCACTGGGAATCGACAGCGTGGCGGCTTGCGGTGCATTGGATGCGCGCGGACGTACGGTGGCGGTTTTGGGAAGCGGTCTGGATTATATCTATCCCCCGGTCCATAAACCCTTGGCGCAGAATATCGCGACCCATGGATTGATCCTGTCGGAGTATCCGCCACTGGCCAAGCCTTCTCGAAGATCGTTTCCGTTGCGAAACCGAATCATCAGCGGTTTGTGTCACGGAACTCTTGTGGTAGAAGCGAGAGATGGCAGCGGTGCGCTGATCACTGCCAAGGAGGCCATTCTTCAAGGACGAAATGTTTATGCCATTCCCGGGAATATTGACGCCAAAACCGCCAAGGGAACCAATTCTTTAATCAAAGATGGCGCGACGGCGGTCACTTGCGCGGCAGACATCCTTGAGAATTATCAATATCTTTACGGAAAAACGCTCAATATTTCCGAGCTCAACCGTGCGACCAAGCATTCCAATCTGCAACGCGGTGCCTTGGCGATCCGCGGTGTGGAAGAGGGGGATGATATACGCACTGTCAAGAGTGGGGCGGAGCCTTCACGGGGACGTCTTTCTCAAATGTTGAATCAAAAGGGACATATTGACGGTGACACGGTCAAACGTGTGAGCGGAGAAACGGAATATCCCGTTTATAATGATGACAAGCGTCTGAAAACAATTGACGCGCCCCAAGCGGCTGTGCCGACGGAAGGGAATATCCCCGATGATCTTTCTCCCCAAGTTGCTGCGATTCTTTCGGCTATGCCGGTAGGATGTGCTGTGGGTGTCGACTATATTTGTTGCCGAGGATTTGAGGCGGCAGAGGTTATGACGGCACTGACACTGTTTGAGGTCAGAGGACTTGTGGAAGCCAAGCCGGGGAATCTTTACATTCGAAAATAATTAAAATTTACAACATACATATATGCCCAAAGGCAAAAGAAATGAGGAAAAGAGAAAATGACAAATCTGGTCATTGTTGAGTCACCAACCAAAATTGCTCCGATCAAAAAATATCTCGGTGCCAACTATAAGGTCATCGCTTCCAAAGGTCATGTGAGGGATCTTCCCAAGAGTAGCCTTGGCGTGGATATCGAGAATGATTTTGAACCGCATTATATAAACATTCGCGGCAAAGGCGATTTGATCAAGGAGATCCGAAAAGAGGCGAAAGCCGCCAAGAAGGTATTCCTTGCAACCGACCCAGACCGTGAAGGAGAGGCTATTGCATGGCATTTGGCCACGGCGCTTCAGATCCCTGTAGAGAAGACACTCCGTGTCAGCTTTAACGAGATCACACCGACGGTCGTTAAGGCATCCATCAAAGAGCCTCGCAGCATTGATATGAATCTTGTTAACGCACAGCAGGCACGCCGTATCCTTGACCGTATTCTCGGTTATAAGCTGTCGCCTCTGCTGTGGAAAAATGTAAGAAGCGGTCTTTCCGCGGGTCGTGTTCAGTCGGTGGCAACTCGCGTCATCGTTGACCGCGAGGAGGAGATCCGTGCCTTTATTCCCGAGGAGTATTGGACGATTGATGCCATTTTGATCCCCGGCGGTAAGGGCAAGCCGTTCCCTGTGAGATTTTACGGCAAAAACGGCAAAAAGACCAAAATCAATAACGAGCAAGAGGCCAATGTGATCCTTGCGGCTACCGAAGGAAAGCCCTTTACTGTCAGTGCTATCAAGCACGCAAAACGCAAGAAGGCTCCTATGCCGCCCTTTACGACTTCCACTCTCCAGCAGGAGGCATCTCGTAAGCTCAATTTCCAGTCCTCCCGTATCATGCGTGTGGCACAGGAGCTTTATGAGGGAATCAATATCGGTTCGGAAAACGGCGGTACTCAAGGTTTGATCACCTATATGCGTACTGACTCCCAGAGAGTTTCGGTCGATGCGCAGAAAGAGGCACTGACCTTTATCAGCGGCAAGTACGGTGATGCTTACTGTCCCGCAACGCCCCGAATCTACAAATCCCGTGCCGGTGCTCAAGACGCGCACGAAGCCATTCGTCCGTCTCGCGTTACCGTGGAGCCTGCGGCTATTAAAAAGTATCTTTCTTCCGAGCAGTATAAGCTGTATAAGTTGATCTGGGATCGCTTCGTGGCCAGCCAAATGGAGTCGGCCGAGCTGAATACTGTCAATGCTGACTTTGATTGTGCCGGTTACACCTTCCGTGCCAGCGGCTATTCGATCGCCTTCCAAGGTTATATGGCGGTCTATGAGGAGGCAGAGGAGGAAAACCATGCCACCGCTGACGAGATCCGTGAGGTGCGCGATATTCGCATTCCCGACATCAAGGAGGGACAGTCCCTTGAGGCACAGTCGGTGGATCCTACTCGCCACTTTACCGAGGCACCTCCCCGTTACAACGAGGCATCGCTTATCAAATTTTTGGAGGAAAAGGGAATCGGACGTCCCGGTACCTATACCCCCATTATCACAACTATCCTTGCCCGTAATTATGTGACCAAGGAAAATAAGGCCTTTGTTCCCACACCCCTGGGCGAGGTTATTACCAAGCTCATGAAGGAGCATTTTGCCGATGTGGTGGATTGCCGCTTTACGGCTGATATTGAAACGGAACTGGATAATATCGAGAAGGGTTCGTCGGAACTGAATAGCGTGCTCCATAATTTCTGGAAAGATTTTTCCAAGGAATTGGAAGCCGCAGAAAAGAGCATCGGAAGTACGGGTGTCGAGGTTCCCGTGGAGGAGACCGACATGATCTGCGAAAAGTGTGGAAGCCGTATGGTGGTCAAAATGGGACGTTTCGGCAAGTTTGCCGCGTGCCCCAATTATCCCACTTGCCGCAATACCAAGCCCTTGAACGCGGATAAGGAGAAGGAAGAGCCTAAGGTGGCCGATTTTAAGTGTGAGAAGTGCGGAAGTGATATGATCCTTAAAAAAGGTCCTTTCGGTGAATTCTATGCCTGTGTCAATTATCCCGAATGTAAGTTTACCAAGCAAAAGAGCGAGGCGCTTGACGTACCTTGTCCCAAGTGTGGGTCCAAGATCTTGACTCGCTACGGACGTGGCGGACGGACGGTTTTCTATAGCTGTGAGCGCTATCCCGATTGCGATTTCTCCTCGTGGGATCTTCCTACCAAGGAGACTTGTCCCGATTGCGGAGAACTGCTGTACCGCAAAAAGGGAAGAAGCGGAATGCTCATTTGCCACAAGGAAGGTTGCGGCTTTAAAAAGAAGGTCGAGGAATCGGCTTCAAACGATACGGCGGAATAAGCTAACCGCGTTTTGCGCGGGCGGAGCACGGTCTTCGCGATGAGTTTCGCGTCAAGGAGATAAAAATGCAAAAAACCATCCACATATACGGTGCGGGTCTTGCGGGATGCGAGGCGGCATGGCAAGCGGCGCAGCGGGGCGTTCATGTTCGGCTTTACGAGATGAAGCCCGAAAAATATACCCCTGCGCACCACTCGCCCGATTTTGCAGAGCTGGTCTGTTCCAATTCCCTGCGCTCCGACAGTGTGACCAATGCCGTGGGGCTTCTGAAAGAGGAGCTGATGCGCATGGGATCGCTCATTATGGAAGCAGCATATGCCACACGGGTCCCCGCAGGCTCGGCACTTGCGGTGGACAGAACACTGTTTTCCCGTTATATTACCGATAAAATTAAAAATCACAAAAACATTGAGGTCGTGCCCACGGAGGTGCACAGCATCGAGGAGGGGATTGTGACCGTGATTGCCACGGGTCCTTTGACCTCGGATGCTATGGCCGACTATATAGAAAAGCAAATGGGGTGCGGAGGCTTACACTTTTTCGATGCGGCAGCACCCATTGTGGACTTTGCTTCGATCAATATGGAGGTAGCTTTCTTTGCGTCCCGATATGACAAGGGCGATGCCGACTATATCAACTGTCCCATGACCAAGGAGCAGTATGATTCCTTTTACGAAGCTTTGGTCTCGGCCGAGGAGGCTCAACTCAAGGATTTTGACCGCGAGATGCAAAAGGAGCTTAAGGTTTTTGAAGGTTGTATGCCCGTAGAGGTTATGGCGCGCAGAGGATATGATACCTTGCGCTACGGCCCCCTGAAGCCCGTGGGTCTTGTGGATTCGCGAACGGGACGGGAATCCTATGCGGTGGTTCAACTCCGTAAGGAAAACCGAGAGGGCACCATGTATAATTTGGTGGGATTTCAGACCCATTTGACCTTTCCCGAACAGAGAAGGGTGTTCCGTTTGATCCCCGGTCTTGAGAATGCCGAGTTTTTGCGCTACGGCATTATGCACCGAAACACTTACCTCAATTCTCCCGGTCTTCTTGCGGCGGATTATTCCATGCTGTCGCGCCCCGATGTCTTTTTCGCGGGGCAGATGACGGGTGTCGAAGGGTATATCGAATCCGCCGGCTCCGGATTTGTGGCCGGATTGAATGCGGTACGGCGCGTGATGGGTGCGGAATCAGTCATTTTCCCGCGTACCACCATGATCGGCGCGATGGCGCATTATGTACAGGATGGTGGCAATGGTGCGTTTGTTCCCATGAATGCCAATTTCGGCATCATTGAGCCGTTACCGCAGCGAGTTAAGGGCGGAAAGTTGATTAAATATACCATTCTTTCCGAGCGAGCGCTTGCAGCGGTAGATGCACTCAAACCCACAGTTTTTTCGGATGTTGTCAACGATTGAAGACACGGTTTGACCGTGTGAAAGAAAAGGATTATGAGAATTATTGTAGATGTAATGGGCGGAGATAACGCGCCTTTGGAAATGGTCAAGGGTGTCTGCGCGGCGGCCGCGGAGTATAGCGCCAGTTATATTCTTGTGGGTGACCGTCCGCAGATCGAGCAGATCGCTGAGGAAAACAACTTGGATCTGAGGCGGTTTGAGATCGTACATACCGATTCGGTCATTACGATGGAGGATGATCCGCTTTCGGTGATGCGATCCAAAAGCGATTCTTCCATGAGCATGGGGCTGCGGTTGCTTTCCGAGGGACGGGGCGATGCCTTTGTCAGCACGGGCAATACGGGCGCACTGTTTACGGGAGCCACTCTGATCGTCCGCAAGATCAAAGGCATACAGCGGGCGGCATTGGCTACCGTGCTTCCGATGGAATCACCTGTCCTCCTTTTGGACTGCGGTGCCAATGTGGTGGTTACCGAGGAATATTTGGAGCAGTTTGCCGTGATGGGCTCGACCTATATGCGGCGCATTTACGGTATCGAGTCACCACGCGTGGGGCTTTTGAATAACGGAACCGAGGCAAGCAAGGGAACCGAGTTGCAAAGAGCGGCATATGCTCGTCTTTCGAAGTGTGCGCGCATCAATTTTGTGGGCAACGTGGAAGGCTCCGGTCTTGTGCAGGGGACTTGCGATGTGTTGGTGGCTGACGGCTTCACGGGAAATGTGGTGCTAAAAACGGTAGAGGGCATGGGCAAGCTCATGATGCACGCGGTCAAGGATGTATTTTATGCCAACAAGCTGACAATGGTTTCGGGCTTGATGGTTAAGAAACAGTTGTCGGCTATGAAAAAAACATATGATGCCACCGAGCATGGCGGTGCACCGCTTCTGGGTATTTCCAAGCCGGTTATTAAGGCTCACGGCTCGTCCAATGCCAAGGCATTCAAGAATGCTATTCGGCAGGCCATTTCTTATTGCGACACCCGTATCACATACGATATTGCAGAGGCAGCGGCCGAGTTTACGGAGCAAAAAAAGAGAGAAAAAGAGCAGAAGGCATTGCAGGCAGATGCAGTGCAAAATAACGATCAAAAGTAAGGAAAGAGAAAATGATGCCAAAGGCTATTTCAATATTGGAGGAGCGGCTGGGATATCACTTTGTAAATCCCAAGCTATTGGAGACCGCTCTGACCCATTCGTCCTATTCCAATGAAATGCGGGCGAAGAGAGAAACGATAGAGTGTAACGAGAGATTGGAATTTCTCGGTGACTCGGTATTGTCTATCATCGTTAGTGAGTATTTGTTTCGGGAACACAGCGAGCTTCCCGAGGGCGAGTTGACCAAGATGCGCGCCGAGTTGGTTTGCGGACGTTCTCTTACAAGCTTTGCCAATCGGATCGGTCTCGGAGAATATATGTATCTGGGTAACGGTGAGGAAAAGCAAGGCGGTCGAACCAATGATAAAATTTTGGAAAATGCGTTTGAGGCATTGCTTGCGGCTATATATCTTGATGCGGGAGCTGAAGGTAAGCGTGTTGTGGCAGCATTTCTGATGCCAATGGTCAAGGAGGCTTTGTGTGCACTTCTTAAAGTGGGACACGGCAAAGACTACAAGACCGCGCTCCAGCAGTTTGTTCAGCAGACCGAAGGGGACTTCCTTGAATATGCGGTGATCGGTGAGTCCGGTCCCGATCATATGAAGACTTTTGAGGTGGAGGCTCGTCTGAATTCCAACATCATTGGAAAGGGATCGGGGCGATCCAAGCGCGAGGCCGAGCAGAACGCGGCAAGACAAGCACTGTCACTGTTTGGAGAAATGTAACGATGAGGCTGTGCCGTTAGAGGTGGGAATTTCGATTCGCCCTTTAATGCAACAGCCTCCGTCTTGATTTTTGGAGGATTATGAGACACATCAATATTCCGATTTTTATCCCACATTTGGGATGCCCCAACGGGTGCGTGTTTTGCAATCAACGGTCAATTTCCGGGCGGGAGGCGTTTGATCCTGCCGAAATGGAGCGAGATGTGGAGCAGGTTTTGTCTACAGTAGGAGCTGACGATGAGACGGAGATCGCTTTTTTCGGCGGCTCTTTCACGGGCATCGACCGAGGTCTTATGATCGATCTTTTGGAACGGGCAGAAAGGTTTGTTCGCGCGGGAAGGGTCAAAAGCATTCGGTTGTCTACGCGACCGGACTATATTGACAGTGCGGTATTGGATATTCTTTCCCACTATTCCGTAAGGACGGTGGAGTTGGGTTTGCAGAGTATGAATGATACTGTTTTGGCGGCTTCAAAACGCGGACACACGGCGGAGCAGGGGCGTGAAGCGTGTCGCTTGATCAAGCATTACGGTTTCTCTCTTGTCGGTCAGATGATGGTGGGACTTCCCGAAGCAGATCTGTCAAGCGAAACAATGACGGCGGAAGAGATCTGTCGGCTTTGTGCGGACGGTGCGCGAGTCTACCCCACGGTGGTGTTTGAAGATACCGAGCTTTGTGAGATGACCAAAGACGGAAGATACCACCCCCTTACACTTTCGGATGCGGTGGAGCGAACCAAGGAGGTTCTCAAGGTTTTTGATCGTTTTGGGGTGCCGTGTATTCGCGTCGGACTTTGTGCGTCGGAAAATTTGGATTCCGATAAGGTTTTCGGCGGTGCTAACCACAGCGCGGTCGGTGAACTTGCCATGGGGGAGATCTTTTTTGAGAAAATGTGCCGTTTGATTGAAGAACAAGGGGATGTGAGAGACAAGGTCATACATTTTTATGTTCCGCGCGGTGCTGTTTCCCGTGCGGTGGGTCAAAAAAAGAAAAATATCGAAAGAATTTGCAAAAAATATTCGCCTTTGCGTGTAAAAGTCCTTGAAAAAAATGAATTAATGAGTTATAATATTATGATAGCAATATTATGATCCGTTGTCGGTATTTGCGCATTGTAATGTCGGTGTTTTCCAAATGGAGCGCTTGCTTTTGAAAAACATTCGCAACACAGGTGCGAGACTTTTGCGCAGATACTGCAAATGCAATATACTAAAGGAGGGCAAACGATTGTATTTGAAATCGCTGGAGCTTCAAGGCTTCAAATCCTTCCCCGATAAGACCAAGTTGACCTTCGAGGCGGGCACTACCGTTATCGTGGGACCCAACGGAAGCGGTAAATCCAATATTTCCGATGCGATGCGATGGGTTTTGGGTGAGATATCGTCTAAAAACATTCGCGGAAATCGCATGGAGGATATCATCTTTGGCGGTGCGGACAGCCGCAAGCCGATGGGATACGCCGAGGTTTCGGTTACGTTTGATAACCGCGATCTTGAGAATCGCTTGGATTGTATGTATGATGAGGTGACGGTTACCCGCCGTTACTACCGTTCGGGAGACAGTGAATATTACATAAACCGTCAGGCGGTACGTTTGAAGGACATCTATGAGCTGTTTATGAACACCGGTGTGGGGCGAGACGGCTATTCGATCATCGGTCAGGGTAAGATCGCGGAGATCATCTCCCGTAAGAGCGATGAGAGACGCAGCATTTTTGAGGATGCGTCGGGCATTGCCAAGTACCGTCACAAGAAGACCGAGACGGAACGCAAATTGGCAGATACCGAGGACAACATGACCCGTATCAATGACGTGTTCATTGAGGTGTCAGCGCAGGTTGGTCCCTTGGAAAAGGAGGCGGAAAAGGCCTCTCGTGCCATTGAACTGCTGGAAACCAAAAAGAGGGTGGACGTTCAGCTTTGGCTGTATGACACCGAAAAATTGCGTGCGGAACTGACCGATGCGGAGGAGAACTTCAACCGCTCGTCTTTTGAGTTGCGCACGATCAATGATACCATTGCGTCCTACGAAGCGCAGAACGAGAAGCTGTTTGATATTTCGCAGAACAACAAATATGCCTCCGAGCAGTTGCTGTCCCGAATCGGTGAGCAGACCAAGATCAATCATGCGCTGGACAGTGAATATCAGGTCTCCAAGACCAACATTGCGCACGCCGCCGATATGATGGAAGGCTCTGCGGAGGTCATTCGTGAGTATGAAAAGGCCATTGAGGATGAAAAGAGCGGTCTTGCTAAGCGTGAAGAACGAGTAAAAGAGCTGGAAAATCAACTTGTCGAGCGACAGAAGGAGCATGAGGCGGCCATTGAGGAGCAAAAGCGTCTTCGTGCCGAGGCGGAAAAGCTGGAAGGGCAGATCGCAGAAGCGTTGGCCGATATCCGCAAATATGAAAAAGAAGAGACCGATATCAAGGTGAGACTTTCGGTCATTGAAAATGCGCGCGCCGATGAAGACGGTAAGAATTCTTCCACATTGGATGAGATCGCTAGGTATGAAGCGATTTCCAAAGAGTTGGAGGGGCGCGTTAAGCGGTGCGAGGAGTCTCTTGCCAAGTATGATGAGTCCCTTGCCGAGGTGACCCGAGATATCAATGCGGGGCATGATGCATTGCAGAAGCAGTACGATGAACGAATGGAGAGAGAGGATCGCTTGGCGGCCTTGCGCTTGGAACGCGATTCGGCCAAGCAGAGAATTGACACCTTCCGTGCGATGGAGGAGCAGTTTGAGGGTTACTCCAACAGCGTTCGCTTTGTTATGAAGGCTTATGCCGAGGGCAAGGTCACCGATCGGACAGGCGCTCCTTGCGGCAAGATCTACGGTCCGCTGTCCAAGGTCATCCGTGTGGAGGATCGGTATGTGACGGCGATTGAAACGGCTCTTGCTGCCAATCTTCAGCATATCGTTGTGGAGGATGAGGAAACGGCAAAGGCCGCCATGTTTGCGCTCAAACGCGCCGAGGCAGGACGTGCCACTTTCTTCCCCATTACCTCAATGCGTGGGCAGGAGGATACCCATGAAATGCGGGAGTCTCGCAAGTTTGAAGGCTTTGTTTCTTATGCGGATGAGCTGGTCTCTTGTGATGATAAGTTCCGCGAGATCGTGTCATCGCTTTTGGGACGCACTGTGGTCTTTGATAACATTGATAATGCCACCAAGATGGCGAAGGCACTTAAATATTATGTAAAAGTGGTTACACTGGACGGTCAGCAGATCCAGGTGGGCGGTTCCTTTACCGGCGGTTCGGTAAGAAGCCGTGGCAGTATCCTCGGTCGTGCGGGCGAGATCCGCGCTATGGAGGAAAAGCTTCGCGGTATTGCGACCGAATCCGATACCATTGCCCGTGAACTTGCGACGCTGGAAAAAGCCATCACCGAACTGGAAGAAAGCACGTCGTCCTTGGAGGACAAGCGCCGTATTTTGGACGTGATGCGCAGCAGCGAAAACACGACACTGGAGCAGCACAGAGCCAAGTTGGATGCCAACAATACCTTGGCTGACAAGTTGCGCGCCGATTATGGAAGTGTTATCGAACAGCATCGTCGTTATGAGGAGGAGGCCGTTGAGCTTTCTGCCCGCGACCGCGAGCTTTTGGAAGGTATTCGCGCCATCAGCGAGTTCCGCGCCGACAAGGATGTGGAGCGCAATGAACTTTTGGAGCGGTGTGATGCACTTTCCAACACCATTACCGAGCTGTATATTAAGAAGAGCGAAACCCAAAAGGACATTGAGACAGAGCGTACTCTTTCTGCCTCTCTTGATGAGCGTATTGCCTCTCATCGGGAGGGAATCGCGGCGCAAAAGCGCAAGATCGAAGAATGCCGCAATCAGATCGCGGTATTTGAAAATTCGCAGAAGGAAAACCGTGCCCGTCTTGCCGAAGGGGAGAAGGTGCTGGCAGATCTCAATTCCAAGCGTGCACTTTTGGAAAATGACAGCTTTGAATTTGAGAAAAAGCTGAGCGCCATGAATGCTAAAATTCGCGAGAAGCGTTCCGAGCAGGAAGCGATCTTCCGCGAAAATACCAAGAATGAGAACAAGCTCAACTCGCTCCGAAACGAGCAGGACAAGCTTGCAACAAAGCTTTGGGATGACTATGAGCTCAGCCGCGCAGAAGCTGTGGCACTTGGATATCCCCCCATCACCGCCGTCACTCGCGCTGCCACCGCCGCCAAGCAGGTGGATTGCCGAAACAAGCTTCGCGCGATCGGTAATGTGGACTTGGATGCGGTGAATAAGTATAAAGAGGTCAAGGAAAGATATGACTACATGGAGCGGCAGATTCGCGATCTGAATGACTCCAAGCAGGAATTGCTTAAGATCATCGACAAGCTGGAGAGCGAGATGAAGACCGCCTTTACCGATGCCTTTAACCGCATCAACGAGAACTTCGGTCAGACCTTCTCCGAGCTGTTTGGCGGCGGTACGGCAGAGCTTTCGCTGACCGATCCCGAAAACGTATTGACCAGCGGCATTGAGATCAAGGCGGCACCTCCCGGAAAGATCATCAAGAGTTTGATGCAGCTTTCGGGCGGAGAGCAGTCCTTTATCGCCATTGCGTTGCTGTTTGCCATTCTTAAGGTCAATCCCACGCCTTTCTACATCTTTGACGAGATCGAGGCGGCACTGGATGAGGTCAATGTGGCACGTTTTGCCGAGTATATCAAGCGTTATTCCGATGGAACGCAGTTCATTCTGATCACTCACCGCCGCGGAACTATGGAAGCGGCCAACAGACTGTACGGCGTGACCATGCCCGAGCACGGTATCTCCAAGGTACTGGCTCTGGATGTAAATGACATTGCAAAGAAGAAGGGAGAAGACTGGGATGGCATTTTTGGATAAGCTGAAAAGCGGTCTCATGAAAACCAAAAACGCGATCTTCGGACAGATCGACAATGTGCTCAAAGCCTTTGTCAAGGTGGACGAGGATCTTCTGGATGAGTTGGAGGAGCTTTTGATCACAGCCGATGTGGGTGTTAACGCCACCGAGGAGATTTTGGAGGAGCTTCGTGCCAGAATCAAGGATGGTCGACTCAAGGAAAAGGAAGACGTGACAAACGCACTTCGAGAGATATTGGTGGATATGATCGGAGAGGGCAAGCCGTTGGTGCTGGATACCAAGCCTTCGGTCATTCTGGTCATCGGTGTCAACGGCGCGGGTAAGACCACATCGATCGGAAAGATTACCAACATTCTCAAGCGGCAGGGCAAAAAAGTAGTGGTTGCGGCGGCAGACACCTTCCGCGCGGCGGCCATCGATCAGCTTGCTGTGTGGTGCCAGCGATCGGGCGTGGAGCTTGTGCGGCAGAATGAGGGCAGTGACCCTGCGGCGGTCGTCTTTGATGCGGCAAACTATGCCAAGAATCACGGAGCGGATGTACTGGTCATCGATACGGCAGGACGCTTGCACAACAAAAAGAATCTGATGAACGAGTTGGAGAAGATCAACCGTGTCATCGACCGAGAGCTTCCCGGTGTGTGCCGCGAGAATCTGCTGGTGTTGGATGCTACGACCGGACAGAATGCCATTCTCCAAGCCAAGGAATTTAAGAACGCCGCCGAGATCACGGGTCTTGTGCTCAATAAGCTGGACGGCACCGCAAAGGGCGGTATCGTTATTTCCATTAAGCAGGAGCTGAACATTCCCGTTAAATTTATCGGTGTAGGTGAGAAGATCGACGACATGGAGAGATTTGATGCCGACGAGTTTGTTAAGGCATTGTTTGATTGATCATGGAAATTGTAATTGCATCGAGAAACAAGCATAAGATCGGAGAACTACAGGCACTTTTGTCAAGATACATCGACGGTGTGACCCTTTTGTCCTTGGATGACATCGGTTATGTCGGTGATATCGAGGAGAATGGGGCGACCTATCGCGAAAATGCACTGATCAAGGCTCGTGTAGCCGCCTCGACCGGCAAGATCGGCGTGGGGGATGACTCGGGGCTGTCCGTGAACGCGCTCGGCGGTGCTCCCGGTGTGTATTCTGCGCGCTACGCAGGGGAACACGGGGATGACGCAGCCAACAATGAAAAATTGCTTCGAGAGCTTTCCGCGCAGGAGGACAGAAGCGCGGCCTTTGTGTGCACTATTGCGTGTGTCATGCCGGACGGTCGAGAGTTTTGCGTGGAAGGGCGTGCCGAAGGAAGAATTTTGCAATCAGCTCGGGGCAATAACGGATTCGGATACGACCCGTTGTTCTACTATGCGCCTCTAGGCAAAACCTTTGCCCAACTTACCTCCGAAGAGAAGAATGAAGTCAGTCATCGTGCGCGCGCCGTGAGTGCTTTTGCCGATGCGCTTTCAAAAATGATTGAAAAATAAGGAAAGAATTATGATAACATCCAAACAGAGAGCTTATTTGCGCTCGCTTGCCACCAACATTCCCGCAATCATGCAGATTGGCAAGGGAGGCATTAGTGAGAATTTGATCAAAACGGTTTCCGACGCCCTTGAGGCCAGAGAGTTGATCAAGCTTTCGGTGCTTGAAAATTGCGAGTATACCGCTCGTGAGGTGGCCGATGCGCTGGGCGAGGCTACGGTGGCCGAGGTGGTCGCGGTGGTAGGACGCAAGGTTGTGCTTTACCGTGAGTCCGAAAAGCACAAAAAGATTGAGTTGTGAGAGCGCCGATCCAAGGGGCGAAAACGCCCGAAACCGCTGTGGAAGACCCCATTCGCGTCGGTATTTTCGGTGGCACCTTTGCACCTGTACATAACGGTCATGTAGAGGCGGCCAAGCTCTTTATGGAGCAGATGCGATTGGATTATTTGTTTATTATTCCCACGGGAATTCCGCCGCACAAGGATGCGGAGGTGGGGGATATCCCCATACATCGCTTGCGTATGTGTGAGCTGGCCTTTGCCAATATGGACGGCGTAGTGGTGTCGGATATGGAGATCCGTCGAGGCGGCAAGAGCTATACCGTGGATACGGTTCGCGAATTGTCCGCAGAGGGACGGCGACTTTTACTTTTGTGCGGTACCGACATGGTGCTGACCTTTGATCGGTGGCGCGATTATCGTGAGATATTGAAGCTTTGTTATCCCGTCTATATTCGGCGGGAAAATGACCGTATGCTTGATAATATGATCGTCAAAAAGCTGTCTCAATATTATGCAGAGTCGGGCAAGATGTTCCGAAAACTCATCGGAGAGCCGCTTCCCATATCGTCGAGCGATATTCGTGGACGTGTGGCACGGGGAGAGGATATCTCAGAGCTGGTACCTCCGCTTGTGGCATCCTATATCGAGTCCAACGGTCTTTATAAAAATTAACAGAGGAAATTTTAGCATGAAATTTAACGAATCGATGCTTGATGACCTGCGTACGGCAGTGAGCAGCGAAATGTCGCCCAAACGCTTTGCACATACGGCGGCGGTGGAGATCATGGCCGAACGGTTGGGTAAGCTTTATGCATCCGACAAGACCGATATTCTCCGTGCGGCGGCACTTTTGCATGATATAACAAAGGAATATTCTTCCGAAAACCAGTTGCAAATCTGCCGTGAGTTTGGTATAATAATTTCAAAGCAAGACATTCTAACACCAAAGACCTTTCATGCAAAAACGGCGGCGGCTTTGATCCCCACGCGCTATCCTGAATTTGCCGATCCCGAAGTGATCTCGGCGGTCAGATGGCACACGACGGGACGTGCGGATATGAGCTTGCTTGAAAAGATTGTATATCTTGCTGACTATATCGACGAGTCGCGAACCTTTTCCGATTGTGTTACGCTTCGTAAACTTTTTTGGGATGCGGCTCCTGAAAATATGGATGAGGAGGAGAGAAAAAAGCATCTGGATCGGGTGCTCATTCGCTCCTTTGATATGACACTGGCAGGGCTTATCGAGGACGGTGCCCCCGTCAGCGATGATACCTTCGCGGCGAGAAATTGGTTGATCGTTAATTTGGATCGATAATTTTAATCGACGGATTGCATGAGGTCAAAAGGGAACAGAGGTGTTTTGTTTTGAGATCATGCAATGCAAGGTTGATTTGGTTTTATCGGATCTATCCGATAGTGGCGGTGTGGATCGCGGCGCTGTTTGCGCTTTCGGTTTCGGGGGCGTTTCATGAGACTTCTCCTGTGGGGATATCGCGTTCGGTCGAGGACAGCTCATATCGGATTTTAATATTGGGAACGGATGAGGCTTCGGGGCTTTCCGATGTGATCATTTTGGCTACGGTGGATACCCAAACCGGGGAGGCATGTCTTGCACAGATCCCCAGAGACACCTATTTTCGCTATACCGATAGGGATTACAAAAAGATCAACGGTGCGGCGGAGCTTTTGGGTGGTGAAAAGGCACTTTGCAAAATGCTCGGTAATGCATTGGCGGTAGACATCGACAGTTATATTGCCGTTGATCTTGACAGTGTTTGTTCGGCGGTAGATATTCTTGGCGGGGTGACTCTCAATGTACCGTGCGACATGGATTATGATGATCCTGCGCAAGGACTTTCCATTCATCTCAAGGCCGGAAGACAGAGGTTGACCGGGGAACAAGCGGCACAGTTTATCCGTTTCCGTTCGGGGTATTTGCGCGCCGATATTGACCGAATGGATGCGCAAAAACTGTTTCTTGCGGCTTTGTTTGAGGCGGCGAAGAAACTGAATGCAGGAGATATTCCGAGGATCGTTTTGCTTGCGGCGCGGTCGGTTCGCACCGATATGAGTGTGTCGCAGATGGTATCGCTTTTGCGTACGGCGAGATTGGTGGAATCCGAGAATGTTACGCTTTTGACTCTTCCCGGTGAGGAAGTGCAGTCCAAGGTCAGTGGCGCGTGGTATTATATTTTGTCTCGAGAGGGGACGGCGTCGGTGTTAGAGTCGCATTTCGGTATTTCGGAGGCGGTTGCGGTATTGGATCCCGCGCATCTTTTCAGCGATGCCGAAAGAGAGGATTTTGAGTGCGTTTATCGGCGTGAAATTCTTCCGAAATATTACACGGTGAGCGAGCTTGGCGAAGATGGGAACGGCACGTCTTGAGATGTGTTTTAATTCATAGGTTATAAATTCATAGGATCATAAAAGATTTCATAAGAAAGGAAACGGTTGGTATGGAAACCAATAATACAGAAATGCTTCTTCCCACACTGGTCGGTGCGACGCCACTTGAGTTGGCACGTGCGATCGGTGAGGTGTTGGACAACAAAAAGGGACATGAGGTCAAGGTTATTCATGTGGAAGAAAAGACCTCCATTGCCGATTATTTTGTCCTTTGTACCGGTAATTCGGGCACACAGGTCAAGGCCTTGGCAGGTGAGGTCGATTTTAAGATCGAACAGCGCGGCATCACTCCCGACAATATCGAGGGGAGAGGCAACAACACTTGGATCGTTCTTGACTACGGCAACGTAGTTGTTCATATCTTCAGCCGCGAGGCTCGTGAATTTTACAATTTGGACAAGCTGTACGGCGACGCACCCGTCGTTATGGAGTTTTAAGTCCTCGGAAAGGAATGACATATATGAAGTACGATTTTACAAACATTGAGAAAAAATGGCAGAAGATCTGGGAGGACAAGCACGTTTTTGAGGCTTCGTCCGACCATTCCAAACCCAAGTTCTACGGTCTTGTCGAGTTCCCCTATCCCAGCGGAGCCGGTATGCACGTCGGACATATTAAGGCATATTCGGGACTTGAGGTGGTCAGCCGCAAGAGAAGAATGCAGGGCTACAACGTTCTGTTTCCCATCGGCTTTGATGCTTACGGACTTCCCACCGAAAATTATGCGATCAAGACCGGTATCCACCCCAGAAAGGTGACCGATACCAACATTGAGCGTTTCACCGCGCAGCTCAAGCGCGTGGGCTTCTCCTTCGATTGGACGAGAGTGGTCGATACGACCGAGGAAAAGTACTATAAGTGGACGCAGTACATCTTCTTGAAAATGTTTGAGAACGGATTGGCTTTCCGCGATACTGCGCTGGTCAACTATTGCCCCAGTTGTAAGGTTGTCCTCTCCAACGAGGATTCGCAGGGCGGTAAGTGTGATATTTGTCACAGCGATATCGTACAGAAGTCCAAGGATGTTTGGTATCTCCGCATCACCGAGTATGCCGACAAGTTGCTTTCGGGACTTGATGAGGTAGATTATCTGCCCCAGGTAAGACAGCAGCAGGTCAACTGGATCGGTAAGTCTACCGGTGCATTTGTTAATTTCAGCATCTCGGATACCGACGAAAAGCTTCGCATCTATACCACCAGACCCGATACTCTCTTTGGTGTTACCTTTATGGTCATCGCGCCCGAGCATCCTCTTTTGGATAAGCTGGCCGACCGTATCGGAAATATGGACGCTATCAAGAATTACCGCGAGGAGTGTGCCAAGAAGACCGAGTTTGAGCGCACGCAGATGGTCAAGGAAAAGACCGGTGTACGTATTGAGGGCATTAGCGCTATCTCTCCTGTCAGTGGAAAGCAGATCCCCATTTACATTGCAGACTATGTTATGATGGGTTATGGCACGGGTGCCATTATGGCGGTACCTGCGCATGACGAGCGCGACTATGAGTTTGCTAAAAAATTCGGCATCGATATCATCCCCGTTATCGAAGGCGGCGACATTGAAAAAGAGGCTTATACCGGTGACGGTAAGATGATCAACTCCGACTTCCTTAACGGCATCACCACCAAGGCAGAGGCGATCGACGCAATGATCAAGGTGTTGGGTGAGAAGGGAATCGGTGAGAAGGGTGTTCAGTTTAAGATGAAGGACTGGGCATTTAACCGTCAGCGCTACTGGGGTGAACCTATCCCGATCGTGCATTGTGCTCATTGCGGTATGGTGGCTGTACCTTACGAAGAGCTTCCGTTGAGATTGCCCGAGGTCAAGGAATTTGCACCCGGTGAAGGCGGAGAAAGCCCCTTGGCCAAGATCGATTCTTTTGTCAATTGCAAGTGTCCCAAGTGTGGAAAGGATGCCAAGCGCGAGACCGATACGATGCCCCAGTGGGCGGGCTCGTCCTGGTATTTCCTGCGCTATATCGACCCCAAGAATGACGAAAAACTGGCCGACATGGACGAGATGAAATATTGGCTTCCCGTTGACTGGTATAACGGCGGTATGGAGCACGTTACCAGACATATGATCTACTCCCGTTTCTGGCACAAGTTCCTGTATGATCTTGGCGAGGTTCCCACGTCTGAACCTTATGCTAAGAGAACCGCACAGGGGCTGATTCTCGGTCCCGATGGGGATAAGATGAGTAAGTCCAAGGGCAATGTTGTTGACCCGCTGGATGTTGTAAATGAGTTTGGTGCCGATGTTCTGCGTGTTTACATTCTCTTCATGGGTGAGTACGGAAGCGCGGCGCCCTGGTCGGAGAGCAGTGTCAAGGGCTGTAAGCGTTTTCTTGAGAGAGTGGCAGATCTTCCTTCTATGATCAAGGAAGAGAATAACACCAAGCTGGAAGTCGCTTTCCATAAAATGATCAAGAAGGTATCTCAGGATATCGAGGATATGAAGTTCAATACCGCCATCGCCACCATGATGGGTCTTGTGAACGAGATCAATGATGCAGGCTCGCTTACCCGCGAACAATTGATGAGCTTTATTGCTGTGCTTTGCCCCTTCGCACCTCACCTTTGCGAAGAGATGTGGGAGCAGATGGGCGGCGAAGGACTTTGCTCGCTGGCACCTTGGCCGCAGTATGATGAGGCAAAGACGGTGGATGCATCCATTGAGATCGCAGTTCAAGTCAACGGTAAGGTTCGCGGCACGGTTATGTTGCCCGTGAATTGCCCCAAGGACGAGGCTATTGCCGCTGCAAAACAGGCGGTAGCAAGCGCGATCAAAGACAAAACGGTGATCAAGGAGATTGCAGTTCCCAATAAGATCGTCAATATCGTTGTGAAATAATAAAAAACGGCGAGAAAAATTCAAAAATTCTATTGACACGGATTTGGATTTGTGTTATAATATCAAAAGAGTATTGTTGTGATTGATCATAACAAGCGGAGGGAGGGAAACAAGTAATGGCAGAAGTCAGAGTGAAAGATGGCGAGTCCTTGGACAGCGCCCTTCGTCGCTTTAAACGCCAGTGCGCTCGTTCCGGCGTCCTCACCGAACTTCGCAAGAGAGAGCACTACGAAAAGCCTAGTGTTAAGCGTAAGAAGAAGTCCGAAGCCGCAAGAAAGCGCAAGTACAAGTAATTTTATATTTGCTTGGATTCAGAGGCCACCAATGTGTGGTCTCTGTTTTTTTTGATTGCGCCTGCGGGCGCAGGAGGTCGCTTTTTTGGAAAAAAGCTCCGCAAAAAACTTTTGATCTGCGCCCTTTTGGAAGTTTGTGCGAACATGGCGGTACTAAATTGGGTGCAGTATGTTCGCTCTCACTTTACCAAGGGCGCGGATCAAAAGTTTTTGCGGAGCTTTTTCCAAAAAGCGACCTCCCCCGCGCCCACAGGCGCGCACTTACTCACCACTGATGAAGTAGTGCAAGTATCACACTAAAAACAATTTAAAATAGAGTTTTCCTCAATTAATGAGATGTAGACAGCCAAAAGGTTTTATTGTATAATATAATCACAGCCGGTTGATATACTACTTATTTGGAGGATTTTCTACAATGAGTTTTGGGGAAAAAATAAAAAAACTTCGCCGTGAGCGTGAAATGACGCAGGAACAGCTTGCAGAAATTCTTTCTATTTCTCCGCAAGCCATTAGTCGTTGGGAAACAAATACGGCAATGCCTGATATTGCGCTCATTGCTCCGCTTTGTAATTTGTTCAATGTGACTTCAGATGAACTTTTAGAGATCGATCTTGCACAAAAGCAAAAACATATCAATACACTTTGTGACGAAGCCAATAGGTATTCAAGACGAGGATATTTGGACGAAGCACGAAACATATTGGAAAATGGGCTAAAAAAATATCCCGATGACATCTACCTGATTTACCGCCTTATGTATCTATCCTTTAAGCAGTACAAATGCAAAGGTGATAGCAAATATGTTGACGAAACTATTAAATGGGGAGAGCATATTTTGAAATACAGCACCGAAGACAATCAAAGACACGGCGCGATTCAAATTTTGTGCTACGCTTATCGTTATACAGGAAGACTTGAAGAAGCGGTAAAATTAGCAACATCTATGCCTCTCATGTGTGAATCCCAAGAAAGCCTCCTTGGTAGCATTTATTCCGGGAATAAGGCTTATGAAGCCAAACAGGCTGAAATATATTCATTATTCCTTATTCTTTCCGCCCGTTTACCTTCCTTGCAAACCAAATTAGATTCGGGAGAATGGAGTTATACACAAGAAGAATATGCGTCCCTTCGTGATAAACGCATAGCGTTTATTAATTTGTTTTTTGAAAATGGTGATTATGGTTTTAATCACATAGATCTTTGTGGCACGCACCGCGAGCAAGCTTTTTATTATGCAAAAAAGAATGATGAAGAAAATGCGCTAAAGCATCTACAATCAGCGGCAGAGCACGCTATTAAATTCATTACATCTTTTGATGAAGAGCGTACTTCTCTTGTTTTTCGCGGAATGAAAGGTGGCAGCTGGTCAACAAGCGATTCGGATAATGCAGCCCAAAAACTACTCAAGAAAATGGACGATCCGATTTTTGATAAAATACGAGAAAAGGAAGAGTTTGTCAAAATAAAGACGCATCTTTCGGAATATGCAGGAAAGTGGAGTGTTGAATAATTTATTAAATGTCAAAAGCCTCGGCAAGGAAACACCCTGCCGAGGCTGAATATTATGAAAGCAGTCCTTTAGAATCCGAGGCTAAGTTTCGCGGAGTTTTTTGGTCTTTAAATAAAGGAGATATTTTTTAGCGTAAGATTTTTCATGTTTTTGATGTTGATCTGCTGAAGGGAGCCGTCATCGCGGCAACGGATGCGCACACCATCAAAGGTGAATCGCTTGAAGTGGTTTTCCGCACCGTCGAGACCGGACAGGAGGAGGAGCTCGGTAGGCTTACGCTCGCCCGTGGGAGAAACCGAGACACCTGTCAGCTCGAGGTTTTCGAACAGGACATCTTCTACCACCGCAACAGTATCGGCAGGCTCGCCGTCATCGTTGAAATGTACGCTTCTCATACGGAGATTGACAAATTTGCAGTTGCGTACACGGACGTTCCGAACATAGCCGCCGCGCTTGCCTGTAACCTTGATACCAAGACCCGAGTCGGCCTCGGTGAAGTCGCAGTCCCAAATATAGACCTCGCTGATACCACCGGACATTTCACTTCCCAGCGCCATACAGCTCCGTCCGTGGCAGTCGAAAATGCGGACACCTACACAGGGGCGCCCGATCTTGTTGCCCTCGGGATTTTTGCCTGACTTGACGGCGATGGAGTTGTCATGGGTGCGGAATTCGGTGTTGAAGATCACGCAATTTTCCGAGGAGTCGGGATTCCAGCCGTCGCCGTTCCAAACGCCTTGAGAAAGGATGCGGCAGCCATAGGTCGTGATGTTGCGGGAATACACAAAATGTACGTTCCATGCTGCGCCATATTGGAAGGTGACACCTGCCATGATGACATTTTCGCAATTGCTGATGTTGACAAGGCGCGGTCTTGCGCGTCCGGGGATGGTGCGGTCATTTTCGCAGGTTTTGACATATTCGGCATTGGCAGCCAAATACTCGCGGAGTCTTTCTCGCTCACTGTCAATTACAGCATTGCAAAGGGCTTCTCCGCCACCAGATACCGTACCACCGCCTCGAATGACGATGTTGCGGCAATTGGGACCGGATGTGTGGTCGAGGGTTCCCATGTTAAGCAGAGAACTGTAGCACATCATTTCAATGCCCTCAAAACGGCTCAACCGTTTGGGAAGGTAATCCTCCACATTAGCTGTGCCTTGGAGTGTCGCCCCCTCATCAAGATAGAGCTCCATATCGCTGTGAAGGTCGAGCGCTCCCGACAGATAAACGCCGGCAGGGAAATATACACACGCATCGGCGCCGCAGTCATTAATGGCGCGCTGAAGTGCGTCGGTGTTCATGGTCTTGCCATCGCCAACTGCATGATAGGGAGCGGCAGTTACGTCGATGCGCTTTTTAGCTTTTGGGGTTGTGATATCAAGAAAGCCCAAAACTTCTGCCGACATACCGTTTTCGTCCAGCCGCTCTACCTTAATGACATATTTTGTTTCGGGACACAGATCGTTACAGGAAAAATGGGTCTTGGTCGTTTCGCCTATCGTTTTGCCGTTCAGTGCCACACGGTAGAGAACACCGTCCGCCAGCTCCCATTGCTTGTCCCACCAAAGGGTAATTTCATCGGAAAATATAATGGTATTGATCATAGCTACCTCTGTAAATGTATAATATCAAAATTAAATATACCATATTTTTGTTGCGATGTCAATCCTTGAATCGCTGATTTTTTAGAGACGCCTGCGGGCGGGGAGGTCGCTTTTTTGGAAAAAAGCTCCGCAAAAAACTTTTCTATTGCGCCCTTGGCAGCACTTGAGCGAACATACTGCACCTCATGGGGTATCGCTATGTTCGCACAAACTACCAAAAGGGCGCAT